>NZ_RBLU01000093.1 GCF_003989515.1 Curtobacterium sp. HSID17257
TCGACCGGCGGCGCGTGCAGGCGCGCCAGCGTCGGCACGAGGAGCGCGAAGGCGACGACCGCGATGACGAGGGCGCCCGCGAAGACCCAGTGCCAGCCCCACACCTCGGTCACGACCCCGGCGAGCGCCGGCCCGACGAGCGCGGGCACGACCCAGGCCGCGGCGAACCCGGCGAAGACCGGCCCGTGCAGCTCGGCCGGGAAGATCCTGGCGACCAGCACGTACAGCACGACGTCGATCGCGCCGGCGCCGAAGCCCTCGACGAGACGACCGGCCAGGAACACCCCCATCGTCGGCGCGGTCATCACGACGGCCGTCCCCAGGGCGAAGAAGACCGCCGACACCCAGGCGACGACCCGGCCGCCCGAGCGGTCCGTCCACGTCCCCGCGAGCACCATCCCGGGCACCCCGGCGGCGAGCGGGGCGGCGAAGGCGAGCGCGTAGAGGGTCTGCCCGTCGAGGTCGCGGCTGATCCGGGGCATCACCGTCGTCATCGCGAGGTTCTGGAACGCGGCCACCCCGACGATCGCGACCATCCCCAGGGTCGCGAGCGCGTAGCGCCCGCTGAGGATCCCCGACCTCGTCGCCACACTGCTCACCGGGCCAGCCTAGGGGCGCGCACCGACGATCCGTCAGGTCCTGATGACGGACGGGAGGCTCCCCACCGGTCCGGTGGGGAGCCTCCCGTCCGTCCCGCCCGCGTCGACGGCCGTGGCCAGCGGGACGTCAGCGGACCCGTGGTCAGCGGGACAGCGCCTGCAGCACGTCCCCGACCAGGTCGCCCTGGTCCTCGATGCCCACCGACAGGCGGACGACGTTCTCGGGGACGGCGAGCTCGGTGCCCTTGACCGACGCGTGCGTCATCTCGCTCGGGTACCCGATGAGCGACTCCACGCCGCCGAGGGACTCGGCGAGCGTGAAGACCTCGGTCGACTCGACGAAGCGCTTCGCCGCCTCGGGCCCGCCGGACAGGGCGACCGACAGCATGCCGCCGAAGCCGCGCATCTGCTTCGCGGCGACCTCGTGCCCGGGGTGGTCGGCGAGACCGGGGTAGTACACGCGCTCGACGCCCGGCGCGGAGACGAGCGCCTCGGCCACGGCCTGCGCGTTCGACGAATGCCGCTCCATCCGCACCGGCAGCGTCTTGATGCCGCGGGTCGTCAGGAAGGCGTCGAACGGCGACGCGATCGCGCCCGCACCGAACTGCAGGAAGCCGACCTGCTCCGCGAACTCCGGGTCCCGCAGGACGACCGCGCCGCCGACGACGTCGGAGTGCCCGCCGAGGTACTTCGTGGTCGAGTACGACACCGCGTCCGCGCCGAGCGACAGCGGCTGCTGCAGGTACGGCGACGCGAAGGTGTTGTCGACGACGACCAGGGCGCCGGCGGCGTGCCCGACCTCGGAGAGGAGCGCGATGTCGGCGATCTTCATGAGCGGGTTCGTCGGGGTCTCCACCCACAGCACCGTCTTGGCCGGGGCGCCCTCGAGCGCGGCACGCACCCGGTCGACGTCGCTCATGTCGACGACGACGAGTTCCACGCCCCACGGCACGTGCAGACGGTTCACGAGGCGGTGCGTCCCGCCGTAGACGTCGTTGCCCATCACGACGCGGGCGCCGGGCTCGAGGTACGCGCGGAGCAGGGCGTCCTCGGCCGCCAGGCCCGACGCGAACGAGTACGCCGCGACGCCGCCGTCGAGGTCGGCGAGCAGGGTCTGCAGGGCGTCCCGCGTCGGGTTGCCTCCGCGGGAGTACTCGTAGCCGTTCCGCATGTTCCCGACCCCGTCCTGCACGTAGGTGCTCGTGACGTGGATGGGCGGGATGACGGCGCCCGTCGTGGCGTCGGGGTCCTGGCCGGCGTGGACGGCGCGGGTGGCGAACTCGGTCATGCGTTCTGGTTCCTTGCGGGTCAGTCGGACAGGGAGGTCAGCAGGTCGTGCCGGGTGAGCACGGTGACGGGCTTGCCGTCGTCGACGACGAGCAGCGCGTCGACGGTCTCGAGCGCCCGACGGGCGGCGGACAGGGACTCGCCGATCCCGATGAGGGGCAGCGGGTCACCGACGAAGCCGCTCACCGCGTCGGTCATCGCCGCGGTGCCGGTGAAGACCTGCTCGAGCAGGTCCTTCTCGGCGACGGCGCCGACGACCTCGCCGATCACGACCGGAGGCTCGGCGCTCAGGACGGGCATCTGCGAGACGCCGTAGGTCGACATGATCTCGACGACGTCGCGCACCGTGTCCGACGGGTGCGCGTGCACGAGGTCGGGCAGCCGGCCGTCCTTGCCGGCGACGACGGAACCGACCGTGCGGGCGTCGTCGGTGTCGGCGAAGCCGTAGGAGCGCATCCACCGGTCGTTGAAGATCTTGCCGAGGTACCCGCGGCCGCCGTCGGGCAGCAGCACCACGACCACGTCGTCCTCCGTCAGGTCGCGTGCGGCACGCAGGGCGGCGACGACGGCCATGCCGCTCGACCCGCCGACGAGCAGCCCCTCCTCGCGCGCGAGCCGCCGGGTCATCGCGAACGACTCCGCGTCGGTGACGGCGATGATCTCGTCCGGGATGCCCGCGTCGTAGGCACCGGGCCAGAAGTCCTCGCCCACGCCCTCGACCAGGTAGGGCCGACCGGTGCCGCCCGAGTAGACGGAGCCCTCGGGGTCGGCGCCCACGATCCGGACGCGGCCGTCGGACGCCTCCTTCAGGAAGCGGCCGGTGCCCGAGATGGTGCCACCGGTGCCGACGCCGGCGACGAAGTGCGTCAGCCGGCCCTCGGTGTCGCGCCAGATCTCCGGACCGGTGGTCTCGTAGTGGCTCCGCGGTCCGTTCGGGTTCGCGTACTGGTTCGGCTTGTAGGCGCCGGGGATCTCCCGCACCAGGCGGTCGGACACCGAGTAGTAGGACTCGGGGTGGTCCGGTGGGACCGCGGTCGGGGTCACGACGATCTCGGCGCCGTAGGCGGTGAGCACGTTGCGCTTGTCCTCGCCGACCTTGTCCGGCAGCACGAAGACGCAGCGGTACCCGCGCTGCTGGGCGACGAGCGCGAGCCCGACCCCGGTGTTGCCGGAGGTCGGCTCGACGATCGTGCCGCCCGGGCGCAGCTCGCCGGACGCCTCGGCCGCGTCGATGATCCGCGTGGCGATGCGGTCCTTCGACGAGCCGCCCGGGTTCAGGTACTCCACCTTCACCAGGACGGTCGCCCCGATGCCCTCGGTGACACGGTTCAGTCGGACGAGCGGGGTGTCACCGACCAGGTCGACGACGGAGTTCGCGTAACGCACGCGGCCGAGTCTAGGTGGCGGGCCCGACCGTCGGCCCGGTTGCGACGAACGATGTCGACCCGTCGTTCTGCTGGTGGAACAACGAGGCGTACACGCCGCCGCGCGCGAGGAGCTCGTCGTGGCCCCCCCGCTCGACGATCCGCCCGCGGTCGAGCACGAAGATCACGTCGGCGTCGCGGATCGTCGACAGCCGGTGCGCGATGGCGATCGTGGTGCGTCCGGCTGCGGCGGTGTCGAGCGCGGTCTGCACCACGTGCTCGGAGATCGAGTCGAGCGCGCTCGTGGCCTCGTCGAGCACCAGCACCGGCGGGTCCTTCAGCAGCACGCGAGCGATCGCGATGCGCTGCTTCTCGCCGCCGGACAGCCGGTAGCCCCGCTCCCCCACGACCGTGTCGTAGCCGTCGGGGAACGAGGCGATGGTCTCGTGGATGTTCGCCGCGCGGGCGGCGCGCTCGAGCTCCTCGTCCGTCGCGTCCGGCTTCGCGTACCGCAGGTTGTCGCCGATGGAGGCGTGGAACAGGTACGTCTCCTGGCTCACGATCCCGACGTGGCGCATCAGGTCCTCGTGCTGCAGGTCGCGCACGTCGGCCCCGGCGAACCGCACGCTGCCCGACGACGCCTCGTACAGCCGGGGCACCAGGTACGAGATCGTCGTCTTGCCCGCGCCGGACGGTCCGACGAACGCCGCGAACTGTCCGGGCTGCAGGTCGAACGAGACCTCGCGCAGCGTCGGCTTGTCGGGTTCGCCGTCCGGGTAGGTGAACGAGACGTCGTCGAACGCCACGTGCCCCAGACGCGACTCGTCCACCGGCCGTGCGTCGGCTGCGTCGGTGATCGCCGGCCGGAGGTCGAGGTACTCGAAGATCCGGGCGAAGAGCGCACCGGACGTCTGCAGGTCGAGCACCACCCGGAGCAGGCCGACGGTCGGGAAGAGCAGCCGCGACTGCACGGTCGTGAACGCGACGATGGTGCCGGCGGTGATCGGGACGTCACCGATGATCAGGTACGCCGCGACCACGTAGATGACCGCCGGGATGATCGACAGGAAGACCTGGACGATCGCGAAGAACCACTGACCGGACATCTGCTGCCGGACCTGCAGCTGGATCTGGTTGCGGTTCTCGTCCCCGTAGCGCCGGGTCTCGCTGCGCTGCTGGGTGAAGCTCTTGGCGAGCAGGATGCCGGAGACGCTCAGTGCCTCCTGGGTGATCGCCGTCATGTCGGACAGCGACTCCTGCGTCTGGGCGGCGATCCGGGCGCGGACCTGGCCGACACGGCGCTGGGCGACGACGAGCAGCGGCAGGAGCACGACCGCGACCAGGGTCATCTGCCAGCTGAGCAGCAGCATCGCCACCACCGCCGCGATGACGGTGACGGTGTTGCCCAGCACCGAGGAGATCGTGTTGTTGAGCACGCTCGCGACGCCGCCCACGTCGTTCTGCAGGCGCGACTGGATGACGCCGGTCTTCGTGCGGGTGAAGAACGCGAGCTCCATGCGCTGCAGGTGTTCGAAGAGCCGCATGCGCAACGCACCCATGACCTGGTTGCCCACGGTCGCCGTCAGGTACGTCTGCCAGATGCCGACGCCGGCGCTCGCGATCCAGAGCGCGACCATCCCGCCGACCAGCTCGAGGAGGACGGGCAGGTCGGGCCGACCCGAGGGCGGGAAGAGCCCGCGGTCGAAGGCCTGCTGCGTGAGCAGCGGCGGGATCACCGAGAGCGCCGCACCGACGAGCACGAGCACGACCGTCAGCACGATCGCCCGGCGGTGCGGCACGAAGAGCCCGGCGATGCGACGAAGCAGGTGCGGGATCCGGGGCGCCTCGGCGTTCGCGGCCCGCTGCGCCTGCGCGTCACCGCTGGAGATCCGCCCGCCGCCGCGGGGACCGCCCGGACGCATCCCGTGGCCCATGCTCATGGCACCACGGTATCCCCCGCGTCCGACCGGGGCGGCGGTCGTCAGCCCAGGGCGTATTTGACCCCGTTCAGGGGCCGTGCGAACATCGTCCGTCCCCTTCCCCGCGCCGATCACGAGGTCCCATGACGTCCGCGCCCTCCCGCCCCACGTCCCTCCGTCACCAGCTCGCACGCCGGAAGCCGATCGAGCAGCTGCAGGCCGAAGCCGCGGCGGGCGTCGACGGTGAGCCGCTCCGACGCTCGCTCGGGGTCTGGCACCTGATGATGATCAGCGTCGGGGCGACGCTCGGCACCGGCATCCTCGTCGTGCTCGGGACCGCCGTGCCGTTGGCGGGTCCGGCGGTCTGGATCTCCTTCGTGCTCGCCGGCGTGGCCGCGCTGCTGTCGGCGCTGTCCTACGCCGAGATGGCAGGAGCGGTGCCGACCTCGGGGTCGAGCTACTCGTACACGTACGCCACGATGGGTGAGGGCATCGCCTGGGTGTGCGGCTGGTGCCTGGTGCTCGAGTACGCGGTCTCCGTGGCCGCGGTCGCGGTCGGCGCCAGCGAGTACGTCGACGAGACCCTGCGCGTCTTCGGGCTCCACCTGCCCGCGGCGATCGCCGCCCCGCCCGGCGACGGCGGCGTGGTCAACCTGCCGGCCGCCGTGCTCGTGCTCCTCGCGATGGCGGTCCTGCTGCCGGGGGCCCGCGAGAGCGCCTGGGTGAACACGCTCATGGTCGTGGTGAAGATCGCGCTGCTGGTGTTCTTCGTGGTCGTCGCCTTCACGGCCTTCTCGTCGCAGAACTTCGCGCCCCTCGCGCCGATGGGGGCGGCCGGCGTGACCGCGGCGGCCTCGCGCCTGTTCTTCTCGTACATCGGGTTCGACGCCGCCTCGACCGCGGGCGAGGAGGCGAAGGACCCCCGACGTGACCTCCCGCGAGCGATCATCGGGTCGATCGTGATCGTCACGACGCTCTACATCCTGGTCGCGATCGCCGCGATCGGCGCCCGCCCCTGGACGTCGTTCTCGTCCGACGAGGCCTCGCTCGTCCGGATCGTGGTCGAGGTCACCGGGCAGCCGGTCGTCGCGCTCGTCTTCTCGATCGGCGCCGTGATCGCCATCGCGAGCGTCGTGCTCACGGTGCTCTACGGCCAGACCCGCATCCTGCTGACGATGGCGCGCGACGGCATGGTGCCGTCCGTGTTCGGCCGGGTCTCGCCGCGCACGGGCACCCCGGTGCCGAACACCCTCATCGTGGGCATCGTGGTCGCGGTCGGTGCAGCACTCGTGCCCCTCGGCGAGCTCGCCGACGCCACGAGCATCGGCACGCTCGTGGCCTTCGCCCTGGTGAACGTGTCGGTGATCCTGCTCCGTCGCACCCGCCCGGAGCTCGAGCGCTCGTACCGGGTCCCGCTCTTCCCGGTCGTCCCCGTGCTCGGCACCCTGTGCTGCGTGCTGCTCGCGGTGTTCCTCGGCGCCGGCACCTGGATCGCGTTCGGCCTGTGGATGGTCGCCGGCGCCGTGCTCTACCTGGCCTACGGCCGCCGCCACAGCACCTTGCGCTGACGCGCGCGCCCGTGCCCCCCGCCCGCCCGCCCGCCCGAGACTCGGCCTGAGCGACACATCTCGCGGTCCCGCACGCGAGACGCGTCGCCCAGCGCGAGTCTCGCGCCGCTCGTGACGAGACTCGTCCACAGCCGGGAGGCGCGGCTCACCATCCACAGGAGCGCGCCGCCCTCCGATGGTCGCCTCGCGGATCCTGCACGCTGCGGTCATGGACACCGAACCACCCGCCCTGCTCCGCGCAACACCACACGACCTTTCCACGGCGCGAGCGTTGCAGCGACGGCACCGAGCCGGAGCGCTCGTCCGGCTCGCCCAGGGGGTCTACGTCGATGCGGCGGTCTGGCACCAGCTCGTGCCGCACCCTCGGCACCTGCTGCTCGCACGGGCGATCGCCCCGGCGGTCCGTCAGGGAGCGGCGTTCTCGCACACGACCGCTGCACTCGTCCTCGGGTGGCCGGTCATCGACGCCCCACCCGAGCGCGTGCACCTCGTCGATCCGCGCACGCGCCGCACTGAACACCGTGCACGCGTCGTCCGCCACGCAGGCCTGCCCGTGACCGAGTCGCCGCCGGTGGTCCTCGCCGGGGTACCCGTGACCAGCCACCTGCGCACGGCGCTCGACCTGGCGACGACCTCCCCGCCGTCGGTGGCGGCGGTGGCCGTCGACCACGCCGTACGGACCGGCACGTTGCCGATCGACGCCTTCCTCGATGCACTCCCCGTGGGTCCCTGTCGGGGATCGGTCCGGGCCCGCACGGTCGCCGCGGCGCTCGACCCGCAGCACGAATCGGTCGGCGAGTCGTACACCGCGGTGCGGATGGTCGAGCTCGGCGTCCCCCGCCCGATCGCACAGCACACCTTCCGGCACCCGGACGGCACGCTCGACCGCGTCGACTTCTGGCTCCCCGACCTCGGCGTGGTCGTCGAGTTCGACGGGCGGCAGAAGTACTCGGACCCGACCATGCTCGCCGGCCGCAGCCCCGCCGAGGCCGTCTGGCACGAGAAGATCCGCGAGGACCGCTTGCGATCCCTGCCCTGCGTCCGCACGGTGGTGCGTCCCACGTGGTGGCACCTCGTCGATCCCGACCGCCTGAGCGCACTGTTCCGCCAGCACCGTGTCACCTGGTGAGCGGCCAAGCCTCGCCCGAGACTCGCGCTCAGCGACGCTTCTCGCCTCCATCGGCGCGAGAAGCGTCGCTCAGCCCGAGACTCGCGCCCCGCGGCCCCCCACCGGCACCCCGCGCGCGACGAAGGCCGCCGCCCCGAGGGGCAGCGGCCTTCGTGACCAGAGGTCGAGACTACGCGAGCTCGATCGTGGCGCCGGCGGCCTCGAGGGCCTCCTTCGCCTTGTCGGCCGTCTCCTTGTTGACACCCTCGAGGATCTTGGCGTCGGCGGTCTCGACGAGCGCCTTGGCCTCGCCCAGGCCGAGCGACGTGAGGCCACGGACCTCCTTGATGACCTGGATCTTCTTGTCACCGGCCGACTTGAGCACGACGTCGAACTCGGTCTTCTCCTCGACCTCCTCGGCGGGGGCAGCAGCGCCACCGGCCGCGGCGACCGCGACGGGGGCAGCAGCGGTGACCTCGAAGACCTCCTCGAACTTCTTCACGAAGTCCGAGAGCTCGATGAGCGTGAGCTCCTTGAAGGCCTCGATGAGCTCGTCCTGCGAAAGCTTCGCCATGATTTTCTCCTACTACTAGCTAGTACGTGTGGTTGATGAACGCGTGCCTGGTCAGGCCGCGGACTCCTGCTTCTCGCGGAGGGCGTCCACTGTGCGGACGGCCTGCGAGAGGGGTGCCTGGAACAGGTACGCAGCACCGAACAGCGAGGCCTTGAAGGCGCCGGCGAGCTTGCCGAGCAGCACTTCGCGGGACTCGAGGTCAGCGAGCTTGTCCACCTCGGTCGCGGTGAGCGGGTTACCGTCGAAGTAACCGCCCTTCACCACGAGCTGAGGGTTCGCCTTGGCGAATGCACGCAGCGACTTCGCGACGGCGACGGTGTCACCGTGGACGAAGGCGAGAGCGGACGGACCGGCGAGCTCCTCGTCGAACGAGGTGATGCCGGAGTTGTTCGCCGCGATCTTGGTCAGCGTGTTCTTCACCACGGCGTACGTGGCGTGCTCACGGATCGAGTTGCGGAGCTCCTTGAGCTGCGCGACCGTGAGACCGCGGTACTCGGTGAGCAGAACGGCGTTCGAGCTCTGGAATGCTTCCGTGAGCTCGGCGACCGCAGCTTCCTTGTTCGCCATGGTTCTCCTTGGGGTTCTTGCCGGCTAGCCCCTGGTCACCACACGAAAAAAGCTCCGGCGCAGAGGCTCGGAGCTGCTCCCCCGCGAACGGGAGGAGTTGTTCTGAACACCTGCGCTGGCTGCCCCACGAGTGAGGACCTTCGGTCTGTGCGCGAGCGCACAGACGACCGGCGGTCTTTGGCTTCGACGACGGTACCACAGGATCCGACGGTGACCAAGCGGCGGACGGGAGGCTCGTGGCCGGGCTGCTCCCGCGCCTCCCGTCCGTCAGACGGTCGCCTCGTCAGCCGTGGTCGGCCCCGCGACCGGGCCCGCCGGTCGGGTACCCGGCAGGTGCACCGTGAAGACGGTGTCGCCGGGGACGCTCGCGACGGCGACGCGACCACCGTGCGCCTGCACGACCGCGTCGACGATGGCCAGGCCGAGGCCCGTCGACCCGGCACTCCGCGACCGTGAGCTGTCCGCCCGCGCGAACCGTTCGAACAGCTTCGGCAGGAACTCCGGGTCGATCCCCTGCCCGTCGTCGCGCACGGTCAGGTCGACGCCGTTTGCCACACGTGCGATGCCGACCGTGATGCGGGTGCCCTCCGGGGTGTGCGTCCGGGCGTTCGTCACGAGGTTCACGACCACCTGGTGCAACCGGGCGGCGTCGCCGGGGACGACCACGGGCTCGTCGGGCACGTCGACCGCGATGACGTGGTCGGGCGAGGCGGCGTGGGCGTCGTTCACCGCGTCGAGCACGAGGCCGGTCAGGTCGACGTCGGCGAACTGGACCTCTCGACCCTCGTCGAGGCGGGCGAGCAGCAGCAGGTCCTCGACCATGCTCGTCATCCGGAGTGACTCCGACTCGATGCGGCTCATCGCGTAGACGACGTCCTGCGGCAGGTCCGCACCCATGCGTCGGGTGAGCTCGGCGTAGCCGCGGACCGAGGCGAGGGGCGTGCGGAGCTCGTGCGAGGCGTCGGCGACGAACTGCCGGACCTTCTGCTCCGAGTGCTCCCGGGCCTGCATGGCGCCCGCGATGTGCCCGAGCATGCGGTTGAAGGCGGTGCCGACCCGACCCACCTCGGTCCGCGGGTCGGTGTCGGGGACCCGGACACCGTCGAGGGCGTCGCTGCGCTCCAGTGGCATCCGCGCGACGCTCGACGCGGTCTCGGCGACCCGCTCGAGCGGGCGCAGCGACCGGCGGACCACGACCGCGGCGACCCCGGTGGCGGCGAGCAGGGCGAGTGCGGTGACCACGAGCACCACGCCGAACAGCTTCCCGACGCTCTCGTAGACGGGTGTCATCGGGAGGCCGACGACCAGGACGGCGGTCCCGAGCGACACGGCGGTCACCCGGTAGCGGCCGAGGTCGCCGCCGAGGTCCACGGTGCGCGTCGCGCCGTCCACCCGGAGCCCGTAGAGCGGCTGCGTCGACGAGTCGGGCACCGCGACGACGTCCCCGTCCTGCGCGAGCACCCCGCCGACGACGGTCCGTGCATCGAGGAAGTAGAGCGTGAGGGTCCCGGCTGCCTGACCGCTCGGACGGGTGATGTCCAGTCCCGGTCCACCGGCGCCCTGCCGCTCGACCGACCGCTGCGCACGGCTGGTCGCGCTCGTCAGCTGGTCGTCGATCGCGGCGCGCTGGATCGAGAACAGCGCGACGATGCTGCCCGCCCCGATCACCGTGCTGAGCGCGACGACGATCGCGACGATGCTCAGGACGAGCCGTCGTCGGAGCGTCACGAGGTCGGCTTGATGACGTACCCGACGCCGCGCACCGTGTGGATCATCGGGGTCTCGCCGGCGTCGATCTTCTTCCGCAGGTAGGAGATGTAGATCTCGACGACGCTGGACTTGCCGCCGAAGTCGTACGACCACACCCGGTCGAGGATCTGCGCCTTCGAGAGCACCCGGCGGGGGTTGCGCATGAGGAAGCGGAGCAGCTCGAACTCGGTCGCGGTGAGCTCGATGGGCCGGCCCGCGCGGGACACCTCGTACGACTCCTCGTCGAGCACCAGGTCACCGACGACGATGCGGGAGTCGCCGGCCTCGGACACCGAGATCTGCGAGCGCCGGACGAGCCCGCGGAGGCGCGCCACCACCTCCTCCAGGGAGAACGGCTTCGTGACGTAGTCGTCGCCGCCTGCGGTCAGCCCGGTGACGCGGTCCTCGACGGAGTCCTTCGCGGTGAGGAACAGCACCGGGGTGTCGTCGTTGTTCTGCCGCAGTCGCCCGAGCACCTGCAGGCCGTCGAGGTCGGGCATCATCACGTCGAGCACCATCGCGTCGGGCTTCCACTCGCGTGCCGTCGTCAGGGCGTCCTGCCCGCTGTTCGCGCTCTTCACGTCCCAGCCCTCGTAGCGGAGCGCCATCGAGAGCAGGTCGGTGAGACTGGCCTCGTCGTCCACGACGAGGATGCGCAACGGCGTGCCGTCGGCGCGGGTGAGGCGAGGGGCTGCGGCGGGCTGCGAGATGGTCACGTCATCGAGGATCGGTGCGGTTCCTATGGGCCGTCTGTGGACGGCCCCTCCTTGCCCTGTGGATCGTCCGATCGGTCCGGTGGCCCGGCAGACGCTTCCCCGAGGAGCCCCCCGGGCGGTCGCCCGTAGCGTCGACCTCATGCTGCGATCCCCGGCCTGGCCCCCGTCCGTCACGGACGTCGACACCGCAGACGTCGAGGCGACGGCCGGGAGGACCGGCTCGTCCCCGCAGGACCGGCTCGCCTTCGCACGCTGGCTGGCCGACGCCGCTCCATCCCTGTCCGCAGGGACCGCCGGTGGCGCGTTCGCGGCACTCGCGGCCGTCGCCGCCGCCGACGTCGCGCTCGCCCGCACCGTCGAGCCGCACCTCGACGCGCTCGGCATCCTCGCCCAGGCCGGTTCCACCGCTCCGGAGGGCTCGACGTGGGGCGTCTTCGCGGCCGAGGCGCCGGGCACGACGCTCACCGCCACCCCCGACAACGACGCCGGTGCCGACGCGGTCCGGCTCGACGGCACGAAGCCGTGGTGCTCGCTCGCATCGACGCTCTCGCACGCGCTCGTCACCGCACACGTCGGGGACGGGCGGCAGCTGTTCGCGGTCGACCTGCGACAGGAGGGTGTCGCGCCGCACGACGAGGCCTGGGTCGCACGCGGGATGCCCGACGTCCCGAGCGGTCCGGTCGACTTCTCCGGTGTCCGGGCGACGGCCGTCGGTGCACCCGGCTGGTACCTCACCCGTCCGGGCTTCGCGTGGGGCGGCATCGGCGTCGCGGCCTGCTGGTGGGGTGGAGCCGTGGGGCTCGCCCGGCTGCTCCGGTCCGCGACGGTGGACCGCCCCGACGCCGCGCTGCTCCGGGCAGCGCTCGGCGCGACGGTGGTCGACCTCGCCGACGCCGAGGACGCCCTCGCGACCGCCGCGGCCCAGATCGACGCATCGGGGTCGGACGACACCGACTGGTCGCTCGTGGCGCAGGTGACGCGGTCGCGGGTGCGTCGCGCGGTCGACGCCGTGTCCCAGCGCGTCGTCGCGACGCTCGGCCCCGCTCCGCTGACGAGCGACCCCGCGGTCGCCGCGCGGGTCGCCGACCTCGGGCTCTACGTGCTGCAGGACCACGGGGAGCGCGACCTCGCCCGTGTCGGCCGGATCGTCGTCGAGCGCGGCGGTGTCGCGTGGTGACGGGGCGTGCGGTGCGGTTCGACCACCGCGAGCCCGGGGCCGATCCCGAGGCCTGGACGGCGTTCCTCCGCTCGGTGCCCGCGGTGCCGGTCGACCTGCACGGCGTCGGCGCCGTGGTCGTCGTCGCGCCGCACCCGGACGACGAGACCCTCGGCGCCGGCGGACTGATCGCGACGGCCGCCGACGCCGGCATCCCCGTCCACGTGCTCCTCGTCACCCGCGGCGAGCGCTCCCACCCCGACTCCCCCACCACGACGCCGGCCGAACTGGCCCCGCGTCGGTCGGACGAGTTCCGGGCTGCGCTCCGGGTCCTGCACCCGACCGCCGGTGCCACCGAGCTCGACGTGCCCGACGGCGCAGTGCGCGAGCACGCCGACGTGCTGCGGGCCGCACTCGAGCACCGGCTCGCCGGGGCGCCGCGTCCGAAGAGCGGG
>NZ_RBLU01000094.1 GCF_003989515.1 Curtobacterium sp. HSID17257
TGACGGCGACGCCGCCGTCGTGCAGTCGTGGCTCGCCCACCCGGCGTCCTCGTGGTGGGCGATGCCCGACCACGACGTCGACGCCGTCCGGTCGTACCTGCGGTCCGTGCACGACGACCCCGCGCAGGCGGGCTGGGTGCTGCGGCGGGACGGCGAGCCGATCGCGTACGCCGAGACGTACGACCCGGCGGTGGTGCTGCTCACCGACGTGTGGGACGCCCAGCCCGACGACGTCGGCATGCACCTGCTCGTGGCACCACCGCCGGCGGCGGGTGGCCGCGTGCACGGACTGACGAGCGCCGTGATGCGGGCCGTGGTCGAGCACTGCCGTGACGCCCTCGGTGCGCGGCGGGTCGTCGTCGAACCGGACGTCCGCAACACGGCGGTGCAGCGGAAGAACGCCGAGGTGGGCTTCCGCGCGCTCCGCGTGGTCGACGTCGACGGCAAGCGTGCGCTGCTGTCGGTCCTCGACACCGCGCGGATCGGGGAGCCCGACGACGACGGTCCTGCGGCACACCTGCGACCGGAGCACCTGGGACCGGCCGAGCGGCACCTCGTGGCCAAGGCGATCGCCGAGTTCACCCACGAGCGGTTGGCCACCCCGCGATCCGACGGCCCCGGGTGGGTGCTCGACGCGGGGGACTCGACCTACCGGTTCCGTGCACGGGTGCACACGCTCGAGCACTGGGTCGTCGACGAGGCCTCGATCACCCGCACCCGTGCAGGCCGTCCGGCGCCGCTCGACGCGCAGGACCTCGTGCTCGCGCTGCACGAGCAGCTCGGGATCCCGGACGCACTGCTCGGCACCTACCTGGAGGAGATCGCGTCGACGCTCGCCAGCGCCGCGGCCAAGCACCGGCGCGGTGGCCCCTCCGCCGCGCAGCTCGCCCGCGGACGGTCGGACGGTGACGTCGTCGCGGGGTTCCAGGACGCCGAGGCCTCGATGACCGAGGGGCACCCGGCGTTCGTCGCGGCGAACGGGCGGATCGGGTTCGGGCTCGACGAGTACCGCGCGTACGCTCCCGAGTCGGGTGGCCGGTTCCGGTACCGGTGGCTCGCCGCCCGGCGGGAGCACACCCACCTGGCGCTCGCCGCGGACCGGACCGAGGAGCAGCACTGGGACGCCGAACTCGACGCGGCGACGGTCTCGCGCTTCCACGAGGTGCTCAGCCGACGCGGCCTCGACCCCGCGGAGTACACGTGGTTCCCGGTGCACCCGTGGCAGTGGCAGCACCGGATCGCGGTCACGTTCGCTCCGGACCTCGGGCGGCAGGACCTCGTCGATCTCGGGGAGGGCCCCGACGACCACCAGCCGCAGCAGTCGATCCGCACCGCCTTCAACCGTTCGCACCCGCAGCGGTCGTACGTGAAGACGGCGCTCGCCGTGCAGAACATGGGGTTCCTGCGCGGGATGTCTCCCGCGTACATGCGGACCGCGCCCGCGGTGAACGACTGGGTCGCGGGACTCGTCGAGGCCGACCCGGTCCTGGCCGACGCCGGCTTCGGGGTGCTGCGCGAGCACGCGGCGATCGGGTACACCGGGGACGTCTGGCACCGGATCGGGTCGGTGCCCGCGCAGCAGGGCGCACCGCAGCGGAAGATGCTCGCGGCGCTCTGGCGGGAGAGCCCGGTGCCGCGCCTGCAGCCGGGGGAGCGGCCGATCACGATGGCGGCGCTGCTCCACCGGGACGCGCGGGGGCGGTCGGTGGCTGCTGCGCTCGTCGCGGAGTCGGGGCTCGACGCCGCGTCGTGGGTCGAGCGGTACCTCGACGCGTACCTCCGCCCCGTCGTGCACTGCCTCACCGAGCACCAGCTGCTGTTCATGCCGCACGGCGAGAACCTCGTGCTCGTGCTGCGCGACGGAGCGGTGTCCCGCGTGTTCATGAAGGACATCGGGGAGGAGGTCGTGGTCGTCGGGGACGTCCCGGTGCCCGCCGGGATCGAGCGGATCGTGCACCCGGTCGACGACGACGAGGCGGCGCTCGGCGTCTTCACCGACGTGTTCGACGGGGTGCTCCGGTACCTCGCGGCGATCCTCGACGACGACGGGGTCCTGCCGAGCGGTGTGTTCTGGCGGCTCGTCGGCTCCTGCGTGGACGGCGCCGCGGCGGGACGGGCGCGACCGATCGACCTCCGGGCGCCGGACTTCGAGCACTCGTGTCTGAACCGACTGCAGCTGCGGAACACCCTGCAGATGGTCGACCTGTCGGCGCAGACCGACTCGCTCATCCGGGCCGGGCGCATGCCGAACCCGATCGCACGCTGAGGGTCCGTTCACACGAGCGCGCAGGGACCGGTCCCGTGGGCAGCGAACGCGCTCCCGCGGGTCCGGTCGTGCCAGGCTGGCCGGGTGACCACCCACGCTGACCGGCCCCCACACCTGCGCTGGCGTTACCTCGGGCTCGTCGCGCTCGGCGGCGCGATCGGCACCGGCGTCCGTGCGGCGCTCGCTGCCGCGCTCCCCGCCGTGGACGGCATCAGCTGGACGATCCTCGCCATCAACGTCGTCGGGGCGTTCTGCCTCGGGCTGCTCCTCGAGTCGCTGGCGCACGCGGGGCCGGACACCGGTCGGCGTCGGGCGCTCCGGCTGTTCGTCGGGACGGGGATCCTCGGCGGCTTCACCACGTACTCGACCCTCGCCGACGACACGGCCCGCCTGCTCGACGTCGGCCGGTGGGGAGCCGGCAGCGGGTACGCGCTGCTCTCGGTCGTGCTCGGGCTCGTCGCCGCGGCGGCGGGAGCGTGGGTTGCCGGTGCCCGTCGTTCCCGGACCGTCCGTCGCTCCCGCACCGCCCGGCGCTCCTGGACCGGGGACTCGCGGTGAGCGCGCTCGACCTGCTGCTGGTCTCCCTCGGCGGGGGCGTCGGTGCGGCGCTGCGGTTCTGGCTCGACGGACTCGTGAAGGGCCGGATCGGCGGCACCGTGCTCGGCGGCTTCCCGCTCGGCACGCTCGTCATCAACGTCACCGGGTCGCTCGTCCTCGGACTGATCACCGGTGCCGGTGAGTCGGGTGCGCTGCCGTTGCCGGTGGTCGCGGTGCTCGGGACGGGCATGATGGGCGGGTACACGACGTTCTCGACGGCGAGCGTCGAGACCGTGCAGCTCCTCCGATCCGGCAAGACCCGGACCGCCGTCCTGAACGGCCTCGGGATGCTCGTCGTCTCGGTCGGCGCAGCCGCGCTCGGCCTGCTCATCGGAAGGAACACATGACCTCGGAACGACCCGGCGAACTCGTCCTCGTCCGCCACGGAGAGACGGAGTGGTCGAAGAGCGGACAGCACACCGGCCGCACGGACATCCCGCTCACCGAGAACGGCATCGAGCAGGCGAAGCGCGCCGGCCGGTACCTCGCCGACCGCACCTTCGCGCTCGCGCTCTCGAGCCCGCTGCAGCGTGCGCGGGACACCGCTGAACAGGTCCTCGTCGACCCCGAGCTCGACGAGGACCTGTACGAGTGGGACTACGGCGCCTACGAGGGCCTGACCACCCCGCAGATCAAGGTCAAGCGGCACGGGCCGTGGGACCTCTGGACCGACGGGGTCCCGGCGGGCGACACCCCGGGCGAGAACGCCGCCGAGGTCCGGGTCCGCGTCGAGCGTGTCCTGAACCGCGTCCGGCCGGTGCTCGCCGAGGGGGACGACGCGATCGTGGTCGCGCACGGACACGTGCTCCGCGCCCTCGGCGCCGCGTGGATCCGCCTGGCTCCGCAGGACGGCGCCGTGCTGAAGCTCGGTACCGCGACGGTGAGCTCGCTCGGCTACGAGCACGGCCGCCCGGTCATCGACTCCTGGAACGTCGCGCCGCGCGACTGACGCCCGCTGGTGCGGCGTGCTTCCGCACAACGCGGGGCACTTCGTGCCACGTGGTTCCGTGGCGCGACGTGCTCGCAGTTGTGCGCGTTGCTGGCGACCCGGTTGCGGTCGGGAGGCGCGGTGCGGGCTGGCTCCGCGCCTCCCGTCCGGCGGCTGCCCGCTGGTGCGACGTGCTCCCGCACCACTGGGGGCACGTCGCGCCACGTGATCCCGCGGCGCGACGTGCTCGCAGTTGTGCGCGCGCCAGAGCGCTCCGCGCCCCGCGTCAGACGGTGCGGATCGCGCTCGTCGCGCCGAGCGCCCGGCCGCGCCGGCGCTCGATCGCCCGGCCGACGCCCAGCAGGGCGACGCTCACGAGCGCGCCGAGCAGCGTCTGCGCGATGCGGTCCACCGCCAGGAGCTCCGGGGCCTCGGGCACGCTCAGCCAGGAGACCGCGAGCGCGAGGGGCGTGAGGAAGAGCAGCGTCACGGCGTAGTGCCGCGCAACGAAGATCTCGGCGAAGAACTGGCCGACCACGGCGATCACCACGATCCACCACACCGAGGGCTCGAGCAGCAGGATGCCGACGGCGACGACGGTGCCGCCGATCGTGCCGACGAACCGCTGCACCGCGCGGACCACGGTGTGCCGCTGTCGGATCGCCGGCAGCGTGGACACCAGTGCGATGACCGCCCAGTACGGGTGTCCGAGCCAGGGGATCGTCTCGGCGACTGCTCCGGCGACGACGGCGCCCACCACGTTGAGCCCGACGGTCTCCCACAGCGCCGCACTGCGCAGGATCGCGAACGACCGGTGCTTCCGCGGTGCGATCGGGCGGAACACATGGGGCGCTCGCGGGTGCAGGACGAGTCGGATCAGCGCGCCGGACATCGCGACGAGCCACGCCCAGGCGATCGAGCCGACGATGATCGTCGCGACGAGGGGCAGGTCGGCGGGACGGACGGGCACGAGCGCCGAGACGCAGAACGCGAACACCGGGAAGATCGGCTGGGCCGGGATGGTCTGCAGGGTGCTCAGCGTGCAGACCGCGACCACCAGGACGACCACGAGCCCGACCCCCTGCAGCCACAGCGGTGCCCCCGACAGCGAGACCGCGAGGCCGGCGAACATGCACGCTGCCTGCAGGGCGCCGGCGACACCGGTGGTCACCATCCGCTGCCGGTACGGCTCGGTCGCACCGAAGATCGCGGTGAAGCCGGCGAACATCGCGAAGGCCGCGTAGCCGGGCATGCCCAGGGCGATCAGCAGCGCGAGCGGTGCGCCGCCGGCGATCGCGGCACGGGCCGCGCCCTCGAGGTTGGTGGTCCGGGTCGAGTGCGCAGCTGTCGTCATGTCGTTCCCATCCTCCCACCGCGACGGGTGTCGCGGAGACGGCACGTCGCGTGGGACGCACGCCCGTCCCGGACGGGAGGCGCGTGGCGGCGCGGACCCGCGCCTCCCGTCCGTCGCGACCCGCGTTGGTATACCAACCTGCTAGACTCGCCGGACCGAGCCGCGAGAGCGGTACCGCAACGTCGATGAGGAAGGGCCGAGCCGATGGGAAAGACGCTCGCCGAGAAGGTGTGGGACGACCACGTCGTGGTCAAGGGCGAGGACGGGACCCCGGACCTCCTCTACATCGACCTCCACCTCGTGCACGAGGTGACGAGCCCGCAGGCGTTCGACGGCCTCCGCCAGGCCGGCCGCCCGGTGCGTCGCCTCGACCTGACGATCGCGACCGAGGACCACAACACCCCGACCCTCGCGATCGACCGGCCCATCGCCGACCCGACGAGCCGCACCCAGATCGAGACCCTGCGCCGCAACTGCGCCGAGTTCGGTGTTCGCCTGCACTCGCTCGGCGACAAGGAGCAGGGGATCGTCCACGTGGTCGGCCCGCAGCTCGGCCTGACCATGCCGGGCATCACGGTCGTGTGCGGTGACTCGCACACGTCGACCCACGGTGCGTTCGGCGCGATGGCGTTCGGCATCGGCACGAGCGAGGTCGAGCACGTCCTCGCCACCCAGACCCTGCCGCTCAAGCCGTTCAAGACGATGGCGATCACCGTCGAGGGCACGTTGCGCCCGGGCGTCACGGCGAAGGACATCATCCTCGCGGTGATCGCGAAGATCGGCACCGGCGGTGGGCAGGGCTACGTGCTCGAGTACCGCGGCTCCGCGATCCGTGCGCTCTCGATGGAGGGCCGCATGACCATCTGCAACATGTCGATCGAGGCCGGTGCGCGCGCCGGCATGGTCGCCCCCGACCAGACGACCTACGACTACGTGCAGGGCCGCGACCACGCGCCGACCGGCGAGGACTGGGACGACGCCGTCGCCTACTGGGACACGCTGGCGACCGACGACGACGCGGTCTTCGACGCCGAGGTATTCATCGACGCCGACGAGCTCGAGCCCTTCGTCACCTGGGGGACCAACCCCGGTCAGGGCGTGTCGCTGTCGGAGACGGTCCCGGACCCCGCGAGCTACAGCGACCCCAACGACCAGGCCGCCGCGCGGCGTGCGCTGGAGTACATGGACCTCGAGGCCGGCACGCCCATGAAGGACATCGCGGTCGACGCGGTCTTCATGGGGTCCTGCACGAACTCGCGCATCGAGGACCTCCGCGCCTTCGCGTCGGTCATCCGGGGGCGGAAGAAGGCCGACGGCGTGCGGGTCATGGTCGTGCCGGGGTCCGCCAGGGTCCGGCTCGAGGCCGAGGCCGAGGGGCTGGACAGGGTGTTCACCGACTTCGGCGCGGAGTGGCGGTTCGCCGGCTGCTCCATGTGCCTCGGCATGAACCCCGACCAGCTCGCACCGGGGGAGCGCTGCGCCAGCACCTCGAACCGCAACTTCGAGGGCCGCCAGGGCAAGGGTGGACGGACGCACCTGGTCTCGCCGCTCGTCGCCGCGGCGACCGCCGTGCGCGGGACGCTGTCGAGCCCGTGGGACCTGGAGACCGACGATGCGATCGCATCGGTGACCGACGACGCCGCGACGGCAGCGACCGCTGAAGGAGCCAACTGATGGACGAGATCACCACCGTCACCGGGATCGCCGCGCCGCTCAAGCGCTCGAACGTCGACACCGACCAGATCATCCCCGCGGTCTACCTCAAGCGCGTCACGAAGACCGGATTCGAGGACGCCCTGTTCGCCGGGTGGCGCCAGGACCCCGAGTTCGTGCTCAACCAGCCCGCGTACCAGGGGGCGCAGGTGCTCGTCGCCGGACCGGACTTCGGCACCGGGTCGAGCCGTGAGCACGCGGTCTGGGCGCTCCGCGACTTCGGGTTCCGTGTCGTGGTGTCGAGTCGTTTCGCGGACATCTTCAAGGGCAACGCGGGAAAGCAGGGCCTGGTCACCGCGATCGTGACCGAACCGGAAGTCGAGGCGCTCTGGGCCGAGATCGAGCGGCAGCCGGGGGTGCAGGCGACCGTCGACCTGGTCACGCAGCGCGTGTCGCTCGGCGCGGTGGACGTGGCCTTCGAGATCGACGCCTACACTCGTTGGCGGTTGATGGAAGGGCTCGACGACATCGGGCTCACCCTCCGTGACGAGTCCTCGATCACGGAGTTCGAATCCCGCCGCTCCCGATGGCGGCCGAAGACATTGCCGGTGAAGTAGTGAACTCCCTCGTACAGGACGCAGCAGCAGCAGGGGCCCGCGTCGGCCTCAAGTCGGACGAGATCGTCATCCGGGGCGGCAAGCCGCTCGTGGGACGCATCGAGGTCCGTGGCGCGAAGAACCTCGCGACCAAGGCGATGGTCGCCTCGCTGCTCGGCGACACCCCGTCGATCCTCAAGGACGTCCCGGACATCTCCGACGTGAAGGTCGTCCGCGGCCTGCTCGAGGTGCACGGCGTGCGGATCACGGACCCTGCACGAGGCGAGCTCATCCTCGACCCGTCGAACGTCGAGTCGGCGCACTTCGCCGAGATCGACGCGCACGCCGGCTCGAGCCGCATCCCGATCCTGTTCTGCGGTCCGCTGCTGCACAAGCTCGGCGAGGCCTTCATCCCCGACCTCGGCGGCTGCCGCATCGGCGACCGTCCGATCGACTTCCACCTCGACGCCCTGCGCGCGATGGGGGCAGTGGTCGACAAGCAGCTCAACGGCATCCACCTGACGGCTCCGAACGGTCTCAAGGGCGCCGAGATCGAGCTGCCGTACCCGAGCGTCGGCGCGACCGAGCAGGTCCTGCTCTCGTCGGTGCTGGCCGAGGGCGTCACCGAGCTGCGCAACGCGGCGATCGAGCCCGAGATCATGGACCTCATCGCGATCCTGCAGAAGATGGGCGCGATCGTCACGGTCGAGCCGAGCCGCACCATCTTCATCGAGGGCGTCGAGTCGCTCCGCGGCTACACGCACCGCGCGATCAACGACCGCAACGAGGCCGCCAGCTGGGCCTCCGCCGCGCTCGCCACCAACGGCGACATCTTCGTCGAGGGTGCGGACCAGCAGGACCTCATGACGTTCCTCAACGTCTTCCGCAAGGTCGGCGGCGGGTTCGACATCCAGGAGGACGGCATCCGCTTCTACCGCGAGCGCGAGACCCTGCGCCCGGTCGTCGTCGAGACCGACGTCCACCCCGGCTTCATGACGGACTGGCAGCAGCCGCTCGTCGTCGCCCTGACCCAGGCCGAGGGCACGAGCGTCGTGCACGAGACCGTCTACGAGAACCGGTTCGGCTTCACCGACGCCCTGAACGAGATGGGTGCCGACATCGTGGTGCACAAGGAGGGCCTCCCGGGCCACGACCGCCGTGTCGCCCGCCGGCCGTTCGAGCAGGCCGCGGTCATCACCGGCCCGACGACGCTGCACGCGGCGAACGTCCGCGTCCCCGACCTGCGCGGCGGCTTCAGTCACCTCATCGCGGCCCTGACGGCCGAGGGCGAGTCGCACATCACGAACGTCGGCATCATCAGCCGCGGCTACGAGCACTTCATCCCGAAGCTGCGCAAGCTCGGCGCCGACTTCGACTTCGCGGGCTAGGCACGTGGCTGGCACGACGGGCAGCGGCGTGACGGGCGGCGGCGCGGCCGGCGGCGACGACGGCGGCACGGGTGACGGCCTGGAGGCGCGGCGCGCGTCCGCCTCGGACGTCACCACGGGCCTCCCGAACCCGGGGCGGCGGTGGCGGCGCGGCGAGCTGAACACCGCCTTCCGCATCACCGCCTCCGTGGTGATCCCGGTCTTTCGGTTCACGGCCCGGTACCACTGGCACGGACCGAAGCGCCTGCCCGAGGGCGGCGCCTTCGTGCTCGCCCCGAACCACTTCACGAACATCGACCCGCTCGTGGTCGGCACGGCCGTCTGGCTGTCCCGCCGGGCGCCGCGGTTCCTCGCGAAGGCGTCGATCTTCCGCGTCCCGGTCGTCGGCAAGCTCATGGCCGGCATGGGTCAGATCCCCGTCGAGCGCTCCGGGCGGACGCGACTGAACGACCCGCTCGGTGGCGGCAAGTCCGTCATCGAGCAGGGCGGCGCGATCATCGTCTACCCCGAGGGCACGCTCACCCGCGACCCCGACCTCTGGCCGATGCGCGGGAAGACCGGCGCGGTGCGGATCGCGCTCGAGAACGACGTCCCGCTCATCCCGATGGCCCACTGGGGCACCCAGCGGATCATGGCGCGGTACGCGAAGAAGCTGCGTCTGTTCCCGCCGTCGCGCGTCGACGTGATCGTCGGTGACCCCGTCGACCTGTCGGCGTTCCGCGGCAGGCCGCTCGACCAGAAGACCCTGCTCGAGGCCACCGACCTCCTCATGCAGCGCATCACCGAGCTGCTCGAGGAGCTCCGTGGCGAGCAGGCACCGGCGACCCGGTGGGACCCCGCCGCGAACAACCAGAAGGAGACCGGCAAGTTTGAGTGACGAGCGCCCGGGCCTGCGCCCGCACGACGACCACCCGGACCCCGCCGTCGCCGCCCCCGGGGCCGTCGACACCGCGGCCATCCGCGTGGTCATGCAGTCCACCGACAAGCCGCGTGTCGCCGTGATCGGTGCCGGCAGCTGGGGCACCACCTTCGCGAAGGTGCTCGCCGAGGGCGGCGCCGACACGGTCGTCTGGGCCCGTCGGCCCGAGGTCGCGCGGGAGATCACCGAGACGAAGCGGAACTCCGACTACCTGCCCGGCATCAACCTGCCCCGCACGCTGACCGCGTCGACCTCGATGTCCGCCGTGCTCGACGGCGCCGAGCAGGTCTACGTGTCGGTGCCGTCCCAGACGCTCCGCTCGAACCTCGCCGCGATCGCGCCGCTGCTGCCCGAGGGCGTCCCGGTCGTCAGCCTGATGAAGGGCGTCGAGAAGGCGACGGGCAAGCGGATGAGCGAGGTCCTGCACGAGGGCCTCGGCATCGACCGGGACCGGATCGCCGTCGCCAGCGGACCGAACCTGGCGCTCGAGATCGCCCGCCGACAGCCGACCGCCGCGGTCGTGTCGTCGACGTCGCTCGAGACCGCCATCGCCGTGGCCGCGGTGGCCACGAACCCGTACTTCCGTTCGTTCACGAACACCGACGTCATCGGCACGGAGTTCGGCGGCGTGCTGAAGAACCTCATCGCGGTGGCGATCGGCATCGTCGACGGTGTCGGCTACGGCGAGAACACCAAGGCGTCGATCATCACCCGCGGCCTCGCGGAGATGACGCACTTCGCGGTGTCGCTCGGTGCGCAGCCGTCGACGCTGTCCGGGCTCGCGGGACTCGGTGACCTGATCGCGACCTGCCAGTCACCGCTGTCGCGGAACAACACGGCGGGTCGGCTGCTCGGACAGGGGTACCGCTTCGACGAGGTGGTCCGTCAGATGAACCAGACCGCCGAGGGACTGGCGTCGGTCGCCCCGATCCTCGAGCTGGCGGCGGCGAACGGCGTCGACATGCCCATCGTCGGCCAGGTGGCCGAGGTCCTCGCCGGTAGGCTCGACCCGCGCAACATCGCGCCGCACCTCACCGAGACCGACGAGCCCCAGGGCGAGTGACCGGTCCGCTCCCGACCCCCGAGGGGACTCCCATGCCCACGATCGCTCCCGCCCCCACGACCGTCGCCGTGCTGTTCGGTGGACGGTCCAGCGAGCACGAGATCAGCTGCGTGACGGCCGGCGGCATCATGGACGTCGTCGACCGGTCGGCCTACGCGGTCGTGCCGATCGGCATCACGAAGGACGGCGCGTTCACCCTCCAGTCCGACGACCCCGCGCAGTGGGCGCTCCGCGACGGGGCACTGCCCGTCGTGCCGGACAACGGCACCCGCGTGGCGTTCCCGACGTCTCCCGCGACGAACGAGCTCGTCATCTCGCACCCGGACGGGGCGGTCACGACGATCGCGGTCGACGTGGTGTTCCCGATCCTGCACGGACCGTTCGGTGAGGACGGCACGGTGCAGGGGCTCCTCGAGGTCGCCGGGCTGCCCTACGTGGGCGACGGCGTCCTGGCGAGCGCGCTGGCGATGGACAAGCACACCGCGAAGGCCGTGCTCGAGCACGCCGGGCTCCGGGTCGCCCCTTGGACGACCGTCCTGCGTCGGCAGTGGACCGCCGACCCCGACGCCGTCGCCGACTCCGTCGCGGTGCACGGCTGGCCGCTCTTCGTGAAGCCCGCCCGCGCCGGCTCGAGCATGGGGGTCTCGCGGGTCGACGAGCCGGCGGAGCTCGCCGCCGCGATGGACCTGGCGTTCGAGCACGACGCGAAGGTGATCGTCGAGCCGCGCGTGGTCGGCCGCGAGGTCGAGGTCGCGGTGCTCGAGGGTCGCGACGGTGTCCCGCGCACGAGCCTGCCGGGCGAGATCGTCGTCGCCGAGGACGGCTTCTACGACTTCGCGTCGAAGTACCTGGGTGGCGACGAGGCGCTCCTCTGCCCCGCGCCCCTGACCGACGACGAGACCGCGGCGATCCGCTCCGTCGGTGCCCGTGCCTTCGAGGCGATCGGCGGCGCCGGACTGGCGCGCGTCGACTGCTTCCTGACCGACGACGGCTTCGTGGTCAACGAGGTCAACACCATGCCGGGGTTCACCCCGCTGTCGATGTACCCGCGCTGCTGGGCGGCGTCCGGGGTCTCCTACGGCGAGCTGGTCACCGAGCTCATCGAGCTGGGACGCGTCGCCGTCCGCTGACGACCGGCGCCGTGCGGGACGTCGAGGGGTCAGCCCTGCACGTCCGAGGGGTCGAGACAGCGGTGTCCGTCCTCCGGCAGGATCGACACGACGTCCGACAGGTCCTGCACGACCTGGTTCGTCGTCTTCGCCGAGTCGATGACGACCTGCACCGCGGGGGAGCGGCCGAACGTCGTGTAGACGACCTGCTCGCCGCGGTCGTCGCGGATCCAGTCGACGCCGCCCTGGCTGAAGCACGGCAGGTCGGAGACCGTCGGCACCGCGACACCGCAGTGGTACAACGCAGCGGCCGGGTCGCCCCACGCGGCGGTCGACTGCGCGTTCGTCTCGCGCAAGGGCAGGTCGTTCCCGACGGTGGCGGGGAGCCGGACCTGCACGGCGGCGCACGCTGCGCTGTCCGCCGACGGCGCGGGAGCCATCGACACGGCGTTCGTGCACCCGGTCAGCCCGGCGGCGAGTGCCACGGCGACGCCCGCGATCGCGGTCCAGCGGAGGGGTCGGCGCACGGTGTCCATCGACGTCCAGGCTACCGTTGCGGACGTGGACGAGATGGACGACGCCTGGGCAGGACCGACCGTGGGACAGGTGGGGGAGCTCGCCGTCCTCGACCGGATCGTCCGCCGGCTGCCCGCGGGCGCGCCGGTGCTCGGCCCCGGCGACGACTGCGCGGTGGTCGCGGCGCCGGACGGCCGGTTCGTCGTCACGACGGACATGATGGTGCACGGGCCGGACTTCCGGTGGGCGTGGTCGACGCCGGCCGACGTCGGGTGGAAGGCCGCAGCGACGAACCTGTCCGACGTCGCCGCGATGGGCGCGACGCCGAGCGGGCTCGTGATCGCCCTCGCCGCACCGCAGGACACCCCGGTCGCGGTGCTCGAGTCCTTCGCGGACGGGGTGCGTGCCGCGGTGGACGCCCTCGCGCCGGGCTGCGGCGTGGTCGGCGGGGACCTGTCGACCTTGGCCACCTTCACGGTCTCGGTGACGGCGGTCAGATCGGAAGACAGTCGGGTAGGGATAGAGTGTGCCCCTATGTGTAACTCTGTGTGCTGCCTAGATAGTTCACTCGGAATAGTGT
>NZ_RBLU01000095.1 GCF_003989515.1 Curtobacterium sp. HSID17257
TCATCGCGCCTTCGGCGGGGCGCTCACCACGCGCGGCGACCTGGGGCTGGTGTCGGTCGACGCGGCGCACCGCGCGGTCGTGGTCGCGGCCACCCGGGAGGCGCTGAGCAACGCCCGCCGTCACGCCGCCGGTCGACCCGTTGAGCTGTCCGTGCGTGCGGCCGGCCCGGCGGTCGAGGTGACGGTGGTGAACGCGCTCGACCCCGCGGGCGCGGGCTCGGGTTCGGGGGCCGGCGGCGGGCTCGGTCTCGTCGGGATGCGGGAGCGGTTCGCGGAGCTCGGCGACGACTCGGCCGTCACGGCCGACGTGGTCGACGTGGTCGACGGGTCGTTCGTGGTGGCGATGCGCGTGCCGGCGACGACCGGCGGTGCGGGGGAGCGGGCGTGACGATCCGGGTGCTCGTGGTGGACGACCAGGCGATCGTGCGGGACGGCCTGGTGACGGTGCTGTCGCTCGAGCCCGACGTCGAGGTCGTCGGCGAGGCCGCTGACGGCGCTGCGGCGATCACGATGGTGGACGAGGACCCGCCGGACGTCGTGCTGATGGACCTGCGGATGCCGGGCACCGACGGCCCGACCGCCACCGCGGCGATCACGGCCGCACACCCCGAGGTCGCCGTGCTGGTGCTCACGACCTACGCCGACGACGCCTCGATCGTCGGCGCGCTGCGGGCCGGGGCGCGCGGGTACCTGACGAAGGACGCGGGCCGACGGGAACTGGCCACCGCGGTGCGCGCCGTGGCCTCGGGACAGGCCACGTTCGACGCCGGGGTCGGTGCGCGGCTCGTCGCGCAGCTCGGCGCGGGCCCCGGCACCGCCGGCGGTGCGGGAGCCGCCGGTGTCGACGTCGGTGTCCGGGGTGACGCTCCCGGGGGTGGGCTCCGTGACCGCTTCCCCGCGCTCACGCCGCGGGAGGCCGACGTGCTCGAGCGGATCGCCGCCGGTCGGACGAACCCGGAGATCGCCGCCGAGCTCTTCCTGACGGTGCCGACCGTGAAGTCCTACGTGAACCAGGTCTTCGCGAAGCTCGGGGTCCGCACCCGCGCCGAGGCCGTCGCCCGCGTCCTGCGCTGACGCAGCGTCCCTCCCCGCACGGCCGGCCGACGTCACCACCAGCCGACGTCACCACCAGCCGACGTCAAGGGACAGGACGTACCGTTCTCCACGTCGTCACCCGACAGGTGTCGAGCACCGCGCCCCGAGGGCGTGGCGTTCCGCCGGTCCGGGTGACCACGACGTGGTCGGCACGACCCCGCGCGACCCCCACCGCGCCCGGGTGCCCCGCACGTCGTCGGCGTGCCCCGAGGTGCGCCGCCCTACGGCGTGCGACGGCGCACCACACCACGCGTGCGCCGATCCCGGATCCGAGCGGCACGCGGCAGGACCCGACTCCCCCAGGAGACCCGCGATGACCGACACCCACAGCGTCCCCACCCTGCGACCCGGCCGTGCTCCGCGACCCGGCCGTGCCACGAGACCCGGCCGCGCCCTGCCGGGGGTGCACCCGTCCACCCGGCCGCACCGTGCCTCCAGACCGGTGGTCGCGGACGGTGAGCGCGCTCCCCGGTGGATGCGCGCGGTCGGTGCCGTGCTGCTGCTCGGCGGTGGCGCGCTGACGGCGGCCGTCCTCGGCTGGCCGGGGGACGCGCCGGAGGTCGCCCTGCTGCTGCCGGGCGTGGTCGCCCTCGTCGCCGGAGCCCTGCTGCTGCTCGCGCGGACCGGCATCGCGGTGACCGACACCGACGTGGTGCTGCACTTCCGCCCGCTGCCGGAGCGCCGCATCGTCCGACGCCGGATCGCGGACGTCGCGGTCGTCGAGGCGGATGCCCGCACCTTCGGCGGGGTGGGGCTGCGCCTGGGCCGGGGCGTGCGGGCGCTCCTGCTCACCCCGGGGCGGGGCGTGCGGATCACGGACGACCGGGGTCGGGTCACCTTCGTGCGTGCCGAGCACCCGGAGGAGCTGCTGCAGGCACTCGAGGACTGACCCGGCTGCGGCTGACACCGAGGGGAATGCTCGGTGGGTGGCCGTGCTTATACACGCCATCGCCGAATCCGGTCAAGCCAGGACTGGACAGCGCGCGCCGGGGCGACCTATGATGACAGTTCGCGCTCCCTGGCATTCGTGTGTCGTCATATTGCGGGCGAACACGCGCCCTGGTGCAGCCGGTCCCGTATATGGCGGCGGGACCCGCTCACCGATCATCCCACAGGTCCCCGACGGTCGTTGCCGTCGTGCGTTCCGTGTCGGTGGTCCCGGGGTCGCGCCGAGCGATCAACCCACTCACCTACGTGCTGCTCGTCAGTACCGGCCCGACGGGGCCTACCGGAGGTCACACCCTTGGCTGCTGCGCCCAACGCATCCACCAACCCCAAGAACGGTCGCAACCACTCGCGACTCTCGTTCGCCAAGATCACGGACACCCTCACGGTGCCGGATCTGCTCGCCCTCCAGACGGAGAGCTTCGACTGGCTCGTCGGCAACGACGTCTGGAAGGCCCGCCTCGCCGAAGGACAGGAGCAGGGTCGCACCGACCTCGCGCTGCACTCCGGCCTCGAGGAGATCTTCGAGGAGATCTCCCCGATCGAGGACCTCGGCGAGACCATGCAGCTCTCGTTCACGTCCCCGGAGCTCGAGGACCCGAAGTACTCCATCGACGAGTGCAAGGAGCGTGGCAAGACCTACGCCGCGCCGCTGTACGTCAACGCCGAGTTCATGAACCACATGACCGGTGAGATCAAGACGCAGACCGTCTTCATGGGCGACTTCCCGCTCATGACCGAGCGCGGCACGTTCATCATCAACGGCACCGAGCGCGTCGTCGTCTCGCAGCTCGTCCGCTCGCCGGGCGTGTACTTCGAGCGCCAGCAGGAGAAGACCTCCGACAAGGACATCTACTCCGCACGCGTGATCCCGTCGCGTGGTGCGTGGCTCGAGTTCGAGATCGACAAGCGCGACCAGGTGGGCGTGCGCATCGACCGCAAGCGCAAGCAGTCCGTGACCGTCTTCCTCAAGGCCCTCGGCCTGACGAGCGAGGAGATCATGGAGGAGTTCCAGGGCTTCGCCTCGATCGAGTCGACCCTCGAGAAGGACGCCGTCCTCACGAAGGAAGAGGCGCTCAAGGACATCTACCGCAAGCTGCGTCCGGGCGAGCAGGTCGCCGCCGAGGCCGCGCGTGCGCTCCTCGACAACTTCTACTTCAACTCGAAGCGCTACGACCTCGCCAAGGTGGGTCGCTACAAGCTGAACCGCAAGCTCGGCATCGACGCGCAGCTCTCGGACTCGGTGCTGACCGTGCAGGACATCGTCCGCACCATCAAGTACCTGGTCTCGCTGCACGCCGAGAAGACCACGCTCGACGGTGTCCGCGACGGCGAGCCCGTCCAGCTGCGCCTCGACGTGGACGACATCGACCACTTCGGCAACCGTCGCATCCGCGCCGTCGGCGAGCTCATCCAGAACCAGGTCCGCACGGGTCTGTCCCGCATGGAGCGCGTCGTCCGCGAGCGCATGACCACGCAGGACATCGAGGCGATCACCCCGCAGACCCTGATCAACGTGCGACCCGTCGTCGCCGCGATCAAGGAGTTCTTCGGCACCTCGCAGCTGTCGCAGTTCATGGACCAGAACAACCCGCTCGCGGGTCTGACGCACAAGCGTCGCCTGTCGGCCCTCGGCCCGGGTGGTCTGTCCCGTGAGCGTGCCGGCGTCGAGGTCCGCGACGTCCACCCGTCGCACTACGGCCGCATGTGCCCGATCGAGACCCCGGAAGGCCCGAACATCGGCCTGATCGGTTCGCTCGCGTCGTTCGGTCGGATCAACTCGTTCGGCTTCATCGAGACGCCGTACCGCCGCGTCGTGAACGGTCAGGTCACCACGACCATCGACTACCTCACGGCGTCGGAGGAGGACGACTTCGTCGTCGCCCAGGCCAACGCGCCGCTGACCGACGACTTCCACTTCCAGGACGACAAGGTGCTCGTCCGGAAGAAGGGCGGCGAGGTCGAGCTCGTCGGCAAGGACGAGGTCGACTACATGGACGTCTCGCCGCGCCAGATGGTGTCGGTCGCGACCTCGCTCATCCCGTTCCTCGAGCACGACGACGCGAACCGCGCCCTCATGGGTGCGAACATGCAGCGTCAGGCCGTCCCGCTGCTCCGTTCCGAGTCGCCGCTCGTCGGCACCGGCATGGAGGGCTACACCGCCATCGACGCCGGTGACGTCGTCACCGCCGACAAGGCCGGTGTGGTCTCCGAGGTCTCGGCCGACGCCGTGACCCTGCAGCTCGACGAGGGCGGCACGCAGACCTACTACCTGCGCAAGTTCGACCGCTCGAACCAGGGCACGAGCTACAACCACCGCGTCATCGTCTCCGCAGGCGAGCGCGTGGAGCAGGGCGAGGTCATCGCCGACGGCCCCGCGACGGAGAACGGCGAGCTCGCGCTCGGCAAGAACCTCCTCGTCGCGTTCATGCCGTGGGAGGGCTACAACTACGAGGACGCGATGATCCTGTCGCAGAACCTCGTGAAGGACGACACGCTCTCCTCGATCCACATCGAGGAGTACGAGGTCGACGCCCGCGACACGAAGCTCGGCAAGGAGGAGATCACCCGCGACCTCCCGAACGTCAGCCCGGACCTCCTGGCCGACCTCGACGAGCGCGGCATCATCCGCATCGGCGCCGAGGTCCGCCCCGGCGACATCCTGGTCGGCAAGGTCACGCCGAAGGGCGAGACCGAGCTCTCCGCCGAGGAGCGCCTGCTCCGCGCGATCTTCAACGAGAAGTCGCGCGAGGTGCGCGACACCTCGCTGAAGGTGCCCCACGGTGAAGAGGGCACGATCATCGGCGTCAAGGTCTTCGACGCGCAGGACGGCGACGACGAGCTCGGCTCGGGCGTCAACCAGCGCGTGGTCGTCTACATCGCCCAGAAGCGCAAGATCACCGCGGGTGACAAGCTCGCCGGTCGTCACGGCAACAAGGGCGTCATCTCGACGATCCTGCCGGTCGAGGACATGCCGTTCCTCGCGGACGGCACCCCGGTCGACATCGTGCTCAACCCGCTCGGCGTCCCCGGCCGCATGAACTTCGGCCAGGTCCTCGAGATCCACCTCGGGTGGCTCGCGAAGCAGGGCTGGAACGTCGAGGGCATCCAGGAGTGGGCATCGGCCCTGCCGGAGGCAGCGCACAGCGCGGCGCCCGGCACGAAGGTCGCCACCCCGGTGTTCGACGGTGCGTACGAGCGCGAGATCGAGGGCCTCCTCGACAGCACGCTCCCGAACCGCGACGGCGAGCGCCTGATCGGTTCGTCCGGCAAGGCGCAGCTCTTCGACGGCCGCTCCGGCGAGCCGTTCCCGGAGCCCGTCTCGGTCGGCTACATGTACATCCTCAAGCTGCACCACCTGGTCGACGACAAGATCCACGCTCGTTCGACCGGTCCGTACTCGATGATCACGCAGCAGCCGCTGGGTGGTAAGGCGCAGTTCGGTGGACAGCGGTTCGGTGAGATGGAGGTGTGGGCGCTCGAAGCGTACGGCGCCGCCTACGCCCTCCAGGAGCTCCTGACGATCAAGTCCGACGACATCCTCGGCCGCGTGAAGGTCTACGAGGCGATCGTCAAGGGCGAGAACATCCAGGAGCCCGGCATCCCCGAGTCGTTCAAGGTCCTCATGAAGGAGATGCAGTCGCTCTGCCTGAACGTCGAGGTCCTCTCGGCGGACGGCCAGGCGGTCAGCCTCCGCGACACGGACGACGAGGTCTTCCGTGCCGCTGAAGAGCTCGGCATCAACATCTCCTCGCGGTTCGAGTCGTCGTCCGTCGACGACATCTGAGCCGGCCCGTACCGAACACGTTTCGAACTCAGCAAGAGAGAAGAACATTGCTCGAAGCAACGTCATTTGACGCCATCCGGATCGGCCTCGCGACCGCCGAGGACATCCGTCAGTGGTCGTACGGCGAGGTCAAGAAGCCGGAGACCATCAACTACCGCACCCTGAAGCCCGAGAAGGACGGTCTGTTCGGCGAGCAGATCTTCGGTCCGTCCCGCGACTGGGAGTGCGCCTGCGGCAAGTACAAGCGTGTCCGCTTCAAGGGCATCGTCTGCGAGCGCTGCGGCGTCGAGGTCACCAAGTCCTCGGTCCGTCGTGAGCGCATGGGCCACATCGAGCTCGCCGCACCCGTCACGCACATCTGGTACTTCAAGGGCGTCCCGTCGCGCCTCGGGTACCTCCTCGACATGGCGCCGAAGGACCTCGAGAAGGTCATCTACTTCGCGGCGTACATGATCATCGACATCGATGAAGAGGGCCGTCACGCCGACATGCCCGGTCTCGAGAACGAGATGCGCCTCGAGATCAAGAACCTCGAGGGTCAGCGCGACTCGATCATCGCGGACCGCCTCAAGAAGCTCGAGGACGACCTCGCAGCGCTCGAGGAAGAGGGCGCCAAGGCCGACGTGAAGCGCCGGACCAAGGACACCGCCGAGAAGGAGATGTCCCAGGTCCGCAAGTCCTTCGACGAGGACATCACCCGCCTCGAGCGCGTGTGGGAGGACTTCCGCAACCTCAAGGTCGGCGACCTCAAGCCCGAGGACGCCGTGTTCCACGAGCTGCAGGACCGCTTCGGGATCTACTTCGACGCCTACATGGGCGCCGAGGCGATCAAGCTGCGGCTCGAGGCCTTCGACCTGGCCGCCGAGGCCGAGTCGCTGCGCCTGCAGATCGCCGAGGGCAAGGGCCAGAAGAAGATCCGCGCGATCAAGCGTCTGCGCGTCGTCAGCTCCTTCCTCGCCACCGGCAACTCGCCGGCCGCGATGGTGCTCGACGTCGTGCCGGTCATCCCGCCGGAGCTCCGCCCGATGGTGCAGCTCGACGGTGGCCGCTTCGCCACGTCGGACCTCAACGACCTCTACCGTCGTGTGATCAACCGCAACAACCGTCTCCGCCGCCTGCTCGACCTCGGTGCCCCCGAGATCATCGTGAACAACGAGAAGCGCATGCTGCAGGAAGCGGTCGACGCGCTGTTCGACAACGGTCGTCGTGGCCGCCCGGTCACGGGTACCGGCAACCGCGCCCTGAAGTCCCTGAGCGACATGCTCAAGGGAAAGCAGGGTCGCTTCCGCCAGAACCTGCTCGGCAAGCGCGTCGACTACTCGGGCCGTTCGGTCATCATCGTCGGCCCGCAGCTCAAGCTGCACCAGTGCGGTCTGCCGAAGCAGATGGCGCTCGAGCTGTTCAAGCCGTTCGTCATCAAGCGCCTCATCGACCTGTCGCACGCGCAGAACATCAAGTCTGCCAAGCGCATGGTCGAGCGTTCGCGTCCGCAGGTGTGGGACGTGCTCGAGGAGATCATCCGCGAGCGCCCCGTCCTGCTGAACCGTGCGCCGACGCTGCACCGTCTGGGCATCCAGGCGTTCGAGCCGCAGCTCGTCGAGGGCAAGGCCATCCAGCTCCACCCGCTCGTGTGTGCTGCGTTCAACGCGGACTTCGACGGTGACCAGATGGCCGTGCACCTGCCGCTGTCGGTCGAGGCCCAGGCCGAGGCCCGCATCCTGATGCTCGCCTCGAACAACATCCTCAAGCCGTCGGACGGCCGTCCGGTGACCCTGCCCGCACAGGACATGATCATCGGTCTGCACCACCTGACGACCGTCCGCGAGGGTGCGCTCGGCGAGGGCCGTGCGTTCTCGTCGGTCGCCGAGGCGATCCTGGCCAAGGACCAGAACACGCTGCACCTCAACGCGATGGTGAAGATCCGCATGTCGGGTGTCCACTTCGCCGAGGGCGAGGCGCCGGAGGGCTACGAGGTCGGTCAGCCGATCCTCCTCGAGACCACCCTGGGCCGTGCGCTCTTCAACGAGACGCTGCCGGCGGACTACCCGTTCGTCCAGCGCGTCACCGACAAGGGCACCCTCTCCGCGATCGTCAACGACCTCGCCGAGCGCTACTCCAAGACCGAGACGGCCGCCGCGCTGGACCGGATCAAGGACGCGGGCTTCTACTGGGGCACGCGCTCCGGTGTGACCGTGGCGCTGTCGGACGTCGTGACGCCTCCTCGCAAGAAGGAGATCATCGCGGGCTACGAGGTCCAGGCCGCCAAGGTCCAGGGCGAGTTCGACAAGGGTCTGATCACCGACGCGGAGCGCCGCGCCGACCTGATCAAGATCTGGACCGAGGCCACGAACGAGATCGCGCAGGAGATGCGCGACAACTTCCCGATCGACAACACCATCAACCGCATGGTCTCGTCGGGTGCTCGTGGTAACTGGCTGCAGGTGCGCAACATCGCCGGTATGCGTGGTCTGGTGAACAACCCGAAGGGTGAGATCATCGCCCGCCCGATCATCAACTCGTACCGCGAGGGCCTGACCGTGGCGGAGTACTTCATCGCCACGCACGGTGCCCGCAAGGGTCTGGCGGACACGGCTCTCCGTACCGCCGACTCCGGCTACCTGACCCGTCGTCTCGTGGACGTGTCGCAGGACGTCATCATCCGTGAGGACGACTGCGGGACGACCCGTGGCCTCGAGCTGCCGATCGCGACCAAGGGCGAGGACGGCAAGCTCGTCCGCGACCCGCGCGTCGAGAACACGGTGTACTCGCGCACCCTGGCCGTCGAGGCCGTGGACGCGAACGGCACCGTGGTCGCCGAGGCCGGTTCGGACGTCGGTGACGTCCTGCTGGACACGCTGCTCGAGGCGGGTGTCGAGAGCATCAAGGTGCGCTCGGTCCTGACCTGCGAGTCCGCCGTCGGTGTCTGCGCGAAGTGCTACGGCCGTTCGCTCGCCACGGGCAACCTCGTCGACATCGGCGAGGCGGTCGGCATCATCGCCGCCCAGTCCATCGGTGAGCCCGGTACCCAGCTGACGATGCGTACCTTCCACACGGGTGGTTCGGCCTCGGCCGACGACATCACGCAGGGTCTGCCCCGCGTGACCGAGCTCTTCGAGGCTCGCACCCCGAAGGGCGCGTCCCCGATCGCCGAGGCCCCCGGCCGCGTCACGATCGAGGACACGGACAAGGGTCGTCGGATCATCCTCACGCCGGACAACGGCGACGAGCCGTTCATCTACCCGGTGCTCAAGCGTGCGACCCTCCTCATCGAGGACGGCCAGCACGTCGAGCTCGGCGAGCAGTTCATCGCCGGCACGGTGGACCCGAAGGAGGTCCTCCGGGTCAAGGGTGTGCGCGAGGTCCAGAAGCACCTCGTCAACGGTGTGCAGGACGTGTACGGCTCGCAGGGCGTGCCGATCCACGACAAGCACATCGAGGTCATCGTCCGCCAGATGCTCCGAAAGGTCACCGTCGTCGACCACGGCGACACCGACCTGCTGCCGGGTGAGCTCGTCGACCGGTCGCGCTACAACGCGCTGAACCGTGCGGCGCTGCAGGAGGGTCGCAAGACCGCCTCGGCTCGCCAGGAGGTCATGGGCATCACGAAGGCGTCCCTCGCGACCGAGTCGTGGCTGTCCGCCGCGTCCTTCCAGGAGACCACCCGCGTCCTCACGCAGGCGGCCATGGAGGGCAAGCAGGACCACCTCGTCGGCCTCAAGGAGAACGTCATCATCGGTAAGCTCATCCCCGCCGGGACGGGCCTCAGCCGGTACCGTGACGTGGACGTCGCCGCGACCGAGGAAGCCAAGGCGGAGCGGTACCCCAACCGCATCTTCGCCGACGACTCCTCGTTCTCGGACGCCGACCTGAGCTTCGTCGACTTCGACAGCTTCTCGTCGGACGACTTCACGCCCGGGACCTACAACTGAGCCTGAGCTGAACCCGGAAGGCCCCCGCATCCTCGGATGCGGGGGCCTTCCTCGTCCCACCGGCCGGGACGGCGGACGGGAGGCCCGTGGCGGGCCCGCCACGGGCCTCCCGTCCGCCGTGTGGCTCGGTCTCTCAGGCGGTGCGGCCCTTCTCGTCGACCAGCGAGTACAGGCTGAGGACGTTGCCGTCGGGGTCGCGGACGTCGAACCAGTCGACGGCGCCGTCGACGCACTCGACCGGGCCGACGTCGATGCCGAGCGAGCCGATGCGGGCGTGCTGCGACCGGACGTCGTCGACGCCGAAGCGGACCGCCGCGGGGCGCTGCTCGGCGTCCGCGGCGAGGAAGAGCTGCAGCCAGATGCCGCCGATCTCGTACTCGACCACGCCGTCCTCGGGCTCGAGGTCGGGGTCCGCGCGCTGGAACACGGCGCCGTACCAGAGGCAGGACGCCTCGATGTCGGAGACGGGGAGCCCCACGGTCACGCTCGTGATGTCCATGTCTCATCATGGCTCGGAGCGGTCCCGCACGTCGAGGGGTTCGTCGTGCACCGGCCTCCGATCCGTCGTGTCCCGAACGTTCCTGCACAGGCCTTCGGCGTCGCCTCGTCGTCCACCGGCCGTCATCCCGAGCCGCGCGCCGCCGTCGTGGTCACGGAGCATCGACGCATGACGACCACCAGCCGGACCACTCGGTACCCGTCGGTACCCCAGCACTGGGGACACCCGCCACCCCGTCGCCCCCTCGTTGTGGGACTGCGGGGGTCGCACCGGGCGGCCGTAGCGTGGACGGGCGCCGCGCCGCTGCGGAGCACACAACCACGACCCGGTCTCGACCCGAAGGAGGCCCCGGGACACATGGCCACCCTGTCCGAGATCCTCATCCTCAACGGCGCACTGCCGATCGAACACCTCGACTCCATGACCGGCGACGAGACGATCGACGAGCGCGCGATCCGGTCCCTGGTGGACCAGGGCGTCGTGAGCGAGGCGCAGTACATCACGGCGCGTGCGGCGTCGAACAACTCGCACACCGTCCCGCTGACCGACTACCCGGTCGACGGCACCGCCGTGTCGATGCTGCCCGCGGCGCTCTGCCGCCGGCACGGGGTGCTCGGCATCGGGTTCGAGGGCGAGACCCTCGTGCTCGCGATGGTGAACCCCTCGAACGTGCTCGCGATCGACGACGCCCGCACCGCGTCCGGTCGTGCGATCAAGCCGCTCCAGGTCGAGGAGCGCGACCTCGTCAGCGCCCTCGACCGGTACCTGCGGGCCGACGACGAGATGAACGACCTGACGTCGTCGCTCGAGGACCAGTCGGCTGCGCAGACGCAGCAGCAGGTGGACCTGACCGACGGTGCACTCGACGACGTCCCGATCGTCCGCTTCGTCAACCTGCTCGTGTCGCAGGCGATCCAGGACCACGCGTCCGACATCCACATCGAGCCGGGCGAACACGAGGTCCGGGTGCGTTACCGCATCGACGGCGTGCTGCACGAGATGGCCCCGGCGCCGAAGAACATCCAGAACGGCGTGATCAGCCGGCTCAAGATCATGAGCGACATCGACATCGCCGAGCGTCGGAAGCCGCAGGACGGCCGGATGTCGGTGCGTCACGGCGGCCGGCAGATCGACCTGCGCGTGGCGACGCTGCCCACGGTGTGGGGCGAGAAGGTCGTCATGCGGATCCTCGACAACACGAACACGTCGCTGACGCTCAAGGACCTCAACCTGCTCGAGCAGAACTTCCAGGCGTACCAGCGGTCCTACTCGAAGCCGTACGGCATGATCCTGGTCACCGGACCCACCGGTTCGGGCAAGTCCACCACGCTGTACACGACGCTCAACGCAGTCGCGAAGCCCGAGATCAACGTCATCACCGTCGAGGACCCGGTCGAGTACCGGATGGCCGGCATCAACCAGGTGCAGGTGAACCCGAAGGCCGGCCTGACGTTCGCGTCCGCGCTGCGCTCGATCCTGCGCTCCGACCCGGACGTGGTGCTCCTCGGTGAGATCCGCGACCACGAGACGGCGCAGATCGCGATCGAGGCCTCGCTCACCGGGCACCTGGTGCTCTCGACCCTGCACACGAACGACGCTCCCTCGGCCGTCACCCGCCTGACCGAGATGGACATCGAGCCGTTCCTGGTCGGGTCCGCACTCGACTCGGTGGTCGCCCAGCGTCTGGCCCGCCGGCTCTGCGACCGGTGCAAGGCCCCTGCGGTGTACGAGCCCGAGCAGCTGCACGCGCTCGGGTTCCTCGACCGTGCGGACGCGGCCGTGCCGGAGTTCTTCGCGCCGATCGGCTGCGCCGTCTGCTCGAACACCGGGTACCGCGGCCGCATCGCCCTGCACGAGGTCATGACCGTCACCGAGGAGATCGAGCGGCTCGCCGTCGCACGGGCCTCGAGCGCCGAGATCAGCCGCGTCGCCCAGCAGCAGGGCATGCTCACGCTCCGCCAGGACGGGTGGGAGAAGGTCAAGCTCGGCATGACCAGCGTCGACGAGATCCTGCGCGTGGTCGCGTAGTCCCGGGAGCACGAGGACGATGAACGAATCGGTGTACGACATCGAGGCCGGCGACGACCCCGTCGCCGGGTGGCACCCGGGGGCCCCGGGCAACGAGGTCGGCGGTCGTCGGGCTGCGCGGCTCGCGGCTGCCGCTGCGGCTGCTGCGGCGTCGGCCTCCTCGGCGCCGTCGGCCGCACCGGCCGACGACCGGTCGAGCGTGCCGACGTCGAGCAACGCCGTCTACGACCTGTCGGCCGAGC
>NZ_RBLU01000096.1 GCF_003989515.1 Curtobacterium sp. HSID17257
GCGGATGAGGGCGAGGGGAAGGAAGGATGAGATGTGGAGTGGGAGCACATGGAGAGGAAGGAGAAGAGGGAGGGAGGGAGAGGGGCAGAGAAGAGAAGATTGGAGACGAAGAGGAGAACATAGAAGAGGAGCAAAGAGAGGAGGGATACGAAGGAGGAGGGGAGAGAAGAGAAGGGGAGAGAAAGAAAAAGGGAAAAGAAGGGGGAGCAGAGGAGATGGAGTAATGTTTTTTTTTTT
>NZ_RBLU01000097.1 GCF_003989515.1 Curtobacterium sp. HSID17257
TGCCGAACTCGTCGCTCCCGGTCATGGCGCAGCGGCGGAGCTGGAGTGGCAGCTGGAGCGGATCGACGACCCGGTGCGGGCTGCGCTCCGCCGCCTTCCGCCGCTCGGGACGGACCGGTCCGGGCCGCTCGGGGCGGGGCTCCTCGCAACGGGCGCGCTCGGAGCACACATCGGGAGGATCCAGGCCGCACTCGCCCAGTAGCGCTCGCACGGCGCACGGGTTCGCGCTACTGCTCGTCAGACCCGCTTCCGCGGGACGCCGCGGTCTGACAGCGCAGCTCTCAGAGCAAGGGGGGACCGACGGACCCACCGTTCCTCGTCCAGGCCGGTCCCCGGGTCGAGCTGCGGCGCACCGACGGGCACGAAGCCGTGCCTGGAGTAGAAGCGTCGAGCACGCAGATTGACCGAGAACACGAGCAGGTGCGCGTCCTCGCCGCCGGTCGCGGCCTCCAGGAGGTCCGACGCCAGCCCGGTCCCGTGTGCGACGGGATCGACGTACAGCGTCGCCAGCTCGAGGTCGGGCAGGTCCTCCTGCGCCGAGGACGCACGCGTGGTGCTCGCCACTCCGAGGAGGCTCCCGTCGGACGACTCGGCGACGAGCACCTGCCGCACACCGGAGCGGATGCGCTCCGCCCAGCGGTCGATCCCGGAACGGACGGACCGGGCCTCGAGGAAGGCGTCCGGGACGATCCCGCGGTAGGTCTGCTCCCAGGCCCGCACCTGGAACCGCCCCACCGCGTCGGCGTCACCGACGCCGGCCCGTCGGATGTGCGTCGCCGCACCAGGGGCCGCCGGCCTGGAGGCGCGGTACCAGCGGCCATCGCCGCCCGCGTCCGTCATCGGGTCGCGTCGAACGCCTGCTGGTGCGCCGCGACCTCGTCACGGTGCTGCTCGGACCACGTCTTGAGCTGTCGGACCGTCCGGTGCAGCGACAGCCCCAGTGCCGTCAGTTCGTAGGTCACCGTGACGGGGACGGTCGCCGCGGCGAGCCGGGACACCAGACCGTCGCGTTCGAGGGACCGGAGCGTCTGCGACAGCATCTTCGGGCTGACCCCCGCGAGGGTCCGCGCCAGCTCGGAATACCGCATCGGCCGGGGCTCGCCGTCGCAGTCCGGACCGCTGCCGAGCGCCGACAGCACGAGCGTGACCCACTTGCCGGAGACCCGGGCGAGGAGCTGCTGACTGGGGCAGGCGGCGAGGAAGGCGTCGTACTGCACCTTCGCCTCGGCCTTCTTCTGGGCAGCCGTCGTCGTCGCCATCGCGTCCCTCCCGGGTACCTACGCACTTCTGGGTAACTCCTTCCCAGCGGGAAGCAGCACCTCAAGACTGATCGACGACACCACGTCCCACAAGCCCCGGAAGGCGACCATGCACACCACCTCCACCACCTCGACCGGACTCCCCGGCGGCACCTGGACGCTCGGCGACCGCACCGTCACCCGCTTCGGGTACGGCGCGATGCAGCTCACGGGCCCCGGGGTCGCAGGGCCGCCGAAGGACCACGACGCCGCGATCACCGTCCTCCGTGACGCCGTCGCGAGCGGCATCACGCACATCGACACAGCCGAGACCTACGGTCCTCGCGTGGTCAACGAACTCATCAAGGAGGCCCTGCACCCCTACGCCGCGGACCTGCTCGTCGCGACGAAGGTCGGCGGTCGGCGTGACCCCGACGGCGGCTGGCCCGCGGCCCGCGAGCCGGACGAGCTCCGCGCACAGATCGACGACAACCTCGACCAGCTCGGCGTCGACGCCCTCGACCTGGTGCACCTCCGCCTCGGGGACGCGAACGGACCCGTCGCCGAGGACATTGGCGACGCGTTGGCGACGCTCGTCGACCTGCAGCGACAGGGCGTGATCCGCCACCTCGGGGTCAGCAACGCCACGGCAGACCAGGTCGCGCAGGCACGCTCCAGCGCACCGATCGTCTCGGTGCAGAACATGTACAACCTCGCGAGCCGGTGGGACGACGCCCTGATCGACGACCTCGCCACCGACGGCATCGCCTACGTCCCGTTCTTCCCCCTCGGTGGCTTCAGCCCGCTGCAGAGCGACGCCCTCTCGGCGGTCGCGACGCGGATCGGCTCGACGCCGATGTCCGTCGCCCTCGCGTGGCTGCTGCAGCGATCGCCGAACATCCTCCTCATCCCGGGCACCTCGTCGGCGCAGCACCTCCGCGAGAACATCGCTGGTGCCGGGATCGAGTTGTCCGAGAGCGACGTCCGCGAGCTCGACGGGATCGTCGGCTGATTCCTGCACGACGTGCGGTCACGGTCTCCGCTGCCCCCGGTGAAAGGAGCAGACAGCACTTCACGAGCACGGTCGGTGCCGGCGCGGTTCACCTGACCGAGAGCGCGAAAGCAGGTCGGTCGGTCGGTCATTCCAGCGGTGCTCATCGTGATGTTCCAGTGCAGGGTGGGGCGACGGCAACACGTCGGCACAGGGCGCCTTCACCGGAACCTGTTGCGGACCACCCATCCGGACAGTGCTCGGCGCAGCCCTTTGAAGACCCCCTTCCGACTGCCGGGCGTCCGGTTGACGACCGGCTATCGATACGGCCAAGTGGCGGCCTGACCACCTCATGCAGGTGGTCCGCGAGAGAATCAGTACGGCCTTGCAAACCGGCGGACGGAGGGGCGGCTCTTGACGAGTGACGATGGAGGAGTGCTCGCTCAGGTCGGCGCGGAAGCGTCGCGTCTTGAGGAGAACGCAATGTTCGGTCAGCAAGGCAACTTGGAGGCGGCAAAGGGTTGGAGCTTGGCAGGGTGGTCACTCGGCAGTGTGATCGCTGCTGGAAGTGCTGTCGGAGGAGTGCTGACCTTCGCTAGTGGTGAGCTGCAGTACGTAGGAGGTGCGCTCGCCCTAGTCGCGGCGGCTGCGACGGGCGTGCATGGGACGCTGAGGCCGTCCCGACGATCTGAGCGCGCGAGGATGGCAGCAGTGCAGTTCGGCGCGGTGCGTGATCGCGCACGTCGGCTGCGAACGGTAGATGTGGTCAGCGGCGATGACGTCGATGCCTTGCGGCGCCGGCTGGATGCGGTAGGGGACGAGCTCACAGCAGCGAGCCGGGCAGCGGATCCCACGCCCCGGTGGGCGTACTTGCGGGCGAAGCGCAACATAGAAGTCGAGCACGGCCAGGCGCATCGAGTCGACCAATGACGTCTGCGAGCGGATACTTGGACGAGCAGATCCGAGCGATGACTCCGTCTCCGGCAGATCGGTCCGCCGCGAGCGCGAACCGTTCGTCGATCGAAGCAGCGGTGAAGGGGGAACTGGACGCGTTCCGGATCTTCGAGACCGGCTCCTGGTCACATGGGACGGCGGTGGTTTGGAGCGACGTTGACTACTTCGTATCCATGCGGCACGTTCGACCGGCGCGAAGCTACGACGATCTGGTCAGGCTGAGGCGAGCTCTCGCTGATCGGGTTGGCTACCGCGCTCGATCTGTCACGATCCGCAGACCAGGAGTCACCATCGACTGGTCCGATGGACCTACTACGGAGATCATCCCAGCCCACATCACCTCCGATGACGACTACTGGATCCCGGACCCACAGGGCAGTGGGTGGATCAAGTCCAACCCGGCGAAGCACAACGAGTACGTCAACGAGTCCAGGGACAAGGTTGCGCGCGCAAAGGAGTTCGTCCGGCTGGTCAAGCTGTGGAAGTACCGGCGGAGCGTACCTATTACCTCCCTGTACCTTGAGCTACGCGCTGCGAAGTATCTGCGGGAGCACCCACCGTTCCACGTTGTGTACGACTTCGCGGGCTTCTTCCGCCACCTCGACTCGTTAGGGCTGGCCGCGATGAACGACCCGAGCCGGTTCGATGGTCGGAGGATTCCCGCTGCGAGCGACTCGTCATTACCGGCAGCTCGCAGCGCTGTCACTAACGCACGAATCCATGCCGATTTTGCTACTTCGTATCTGGGTTCGAATGACCCCCCTGGCAGTCGGTCATCTAGCCAACATCGTCGGCTTGTACTGACTCTCCTCTCACGACTCCTGCGGCGCTCGGTCAAGGTCGACGCGCGCTGGGTAGCGTCGGAGTTCCGATGCGCTCGCGCGTCCGTGCATCGATCAGTTACCGGATAGCGTCGCGCAGCCGTTGATCGACCCACTCGTGATGATCGAGCTCACTGAGCTCGGCGAGAGTCACCTACTGGATCTCGAGCACTTTGTCTTCGTCGATGGCAAACGCCGCGGCATCGAGTGAGCAGAGGTATGCCACCGCCATGTGCCCGACGTGGTCACCATTGAGGTGAGTATTCTCGAGAAGGGTGCCGCCGTAGCACCGATGATCCGGACGGTGTCGCTGCCGACGCCGAGCTCTTCTCGCACTTCGCGCTCTAGAGCGGCGCGTGGCTCTTCGCCGGGTTCGACGCCGCCACGCTGCCTACAGGGGCGGCGGTGCTTTGCCCGCCGCCGCGGGCGGGCTCCTCCTCGTCTGTCGTCGGAACGGCGCCGCGTTATCACTTCACTACGGTCGCCCGTGGCAGGAGCTGACCGTCGGCGAGCACTGACGACGTCGGGCCGAGCTGAACCGACCCGTGCCATGCGTCAGCGCGGTTGGAGGCAGTGATGTGCACCTCCGCATCCCACCGCGTGGAGGGCACATCTCCGCTGATTGTTCCGATTCCAGTTACCAGCAGCACCGAGTCGGTCTTCTCCGTCTGCCCTGCGTGGATGCTCTTGATGGTGAAGGTCACTTCTCGCCGGTCACTGCTGATCGAGAAGAGGTCGAAGTTGGCTCGGAGCGCTGCGCTCGTGTGGTGTTGCCAGTCGATGTTGTCCTGGAGCGAGGCGAAGACGCTATTGCTCGGCGGCTTGGGCGGCCGTGGCATCTGGCCGAGATCGTCGTTAGCGCCGAAGATGAGGACCCCATCGGGCGTCGTGACACGAATCTCGAGTTCCTGGACCGCTGTCCGCGAGTTGTTCGTGATGGCCAGCTCGAACGGTGCCGGGTGCCGCTCGACTGCGGTGCGGATGGCGTGCGGCTTGAGTGCGGCGTCGAAGTCGCGGAGGTACTGCACCCGTTCGCGTTCGTACCGTTCCCGCTCCTCCTGAGGCGTCGTGTTGACCTTCAACGTGGGGAACCCGAAGGGGGTGGACGCCGGCCCGCTCGTCACGACCGCATAGGGAGGGAACGCTTCCTCTTCTTCGGTCTGGCGCTGTTTCACCGCCTCGTCGGTGACCTGGATCACCTGCACCGCGCCGCTCGGAGTCGCGACAATGTCGTCGATGGCTTCAACGCTCGGCTGGCCGGCGAGGAGCCGCCGTTCGAGTTCACGGATGTCTGCGACGGTTGCGGGTTCAGTCATGGCGTGGTGGCGCACGAGGATGGTGCCCTTGTCGTGGCCACGCTCGCCCCGCTGGTCTGATTGGTAGCTCTTGCGCAGCGGATGGATCCGGTCCCCGTCGGCTGGCGCTTCGACAGTGATGACGAGGATGTTCTGCCCCTCGTACGTCACCTGCTGCGGCGACCAGGACGGCCCGTCCTCGCCGGTGTACGCCTCGATCTGCGGCTGCAGGTCGGCGTAGTCAATGGAGGGCATACCGATGACGTTGTGCGGTTCCATGCCGACCACCATGTAGCCGAGACCGCCGAAGGAGCGCCCCGCTGCTTCGACGGCGCGGTTGCCCATGCCGAGGATGCACTTCGCAATGGCGAACCGCCCGGAAGCCTTGTTGAGCTCGAGCGGGCGCTTCCATTCGACGGAGAACGACTCATCGCCGGATTCCGCTCCGTCGATCGCTTCGAGGAGCGCGGTCAGTTGTGGAATCGTGCGTAGGGGTCGGCCGGGGTCGATGTTGAGCGCCACAACCCCATCTTGGTGTGCAGGGCCGACAGGGCGTGTTCAACTTCTGTCGCCGTTCAACTTTTCCGTCTCACTGGAAGGGACCATCTCCTAGGCGGAGAGACCATCTAGTTGGGACACCGACAACAACACCCGCCTACTGCGGCATGTCGACGAACCGCGAGAACATCCCGTGGAACGCCACCGTGATGGTGTCCGTCGGCCCGTTGCGGTGCTTGGCCACGATCAGGTCCGCCTCACCCTGACGCGGGTTGTCCTTCTCGTACGCCGACTCACGGTGCAGCAGGATCACCATGTCGGCGTCCTGCTCGATGGACCCCGACTCACGCAGGTCGGAGATCATCGGCTTCTTGTCGGCACGCTGCTCGGGGCCACGGTTCAGCTGCGACAGCGCGATGACCGGCACGCCGAGCTCCTTCGCCATGAGCTTCAGTGCACGCGAGAACTCGGAGACCTCCTGCTGACGGCTCTCGACCTTCTTGCCCGAGGTCATCAGCTGCAGGTAGTCGATGACCACGAGCTTGAGGTTGTGCTGCTGCTTGAGCCGGCGGCACTTCGCACGGATCTCGACGAGCGTCATGTTGGGGGAGTCGTCGATGAAGAACGGGGCATCGTTGATGCGCCCGCGGGTCTGGGCGATCGTGGTCCAGTCGCGGGAGTCCACGGTGCCCTTGCGCATGTTCTGCAGCGGCACGCTCGACTCAGCGGACAGCAGGCGCATCGCGATCTCGGCGCGGCCCATCTCGAGCGAGAAGAACGCGGCCGTCTGGTCGTGCTTGAGCGCGGCGGCGCGGCACAGGTCGAGCGCCAGCGTCGACTTTCCGAGCGCGGGGCGGGCGGCGACGATGATGAGCTGCCCGGGGTGGAAGCCGTTCGTCAGGGCGTCGAGGCCGCTGAACCCCGTCGGCACGCCGGTCATCTGCCCGTCGCGGCCCTTGGCGGCCTCGATCTCGTCGATGGCGGCACCGATGGCGTCGGTCAGGGGCACGTAGTCCTCGGTCTGCACGCCGCCGGCGACGTTGTAGACCTCGGCCTGGGCGCTGTTGACGAGGTCGGTGACCTCACCCTCGGACGCGTAGCCCATCTGCACGATGCGGGTGCCGGCGTCGACCAGACGCCGGAGCACGGCCTTCTCGGCGACGATCGCCGCGTAGTACCCGGCGTTCGCGGCGGTCGGCACCATGCTCGTGACGCTGTGCAGGTACTCGGCGCCGCCGGCTCGGGAGAGCAGTCCGGTCTTGGTCAGCTCGTCGGTGACGGCGATGACGTCGGTCGGCTCACCGTGCGAGTAGAGCGACAGGATCGCGTCGAAGATGACCTCGTGCTTGGGGATGTAGAAGTCCACGCCGCGGGCGGTCTCGATGACGTCGGCGACGGCGTCCTTCGACAGCAGCATGCCGCCGATCGTCGACTGCTCGGCGAGCAGGTCGTGCGGCGGCGTCCGTTCCGAGCCCCGTTCGGACAGGTCCTGCGGGGACGGATCGAGATGCGCGATCGACACACGGACTCCCTCTTGTCGTGACGGTGCGGACCTCGGCCCACACCGGCTTTCCTACCCCGGACGACCGACATCCCCTGCCTCCGCCGAGTCGCTGGGCCAAGCTACGGGGACAGAGTTATCCCCAGCAAACAGCCCTGTGGATAACTCTGTGGAGACCATGTCGAACACGCCGGGTCTCCATGTGCACAACTGTGGACGAACATGTGGACAAGATGGTCCTCGAATGCATGTTCGATCACTTGACCTGGGCTTTTCTACTACCTACGGTGTGTGGAGAACCGTGCTTCAACTGCACCTTGAAGGTTGGTGGATCGGAGCCCTCACTGTGCACAACGACTTGACAAACCGGCCTCCTGTGGGGACCGTTCTCGGGCCGCTCCCAGCATCGGCAGCGCGCCGCGAGGAGTAACCAGCCAGCACCTGCCTCAGCCGACCAGCGCGCCGGACTCGGTCCCTGCCCGCGGCCACGCCTGCGTCCCCGCCCGCGTCCCGGCCGGCACCATCGGCACCTGCAGCGTCGACGCCAGCCCGGTCCCCAGGTGCACGAGCGCCGATCCGGGCTCGATCCGCGACGAGATCGACGACCGCGCGATGCGCACCCCGATCAGGTCCCCGGCCAGAGTGTCCTGCGGTGACAGCAGCGCCCCGCGACGGTTCTTCTTCGCGTCGACCTGCCACCCGCCGAACCCGGCCGCGAGTCCCGTGGTGTTGCCCCCGAGCAGCATGCCCTGCCCGTTGTCCACCGCGGCACGACCCCAGTCGCGCAGCCATCGCGCCGCCGAGCAGTCGATGAGCAGCTCGCCGTCGTCCACGACGAGCACCAGGGGAGCGCCGTCCGGCGCGAGCACGGGTTCGAGCTGCTCCTGCGTGACGTCGTCCCCGCTGAACACCGCCCGCACACCGGGCAGCCCCTCGAGGTCCCGCACGGGTCCCGGTCGCGGCGCGAGCACGACGAGCGACGTCCCGCCCGCCAGGAGCGACCGTGCCATCGCGGCGAGCATCGTGGAGCGGCCGGACCGCGACGGCCCGGCGACCACGAACGTGCCGCCACCCGTGCGCAGGTCGACGGTCTGCAGCTCCATGTCGTCCCCGCCGACCCCGGTGACGGCGACCATCGGGGTCGGTACCGGAGCGGACTCGAGCGCGAGCGCGGTGTCGAGGTCCAGGTCCTTCGGCATCGCGTCCACCCGGAACGGACGCGGCGACGGCGGGACCGGCGAGGTGGCGCGGAGCTCCGCGGCGAGGTCCCGCACGGCGGTGGTCTGCCCCTGGCCGGACACGTCGGTGCCGAGCGTGGCGAAGTGCACCTCGGTGCCCGAGTCGGCGCGGAACCCGCGCCCGGCCGGGATCGACGCGGGGAGCTTCCGGTGGTTGATGCCGCCGAGCGAGTAGTCCAGCCGGTCGGTCAGCCGGAGCACGATCTTGTCGTCGGTGAGGGTCGACATCCGCGACGACAGCAGCGACCGGTCGCCGGCCACGACGACGTGGATCCCGGCGGCCGCACCGTCGCGGAGCAACGACTGCACGGCGTCGGTGAGCGCTCCGCCGTCGACCTCGCCGAGCGAGGTCGTGAAGTTCTCCCACCGGTCGATGAGCACGAGCACGTGCGGCAGCCGCTCGCCCGGTGCGGCGAGGAGACGCTGCTCGGTGATGTCCGCAGCCGACGCCGCGGCGATCAGGTCGTGCCGCCTGGCGGTCTCCCGCGTCAGCCGGTCGATCAGGCGCGTGGCGCGTTCGACCTGCGTCCGCTGCACCACCGCACCGCAGTGCGGCAGCTGCTGGAGCGACGCGAGGGCGCCGTTGCCGCAGTCGATCGCGTACACGTGCAGGTCGGCGGACGACAGGGAGCGCGCCGCCGACGCGGCCAGCGTCCGGAGCGCCGTCGACCGACCGGACCCCGGCGCGCCGACGACGAACTGGTGCGTGAACCGCGCGAGGTCGACCTCGGCCGCGCGCTGCTCCTGGGTGTCCGGCAGGTCCTCGAGTCCGACGGCGAAGCGGAGGGCGTCGTCGGTCGACGACGTCTCCCGGCGCGACCCGACGGCGGCGGACGCGACACCGGCGAGCGGCAGCAGCTCCGGCAGCGGCGGCAACCACGGGCTGTGCACCCGTCCGATGCCGAGCCGGTCGCGGGCGTCCCCCATCGCCTGCACCAGGATCGACAGGTCCGTCGCGGCGGTCGCCTGGTCGCTGCGCGAGGGTCGCGTGGGTGGTGCGGTGGCGAAGTCGCGCCAGTCGAGCACGCGGACGAACGGGAGGCCCGTGGCCGGGTCCTCCTCGCCGGCCCACCGACCGCCGACCCGCGCCGACTGGAACGGCACCACCGACGAGTGACCGAGGCGCGCGAACGCGCGCCCCGGCACGCTCTTCGGGATGCGTGCGGCGTCGGCCACGTCGATGACGTCGGTACTCTCGCCGGAGTCGGTCATGCGCAGCGCGACGCGCAGGTTGGTGTTCGCCCGGATGTCCGGACCGACGACACCGCCGGGGCGTTGGGTGGCCAGGATGAGGTGCACCCCGAGCGACCGGCCGCGCTGGGCGATGCCGATGAGCCCCGCGACGAAGTCGGGCAGCTCGGTGACCATCGCCGCGAACTCGTCGATCACGAGCACGAGCCGCGGCATCTGCTCGCCGGCACCACCGCGGGCGAGGTGCGCCTCGTGGTCCTCGATGTCCTTCGCGCCCGACGCAGCCAGGATGTGCTCGCGTCGGGTGAGCTCGGCACGCAGCGACCGGAGCGCACGTTCGACCAGGTGCTGGTCGAGGTCGGTGACCAGCCCGACGGTGTGCGGCAGGTCCGAGGCGACGCTGAACGCCGCTCCGCCCTTGTAGTCGACGAGCACGAACGTCATCCGGTCCGGTCGGTTCCGCAGTGCGAGCGAGGCGACGAGGGTCTGCAGGAACTCGGACTTGCCCGAACCGGTCGTGCCGGCGACCAGGCCGTGCGGGCCGTCCTTGACCAGGTCGAGCTCGAAGGCGCCGTCGATCCCGATGCCGACGACCGCGGAGGTGCTCGTGCCCGATGCTGCCCAGCGTTCGGCGACGCTCGATCCGTCGGGCTGCGGCAGGTCGACCACGTCGAGCAGTCGGGCGGCGTCCGGCACCAGGCCGTCGCCGTCGGACCCGCTCGTGTCCCGGAGCGGCGAGGTCCCGCGTGCGACGTCGTCGTACCAGTCGTCCGCGACCCGGTCGGCGAGTACGAGCTCGACCGGTGCGGACAGCTGCCGACGGAGCACGAGCTCGGTGGGGCTGCGGTGGGTGACGGTGGCGACGCACTCCTCGGGGAGCTGCCACTCCTCCTCGTCGATGCACACGAGGCGGATGCCGCACGCGGGTCCGTCGCGCAGGAGCCCGACGACACCCGGCATCGCGCGGAGTCGTCGGGCGCCGTCGAGCACCACGACGATCTCGGGCGAGAAACGGGTCCGGTTCATCCCGTTCTTCTGCCGTTCGGCCCGGCGCTCCGCGAGCACCTGGCTGAGCTCGGCCAGGCGCCGCCCGATCGTCTCCCCGTCGGCGCCGATCAGCGCCAGGGCCTCCTGCCCGCCCGTCGGCCGCACGTGCGGCAGCCAGAGGGTCCACGCCCAGGCCGGCACGTGCTGCTGCGCCGTGAGCACGACGAACTGCACCTCGCGCGGGCTCTGCGTGACGGCGAGCTGCCCGAGCACCCAGCGGCCGAGCTCCCGCGGCGAGTCGCCCGCGCCGGCGATGCCGAGCACCCCGACCTCGGCGAGCGGCACCGTGACCGGGACGCCTCGGGTGACCCGGGGTGCGTGCGCGAGTCCGTCGAGGTCGCGGTCGTCCACCACGGTGACGGTCGACGGCAGGTCGCCCGTCCCGATCCGCACGTGCAGGTGGTCGCCGTCCGAGGGCCGACGCTCCCACAGCCGTCGACCGGGGGTGGTCGCGACGACCCGCAGCGACGCGGCGTCGAGCGCGGACGTCCGCCGCTGGTCCCGCTGGTCGAGCACGGCCTGGTCGATCGCCGTCTCGAGCGCGGCGACCCGTTCGCGGTGCTCGGCGAGCTGCTTCCGGTGGCTCTTCCTGCCGGTGCGCCGCGAGCTGATCGTCTGGCCGATGACCATCATCGGGGTCATCGCCGCGAAGAGCAGGTAGAACGGCGACCGGAACACGGTCGCCATCACGATGCCGAACATCGCCGGCACGAACACCATGATCCACGGGATCGCCGAGCGCTGCGGCGCCACGGGCGGCTTCGGGATCCGGAAGTCGGTCTGCAGGAAGGGCGGGAGCAGCCGCGGCGGCCGGTTGAAGTCGAGCTGGCCGGAGTCCGGCGGGCGCAGCAGCATCCGGTCGACTACCTCGACGGGTCCGACGCTCAGCACCGTGTCACCGAGGCGCACGAGGGCGCCGGCCGGCCAGTCGCGCCACTCGACGGTGACCGGGTCGCCCTCGAGCGTCGGGGTGGGACCGTCCGTGGGACGCTCGCCGTCGTCGTCGGTCGGGGTGAGCCGGACGGTCACCGATCCGTCGAACGCGGTCCGTGCCTCCAGACCGGTCCGTCCGCCCGCGGCGGCACCGACGGCTGCCGCGCCGTCGTCGGCGAGGGCGATGCGGACGGTCCCCGGTGGCAGCCGGCGCACGCGACCCGCGTCGACCCCGCCCACGACGAGCAGGTGCACGATGCCGTGCTCGGGCTGCGGCCGCTCGGCGCCACCGACGTGCAGGACGGCGCCGTCGACCAGCCCGCTGCGCGCGAACGGCACGTCGCCGTCGGGCGCCCCCTCGGGCACCGGTCGTCCGCCGGTGCGACGGACCAGTGCGTCGACGACGGTCCGCATGGGCGTCTGCCCGGCGGCGTCGACGAGGACGTCGGAGTGCTCGCCGGTCGCGTCGTCGACGACCGTGACGACGACGCGCATCAGGCCTGTTCCCGCACGTCGGCCGGCAGCGCTTCGTCGGCCGACGCCGCCGGGTCCGCCGGGACGGACCGGCCGAGGGCCGCCCACTGCAGCGTCCCGAGCTCGTCGGACACGTGCGTGCCGTCCCGGCGCGCCTCGACCGTCCAGCGCGCGAGCGGGTGCGGTGCGGCCGAGACGCACGCCCAGCGGCCGCCCGGCCGCTCGATCAGACGCGCGCGCGCACGCCCGTCCGCACCGCCCGGCACCCCCGCCCCGACCACGAGGCCCGCGGTCGCGTCCGCCGCCACCGCCCCGCCCGCCCCGTCCCCCGCACCGGCCGCGCCCCCGCCGCCCCGCGAGCAC
>NZ_RBLU01000098.1 GCF_003989515.1 Curtobacterium sp. HSID17257
TCCGCACCGAGTCCCGCGGCGCGCACGCCCGGACCGACCACCCGGACACCGACCCCGCCGCGCCGGTGTCGGTCGGGTGGTCCCGGGCCGTCGACGCCGGACACCCACCGGTCGTCCACGCCGCACCGACCGTCCACGCCGCCGTGTCCGACCGTTCCGCCCACGCCCAGCAGGGAGTCCCCGCATGACCGCCACCGTCCCCGCCACCGACACCGACGACGTGTCCGGCGTCCGTCCCGCCGGACCGTCCGACCCCGGGGCCGTCCCGCCGCACGCCCTGCGCCGGGTGATCGAGACCGCGCTCGAGGAGGACGCTCCGTGGGGAGACGTCACCAGCGAGACGCTCATCCCCGTCGAGGCCCGCGCGACCGCGACCCTGACCGCCCGTGAGCCCGGCGTGCTGTCCGGCGGCGAGGTCTTCGCCGCCGTGATGCACGCCGTCGACCCCGCCGTGCGGACCGAGCTGCACCTGTCCGACGGCCGGACGTTCGCGGCCGGGCAGGTCCTGGCGACGGTGGAGGGGCCCGCCCGCTCGGTCCTGCGCGCCGAACGGGTCGGGCTCAACCTGGTGCAGCGCATGTCCGGCATCGCGACCGTCACCGCGCGGTACGTCGCGGCGGTCGCGGGGACCGCTACGCGGGTCACCGACACCCGCAAGACGACGCCGGGCCTCCGCGCGCTCGAGCGCTACGCCGTGCGCTGTGGTGGTGGGCACAACCACCGGAACTCGCTGTCCGACGCCGTCCTCGCCAAGGACAACCACCTGGCCGTGCTGCTCGCCGGCGGCACCTCGATCGGCGACGCCGTCCGCGATGCCCGCGGTCGGCTCGGGCACACCGTCCACCTCGAGGTCGAGGTGGACCGGCTCGACCAGGTCGAACCCGTCGTGTCCGCCGGGGTCGACACGATCATGCTCGACAACTTCACGCCGGAGCAGCTCGTCGATGGAGTGCGCCTGGTCGCCGGCCGGGCGCTCGTCGAGGCCTCCGGCGGGGTGTCGCTCGAGACCGTGGGCGCGATCGCGCGGACCGGGGTCGACGTCGTCTCGGTCGGGGCGCTCACCCACTCGGCCCGGGCGCTCGACCTCGGGCTCGACGTCGACGTCACCGCTGCGCTCGCGGGTGACGGCGCCCGGGTGACCGGCGGCTGACACGGTGTTCTACCTCGACCGCGCCGCGACCACGCCGGTCCGCCGCGAGGTGCTCGAGGCGATGTGGCCGTACCTGACGGGCGTCTTCGGCAACCCGTCCTCCACGCACGGGGTGGGTGACGCGGCCGCACGGGGGCTCGCCGACGCCCGCGCGACCATCGCCCGGTTCCTCGGGTGCCGTCCCGGTGAAGTCGTCCTGACCACCGGCGGCACCGAGGGTGCGAACACCGCCGTGAAGGGGATCGCGCTCGCCTCGCCCCGCGGGCGGCACGTCGTCACGAGTGCGATCGAGCACGAGGCGGTGCTCGAGAGCTGCCGGTACCTGAAGCGGCACCACGGCTTCACGGTGACGCTCGTGCCGGTCGAGCACGACGGTACGGTCACCCCCGAGGCGCTCGCGCGGGCCGTCCGTCCGGACACCACGCTCGTCTCGGTGGCGCACGCCGACAACGAGATCGGCACCGTGCAGGACCTGCCGGCGCTCGCTGCGGTCGCGCACGGCGTCGGCGCCCGGTTCCACACCGACGCCGTGCAGAGCGCGCCGTGGCTGCCCCTCGGCCTCGACCTGCTCGGCGTCGACGCGATCTCGTTCTCCGGGCACAAGCTCGGCGCACCGAAGGGCACCGGTGCCCTGGCCGTCAGGGGCGGGGTACGGCTCGAGCCGCTGCTGCACGGCGGGGGACAGGAGCGGGGGCGGCGGTCCGGCACCGAGGACGTCGCGGGCGCCGTCGCCCTCGCCACCGCGGTGTCGCTCGTCGAGGCCTCCCGGGAGGTCGCCGCTGCCCGCGCGACCACGACCAGGGACGCCGTCGTCGAGGGGGTGCTGGCATCGGTGCCCGGTGCCGTGCTGACCGGAGCCGCATCGACGGGGACCCGGTCGCGTCGGCTGCCGGGACACGCGTCGTTCTGCTTCCCGGGGGTGCCCGGCGGTCCGGCGGCGGTCAACGGCGAGACCGTGCTGCTCGAGCTCGAGGCGCGCGACGTCGTGTCCTCGTCGGGCAGTGCCTGTGCCGCGGGGAGCACCGAGGCCTCCCACGTCCTCACCGCGCTCGGACTCCCGGAGGACACCGCACGCACGGCGCTCCGGCTCACGTTCGACGCCGGGCTGACCGACGCGGACGTCCCCGCGGTGGTGGAGGCGGTCGCCGCGTCGGTCGCCGCCGTCCGCGATCTCGGGAGGGCGTACTAGACGTTCTACTCCATAGTTGGGGTGGTGTCCCCCCTTCTGCGGACAGTGATCGTCCGACACGATGGGGTCATGGCGAACGCGATCACGACCCGGCACCGACAGGAGGCCCCCTTCCGTGCGGTGCAGCTCCTGCCGGCTCCGGCGACCGTGGTGGCCCTCGCCCTCGCCGCGCAGCACGACCTCGGCACCGCCCCGCTCGGCGCCATCGCGACCGTGGGGGCACTCGCCACCGTCGTGAGTGCCCTGCTCCCGACGGTCGGCACCGCGGCACTCCGTCGAGCCATGCCCGCACCCAGCGAGACGGACCGGTACCGGGGGGACACCGAACGACCCTGATCCCGAACAGCACCGAGGAACCACCCGAGGCCAGCACCGCGGCCCCGTCCCCCCGCCGGGGCCCGCGGCGCTCCTGACCGGACGCAGGTCCCCTGACCGCGTCCGGCGCCGGACACGACATCCCCTGTCGTCGTGTCCGAGCGGCCACCGCGCCCGTCGTGGACGTGGCGCCGGACCCTGACCGGCGCCAGCCCCCCTGTCAGTCCACGGCGGGCCGCGGTGGCGTCGCGCTCCTCGGGTCAGTGCGTCGGCGCGGGCGGCTCCGGGACACCCGGCCAGACGTAGTCCAGGTCGGCGGGCACGTCGGGGAACAGCGGTCGGTAGTGCTCCGGTGCCTTCTGCACGAGCTTCGACCGGTGCGACTCGTGCACCGCCGGGTCGGTGTTCCACGCGGGGACGGCGAACTCGCCGCGCTCGTACGCCACCAGGTCCTCGGGCACCAGGCCGAGGTCGGCGAGCGTCTTCTCCAGGCAGGTGTCCGCGTGCCCTCGCTCGAGCCACACCCGGCACGTCGCGTCCTGGTACGCCATGAGCGCCGGACGGTACCCCCGCCACATCGCGACGACGGGGTGGTGCTGCCAGCCGTAGTCCGGCAGGGTCAGTGCCCGCATCACCTGCAGGGTCTCGACGCGCTGCTTGCCGAGCCGCTTGTCGTCGAGCACCTCGGCCGAGGCACGGAAGTCGGCGTACGGCAGGAACGTCTGCATCACCCGGACGGTACCCGCGGGCGCTGGACCGCGACACAAGTCGTCACACCCGGGCAGGCCCTCCGACGACGTGTGAGCATCGACCGCATGGACGGAGCACTCGTCGTCGGCGTCAGCGGCAGCCCATCGGACCCCTCGCGCACCTCGACCCTGGTCGCGGCGACGGTGGCGCGCCTGGCGGAGGACCTGCCCGACGCCCGGACCGCACAGGTCGAGATCGGGCCCCTGCTCGCGGACCTCGGCGCCGCACCCTCGCGTGAGGCGATGTCGGCCGGGACGCGCCGGGCACTCGAGACCGTCGAGGCCGCGGACGTGCTCGTCGTCGGCAGCCCGGCGTTCCGCGCGGCGTACTCCGGTGCCTTCAAGCTCTTCTTCGACTGGGTCGGGCAGTACGACCTGGTCGACACCCCCGTGCTCCTCACCGCCACGGGCGGCAGCGACCGGCACGCGCTCCTCGTCGAGCACCAGATGCGGCCGCTGTTCGGCTTCTTCCAGTCGACGACCCTGCCCCTCGGCGTGTTCGGCAACGAACGGGACTTCACCAAGCGCGAGGGCGGCTACGACATCGCGAGCGTCGACCTCGAGCTGCGCATCGACCAGGCCGTCCGGCGAGCGCTGCCGATCGTTCGCGGCGGGTTCGCCGCCGTCGGCGCCGACGACGTCCGGCGTCCCGCCGACTTCTAGCCGCCGCACGCCCGCCGCCCCCCGGTCGTACGACGTGCCGCCGAACGGGCACGACACGCCGCACGTCGTCCACCGAGTGGGCGACGTACGTCACCATCGGCCGCGGCCGTGACGTATGTCGCCCGCTCGGAGTGCCACCGAACGACCGGAAGGAACCGGACGGGACGGGGACGGGGCGGACGGGAGGCGCGGGGCGGGCGGGTGCCGCGCCTCCGGGCCGTCAGTCGGTGGGGTCGGCCACCAGGGACGCGACGTGGGCGACCGCCAGGCGGTAGCCGTCGGCGCCCGCGCCGGCGATGACCGCGGTCGCCGCGGTCGCGACGTGGTCGACGTGCCGGAACGGCTCGCGCTTCCACGTGTTCGACAGGTGCACCTCGACGACGGGGACGCTCAGCGCCTCGACCGCGTCGTGGAGTGCGACCGAAGTGTGCGCGTAGGCGGCGGGGTTGATGACCACCCCGACGAAGTCGTCGAGCGCCTCGTGCAGCCACTCGACGAGCTCGCCCTCGCGGTTGGTCTGCCGGAAGTCCGCCTCGAGCTCGTGGACCGCCGCCTCGGTGTGCACGATGGCCTCGAGCTCGGCGAGCGTCACCGTGCCGTACTGGGCCGGGTCGCGCCGTCCGAGGATGTCGAGGTTGGGCCCGTTCAGGACGAGGATCCGCCGCGGGCGTGTCGTGGTGTCGGTGGCCGGCTCGCTCATGGGGGAGAGCCTACCGAGCGACGGGGCGGCGGCAACGGCAACGGATGCGTCGGCTATGTGAACGGTCACATCGCGGTGTAACGTTCCCGGTCGGGTCGGCGCAGTTGCCGACTGCAACACACTGATGTGGAGATCGCATGGTTCTCGCTGCGGCGACCAACGGGATCCGGCTCGAACTGGGCTGGGTCGACTACTTGATGATCATCGTGTACTTCGCGGTGGTCATCGGCATCGGGTTCACCGCCCGCAAGCAGGTGCGGACGAGCATGGACTTCTTCCTGTCCGGCCGCTCGATGCCGGCCTGGATCACCGGCCTGGCGTTCGTGTCCGCGAACCTCGGTGCGACCGAGATCCTCGGCATGGCGGCGAACGGCGCGCAGATCGGCATGGCGACGCTGCACTACTACCTCATCGGTGCCGTGCCCGCGATGGTGTTCCTCGGCCTCGTGATGATGCCCTTCTACTACGGGTCCAAGGTCCGGTCGGTGCCGGAGTTCATGCTCCGCCGCTTCGGCAAGGCGCCGCACCTGGTGAACTCGATCGCGTTCGCGGTGTCGAACGTGCTCATCGCCGGCATCAACCTCTACGCGATGGCGATCGTCATCGAGGCCATGCTCGGCTGGCCGGAGTGGCTCGCCATCCTGGTGTCCGCCGCGTTCGTGCTCGCGTACATCACCCTCGGCGGCCTCAGCAGCGCGATCTACAACGAGGTCATGCAGTTCTTCGTGATCATCGCCGGCCTCGTGCCGCTGACGATCGTCGGCCTGCACCGCGTCGGCGGCTGGGGTGGCCTGACCGAGGCGATCAAGCAGACCCAGGGCGTGCAGCACCTGCAGGCCTGGACGGGCACCGGCATCGGCGACGTGACGAACCCGATCGGGGCGAACTGGCTCGCCATCGTGCTCGGCCTCGGTTTCGTGCTCTCCTTCGGCTACTGGACGACGAACTTCACCGAGGTGCAGCGTGCGTTCTCGGCGAAGAACATGTCGGCCGCCCGCCGGACCCCGCTCATCGCGGCGATCCCGAAGCTCTTCATCCCGTTCATCGTCGTCGTGCCGGGTCTCATCGCCGCGGCCGTCGTGGGCAACCAGTTCGCGTCGGGGGAGCTGACCTACAACGACGCGATCCCGAAGCTCATCCAGATGTACTTGCCGACCGGTGTGCTCGGCATCGCGGTGACGGGTCTGCTCGCCTCGTTCATGGCGGGCATGGCGGCGAACGTGTCCTCGTTCAACACCGTCTTCACGTACGACATCTGGCAGCGCTACATCAAGCCGAACATGCCCGACCTGCACTACCTGAAGACCGGCCGCTGGGTCACGGTCGTCGGCGTGGTCGTCGGCATCGGCACGGCGTTCCTCGCCGCGCAGGCCGGCAACATCATGACCTACATGCAGACGCTGTTCTCGTTCTTCAACGCCCCGCTGTTCGGCGTCTTCATCCTCGGACTGCTCTGGAAGCGGATGACCACCCAGGGCGCGCTCTGGGGCTACGTGCTCGGCATCGTCACGCCGACGATCACCTGGATCGCGTACCTGGTGAACCCGTCGCTCTTCTCGACCGCGACCGCCGAGACGATGTACGGCGCGATCATCTCGTTCGTCACGGTGCTCGTCGTGGGCGTGCTCGTCTCGCTCGCCACGAAGCCGAAGGACGTGTCGGAGCTCGGCGGCCTCGTGTACGGCGTCGGCAAGATCGACATGACCGCCGGGGCCGTCGCGACGGACACCGCCTGGTACCGCTCGCCCGCGCTGCTCGGCACCGTCGCGCTCGTGCTCTGCGTCGCCCTCTACCTGCCGTTCCTCTAGGCCCGGACCCGAAGGAGTACTCCCATGCGTGAGGACACCACGAAGCTCACCGAGGAGCAGGCGGCCCTCGTCCGCTCCACCCGCCGACTCGACCTGCGCCGCATCCTCGGCGGCCTGTTCGTGCTCTACGGCGTGATCACCACCATCGTCGGGATCGTCCACTGGGACACCGACCCCGAGAAGACCGGCGGCATCCACATCAACCTGTGGGTCGGGCTGTCGCTGCTCGTCGGCGGGCTGCTCTTCTTCCTGTGGGACCGGCTGAACCCGGTGCCGGCGGAGGACATCGTCGGCCAGGCCGAGGCCGAGGCCGACCAGCGCGCTGCGGGCGAGGGGCGCGAGCGGGTCTGAGCTCGCCCCTGCGGGAGCGGGCACACTTGGTGAAAACGGGCGTACCTGGTCGGTCGATCCGACCTGGTACGCCCGTTCTCGCTTCCCGCTTCGAGCGTTCTGGGGGACACCGGGCGCCCCGGAGGCCCATGGGGCTTGACGGTGCCGTTCGACATCCCGAACATTGACATGTCGGTCGGGTGCTGCTCGGCCGGAAGTGAGCCCCGGAGTTTCCTGCAGCCAGCGCGGGACCGGGGTTTTGCGCTGTCCTGGGCTGGTGAACAACCACGAGGACGTCGTCGGAGCGGGTCGGCAGCAACCCGCGAGCATGCACCGCAGGCGATGTCCGCGAGTGCAAGGAATGGCTCATCGACAGGTTGACGGCCGCGGCTGGCCGTCAGTAGCATTGACATGTCGGCGGAGTGTTCTCCGTCGGAAGTGATCCCCGGATTACCTGCAGCCAGCGCGGGGCCCGGGGATCTGCGCTGTCGAGACCGCTCGCCCCGTCGACCCCGCCGTAGCGTACGACATTCCAGTGCCCGTGGCGCCCGGACAGTTGCGGACCGCGCACCGCAGGGCCAGGTTGGTGATGACGAAGGGAACCACCGTGGAACAGATGGTGTTCATCAACCTGCCGGTCGCCGACCTCGACCGGGCAGTCGGCTTCTACGAGGCGCTCGGGTACACGGTGAACCCGGAGTTCACCGATGAGACCGCCGCGTGCATCGTCGTCAGCAGCACCGTGTACGTGATGCTCCTCACCCACGCGAAGTTCGGTGAGTTCACGGACAAGACGATCGCCGACCCGAGCACGATCGAGGTCATCAACTCGCTGAGCGCAGCCTCGAAGGACGAGGTGCACCGCATCGTCGACGCCGCCGTCATGAGCGGCGGGAACGAGGACCGCCCCGAGACGGACCTCGGCTTCATGTACCAGCGCAGCTTCACCGACCCGGACGGCCACCGGTGGGAGTACGTCTGGATGGACCAGGCCGCGATGACGGGCGACGACGCCGACCGGTGACCCCTCGCCGTCGGTGCGTTCCGCCAGGATGGACGGGTGAGCGACGACTCGACGGCGACCCCCGACGACCCGACGGCGACCCCCGACGGCCTGGTGACGGGCGAGGACGGCCTCGCACGTCCGGTCTGGGCCGCGACCGACCCGATGCTCCGCGAGTACTACGACACCGAGTGGGGCATGCCGGTCCGCGACGAACGCGGGGTGTTCGAGCGGCTGTCGCTCGAGGCCTTCCAGTCCGGACTGTCCTGGCGCACGATCCTGGCCAAGCGCCCCGCGTTCCGAGCGGCCTTCGCGGACTTCGACCCGGACGTGGTCGCGACCTTCGGCGACGACGACGTCGAGCGTCTGATGGGGGACGCCGGCATCGTCCGGAACCGGGCGAAGATCCGCGCGACGATGACGAACGCGAACGCGACGATCGCCCTGCGCGCTGACGGCGGCCTCGCCGACCTGGTGTGGTCCTTCCGGCCGGACGCGACACCGACGCCGCGGACGATCGCCGAGGTCCCGACGACGAGCGAGGCGTCCGTGGCCCTGTCGAAGGCCCTGCGGAAGCGCGGGTTCGCGTTCGTTGGGCCCACGACGATGCACGCCCTGATGGAGGCACTCGGCATCGTCGACACGCACCTCCTCGGCAGTCACCGTCGCGGCACGTCCGGCGTCTGGGCCTGACGGAGACCGAGCCCGACGACGCGGCCGTGCCGGACGGTGTCTCGGGCCCGGGACGACCCTGCTCAGTCGAGCGGGAGCTGCATCTGCGTCGCCGTGACGCGGTAGCCGAGGGAGGCGTACAGGTCCTGCGCGCCGGTGTTGTAGCCGAAGACGTTCAGGCCGATGGTCGTGGCGCCGTGCTCGCGGGCGACACGCTGTCCGGCCTCGAGCGCCCGACGGGCGTGGCCGCGGCGGCGGTGCTGTTCCTCGACCTCGACGTCGAAGACCCACCACTCGGTGCTGCCCGGCGAGAACGGTCCGATCCAGAGGTAGCCCACGACGGTGTCCTCTGCGTCGACCAGGTCCCAGAGGAAGTGGTCGGCCAGGGGCGCCCCGTCCGGGAACCACTGGTCGAGCGACCGCTGCTTGTTCGCCTCGGCCTGCTCGCGGGTCTCGCCGGCCCGCATCCGCGACTCGACGTACTCTGCCATCGTGCGGTCCAGCCAGGCCGGGAGGCGCGTGGCCGGCATCGGGACGAGCCGCGTGTCCGTCACCGGTTGCCCTTGGACCCGCGCTTCGGCTTGCCGTTGCCGAGCCGCTGGGTGCCCGGTCGCCCCGACCCGCGCGGCTTGCGGGCGTTCTTGCCGCCCGCCTTGCCACCAGATCCCAGTTTCGCGGTGGCCTTGCCACCGCCGGAGCGGGCGCCGCTGCCGGAGCCGCGACCGGCTCCGGAGCCGTCCCGTGCGCCGCGCGAGCCGCCGTCGTCGACGTCCGTCGCGCCTCCCGAACGGTCCGCGGCGTTCCGCGAACTGTTGGCGGTGCGGCCACGGACCACGCCGATGAACTCCTCGGTCGTGTCGGACACGTCGGCATCGCGCCACACGAGTGCGATCCGGGTGCCCGCGGCGCCGTCGAGCGGCTTCGCCACCAGGTCCTTCCGGCTGGCCGCGCGGAAGAGTGACTGCGGGAGCACGACGACGCCGACGTTCGCCTCGACGAGGTCGAGGGCGGCGGACACGTCCTCCGGCACCGGGCCGGCGTCGACGACGTGCACGTCGGTCAGGTCGGCCTCGGTCACGACGTCGGAGGAGGCGAGGGGTGCGTCCTTCGGCATCGCGACGACGGCTGTCTCGGTCCACAGCGGGATGGCGTTGAGGTGTGCGCCGACGGGCATCCGTGCGAAGGCCATGTCCGCCTCGCCGGTGAGTGCCTCGTCGACCTCGGTCGGGCCGATCGGCAGCAGGCCGAGCTCGGCGTCCGGGAAGCGTTCCCGCCAGACCCGGACCCACTTCGCGGGGGAGACCCCCGGGACGAAGGCGATGGTGAGGGTCGCGGTCATGCAACCGAGTGTAGGGGCCGTACCCTGGTACGCATGGCGCAGGAACAGACGATGAAGCCCGAGACGGCTGCGAAGAAGCTCGGCATCCTGCTGGCGGCAGCCCCGGAGTCGTTCCGCGCGGAACCGGTCACCCGGACCGCCTTCGACGAGCTCCGCACGCAGCCGCCGGCGTGGCTCGAGGAACTCCGTCGCGACGGGCCGCACCCTCGTCCGGTCGTCGCGCAGAAGCTCGGCGTGTCGATCTCCGGTCTCGTGCGTGCCGGGGTCGAGGAGCCGCTGACCACCGCCGAGGTCAAGGCTCTGCTGCAGGAGATGCCCGAGTGGCTGGTGCGCGAGCGTGCGACGCAGGCCGAGGTGCACGCCGAGAACGCCCGCGTGAAGCAGGAGCGCGCCGACAAGGCCGCTGCCCGCGCCCAGGACTGACCGACCGGACCCACCCCGGACGCAGCTCGCCATGACCGCCGTGCACGAGACCGTCGCCGACGCGATGCTCGTCGTGCCGCAGTTCGCGTCGGTGTGCTGCATCGTGGGGGACCGCTACCGGCCCCGTCCCGGCGTGATCGTCCCCGCCGCCGTGATGCTCGTGGCGATGGTGCTCCCCGTCGTGCAGGCCGGGCCGTCGTGGACGCTGCTCGCCGCCACCGCGCTGCTGCTGCTGGCGCCGCTGCCGGTGCTGCGGCGCCGGCGACCCGACGGACGCCGGGCGGAGCCGATGGACGTGCACCGGGCGCTGTCCTCGGTCGTCATGGCCGGCATGCTGCTGATGGGGCACGCCACCGGTCTCGCCGACGGGCACGCCGGCCACGGGATCGCGCTGTCCGCGGTGCTCGGCGCCGGGGTGATCGGCTACTGCGGGTTCAGCGGCTGGCTGCTCCGGTACGAGTGGGCGCGTGAGGACCGTCGTGCCGTCCGCAGCGGTGAGGTCTTCGCGATGACGGTGGCCGTGGTCGGGATGACCCTGGCGATGTAGCGCAGGCGCGGAGTGCCGCGACCCGGCGCCGGGGCCCTCCGGCGGTAACGTTCGGGGCGTGTCCGACCGAACCGTCCGTCGCCCCGATCCCGCGCCGCGCCTCGACGAGGTCGACGAGCGCATCCTCTGGACCCTCGCGGCCGATGCCCGGATCCCCAACAACCGGTTGGCCGCTGCGGTCGGGGTCGCGCCCTCCACCTGCCTCACGCGCGTGCGGGCACTCGAGGACGCCGGGATCATCCGCGGGTACCGGGCGGACGTCGACGTCGCCGGGCTCGGGTTCGCGATCGAGGCGATGGTGTCCGTCCGGGTGCACGCCGCGGCCCGGCACGAGCTCCGCGACTTCGCGAAGCGCCTGCTCCGGGTGCCCGTCGTGCAGGACGTCTCGTTCCTCGCCGGCGACAAGGACTTCCTGGTGCACATCGCGTGCACCTCGACCGAGCAGCTGCGGGACTTCGTCGCCGACGAGCTGAGCGGGGACCCGGCGGTGGCGACGACGCAGACGAACATCGTCTTCGAACGGCTCGTCGCGGACCGGGCGCACCAGGGACGGTCGTTCGACGAACTGCGGCGCTGGCGCGCCTGACCCGACCGACGACGCCCGCGCCCGGCCCGGATCGACCACGTCCCGCCCGTGTGGGACCCGGACCGCAGGACGACTAGCGGGTGCGCGTCATCGGGACGTGCGGGATGGCGTCCTCGAGGAAGTCGTCACCGGACCGCACGAACCCGAAGCGGCCGTACCACTGCTCGAGGTGCGCCTGGGCGTTGATCGCGATCGACGACGAGCGGGACTCCGCGATCGCCGCTTCCATGAGCTGCGCCCCGAGCCCCTGCGACCGGGCGTGCCGGGCGGTGGCGACGCGACCGATGCGCTCGGTGCCGTCGTCCTCGCGGAGCAGTCGGAGCGTGGCGTCGACCGAGCCCTGACCGGCCCAGAACTGCACCGTGCCCGGCTCGAGGTCGCGGCCGTCGATGTCCGGGTAGGCGCACTCCTGCTCGACGACGAAGACGTCCTGCCGGAGCCGGAGGATCTCGTGCAGCGTCACGATGTCGAGGTTGCGCGTCGGGGCGGAGAAGATCGAGACCACGTGCGGCCTTTCCTGAGAATTCCTTCCGAGACCGGTTCCGGTCCGGGATCGATCGGCGTACAGTGCCGGTCAACCACTCTACGTGCGCAGCCGAGATCAGGAGGTGAGCGCATGGACCAGCCGTTGCGCGACCCCTGGCGCGCGCTGCTCCGGACCGTCGTCGTCGGCGTCGGTGTCGCCGCTGCGCTCGTGCTGCTCTCGCTGCTCCTCGGTGCTCGTCCGGCCGCAGCGGCCGAGGGTGCTCCCCAGCAACGCGGGCTGGTCGGCGGGCTGGTCCAGGACGTCGGTGGGACGGTGCAGGGCGCCGCGGACGGTGTCGGCGCGGCCGTCGACCGTGCGGTCGCCCCCGTCCGCACGGCCGTCGCTCCGCCCGCTCCGGCTCCGGCTCCTGCGCCCGCTCCCGCGCGTCCGGTCCCGGCCGCGCCTCCGGTGCAGCACGCCGCGCCGGCCGCCCCCGCGGCACCGGCCGCCCA
>NZ_RBLU01000099.1 GCF_003989515.1 Curtobacterium sp. HSID17257
TCCACGGGACCGCACGCTCGATCGACTCCGCGACCGCGACGGCCACCGCGTGGCGCTGGGTCAGGTGGGCGCGCTCGTGGGCGACCACGGCCTCCAGTTCGTCGGTCCGCAGCAGGTCCGCCAGCCCGGTGCTGACGAGCACCCCGCCGGAGCGGCCGGGGACCGCGCAGGCGAGCGCGTGGTCCGCCTCGACCAGCGCGACGGTGGTGCCGTCGATCTGCCGGTGCGGTGCGGAACCCGAGCGCATGGCCTCGCGCACGGCGTCGTGCTCGGGGCCCGGGCGGACCCGCACGGCGACCACGAAGGCGAGCACGGCGAGCAGCGCGACCGCGAGGTTGAACCGGTGCGTCGGCGACTCCCCGAGCCCGAAGGGGTCCGTGATCGGTCGGTTCGCGACGACGACCAGGGTGGTACCGACGACGAAGCCGACCACGCCGAGCACGACCGCCACCGACCAGGACACGAGGGCGGTGCGCGGGTGGTCGATCGTCCAGGCGGACCGGGTCAGCACGCGCGGGGCGGCCACCACGACGACGAGGGCGAGTGCGATGAGGACGACTCCGGCGACGACCACGCGGCGGCTTCCCTCAGGACTGTGCTCGGGCGTCGAGGGCGCGGCGCAGGACGTCGAGGTCGTCCGAGGCGAGCGATCCGGTGAACTGGAGCAGTGCGGCCTCGCGGTCCGACGCGGCGGCGAGCGCGTTCGACATCAGCGACGCGGTCTGCTGCTCGCGGCTGTGGACGGCGCGGAAGGTCAGCGGGGCGTCGTCGTGCTCCTGCCGCTCGACCTGACCCTTGCGTCCGAGCCGGTCGAGCACGGTCAGCACCGTCGTCAGCGCGGGCCGGGGCTCCGGGAACGCGTCCAGCACCTGGCGGGCCGTGCACCCGTCGACGATCCCGCGGTCGGCCGCGGCACGCAGGGTCTCGAGGACCGCCTGCTCGAGCTGCCCACGGGGGCGCGATCGCTGTCCTGCCATCCCCGCATTCTACGAGACGTCGAAGACGGTACCGCGACACATGCCCGAAACGCGGGGTCGGTATGCTCGGGCCTGCACAACTCAACACCGGCCGCACACCCGCCGCGGGAGAGCCGAGCGCACGCGCACGGCACCGAAGGAGCAACCTCCCCGTCAATCTCTCAGGTCCCACACCGCAGCGGACAGGCCACTCTGAAAAGCAGACACGCGTCCCCGCCGGGCCCGCGCGGTGTCTCGCCCACGGTGAAAGCCGCCGGACCTCACGGGCCGCGGTGAAACTCTCAGGCCCATGACAGAGGGGGAGTTCCCACCCGACGACGGCCGTCGGGTCCTGCCGATGCCAGGAGAACTCCGTCATGCGTTCCTCCCCACTCGAACCCGCGCACGAGGCTGCGGGCGCCACCTTCACCGACTTCGCCGGGTACCGGATGCCCGTCCGGTACTCGTCCGACCTCGCCGAGCACCACGCGGTCCGCCAGGCCGCGGGTGTCTTCGACCTGTCGCACATGGCCGAGGTCGGTGTCGTCGGCCCGGATGCGGTGCCGTTCCTCGACCACGCGCTCGCCGGGTCGTTCGGCGCGATGCCCGTCGGCCGCGCCAAGTACTCGCTGCTCCTCGCCGAGGACGGCGGGATCCTCGACGACCTCGTCGTGTACCGAACGGGCGAGGACGTCTTCCTCGTCGTGGCGAACGCGGCGAACCGCTCCGTCGCGGTCGACGCGCTCGTCGCACGCTCCCACGGGTACGACGTCGAGGTCTCCGACGACTCGGACACCACGGCACTCGTGGCGATCCAGGGTCCGGCGGCCGCGGGGACGCTCGACGCCCTGGTCGTGGCCGACCGCCTGCAGCCGGAGACCCCGCTCGACGACCTCCGGTACTACCGCGTGCTGCACGCGCTGTTCGACGGCGCCGAGGTCCTCGTCGCCCGCACCGGCTACACCGGCGAGGACGGCTTCGAGATCTACAGCGGCACCGACGTCGCGTCGTCGATCTGGGACGCGCTGCTCGAGACCGGGGCCGACCGCGGTGTCGTCCCCGCCGGGCTCGCCGCGCGCGACACCCTGCGGCTCGAGGCCGGCATGCCGCTCTACGGGCACGAGCTGTCCACCGACGTCCGACCCGCGCAGGCGGGGCTCGGTCGTGTCGTCGCGACCTCGGGCTCCTTCGTCGGGGACGCCGGCGTGCAGCCGGAGCCGGACGCCCGCGTGCTCGTCGGGCTCGTGACCGAGGGGCGCCGCGCTCCCCGGGCCGGCTACGACGTCGTGCACGACGGGACCGTGGTGGGCACCGTCACGTCCGGGGCGTTGTCCCCGACGCTCGGACACCCCGTCGCGATGGCCTTCGTCGACCCGGCCGTGGCCGGCGAGGGACAACTCCTGCACATCGACGTCCGGGGGACCGCGATCCCCAGCATCGTCACCCCGTTCCCCTTCTACCGTCGCACCCCGAGAGGCTGATCCCGTGACCGACCAGACCGCACTGCAGTACACCGCCGACCACGAGTGGATCCTCGTCGAGGGCGACACCGTCACCGTCGGCATCACCGACCACGCCGCCGAGCAGCTCGGGGACGTCGTCTACGTCGAGCTCCCCGCCGTCGGCACCACCACGACCGCCGGCGAGCAGATGGGCGAGATCGAGTCGACCAAGAGCGTCGGCGAGCTCTTCGCCCCGATCGAGGGCGAGGTCGTCGCGATCAACGACGCCGTCGTCGACGCCCCCGACACCGTCAACCAGGACCCGTTCGGCGCCGGCTGGCTCGTCAAGCTCAAGGTCGAGGGCACCTCGTTCCCCGAGGACCTCATGGACCACGACACCTACCGGGCGTCCCTCGCATGACCGGCACGCAGCAGAACCTCCAGACGTCCTTCGCCGACCGCCACATCGGGACGACGAGCGCCGACCAGCAGGTCATGCTCGACGCCGTCGGACAGCCGTCCCTCGACGCGCTCGTCCGCGCGGCCATCCCGGAGTCGATCCACGCCGCGCCGGTCACCGACTCGGTGATCCCGGCAGCGGTCGGGGAGACCGAGGCCCTCGCCGAGCTCCGCGCGAAGGCTGTGCGCAACACGGTCCGCCGCGCCATGATCGGCCTCGGCTACCACGGCACCCACACGCCCGCGGTGATCCAGCGGAACGTGCTCGAGAACCCGAGCTGGTACACGGCGTACACGCCCTACCAGCCCGAGATCTCGCAGGGCCGACTCGAGGCGCTCATCAACTTCCAGACGATGGTGTCCGACCTGACCGGCATGGCCACCGCCGGCGCGTCGATGCTCGACGAGGGCACGGCCGTGGTCGAGGGCATGCTCCTCGCCCGTCGTGCGTCGAAGGTGAAGGGCGACGCGTTCCTCGTCGACGCCGACCTGCTGCCGCAGACCCGTGCCCTGCTCGACCACCGAGCCGACGCCGTGGGCATCACGCTGCGCGCGTTCGACGCCGCCTCCGGGCCGAGCGACGAGGACCTCAACGGCGCCTTCGGCGTCATCGTGCAGTACCCCGGCGCCTCCGGGCGCGTGGTCGACCCGTCGGCGACGATCGAGCGGGTGCACGCGGGCGGCGGCATCGCCGTGGTCGCGGCCGACCTCCTCGCGATGACGCTCCTGGCGAGCCCGGGTGACCTCGGCGCCGACGTCGCCGTGGGCACGAGTCAGCGCTTCGGCGTCCCGCTCGGCTTCGGCGGCCCGCACGCCGGGTACCTCGCGGTCCGCGCGGGCCTCGAGCGGCAGCTGCCCGGCCGGCTCGTCGGGGTCTCCTTCGACGCCGACGGGCAGATGGCCTACCGGCTCAGCCTGCAGACCCGCGAGCAGCACATCCGTCGCGAGAAGGCGACGAGCAACATCTGCACCGCGCAGGTCCTGCTCGCCGTGATGGCGTCGATGTACGCCGTCTACCACGGCCCCGAGGGGCTGCGCTTCATCGCGGACCGGGTGGCCCGGACGACCTCGGCGCTCGCCGACGTCGCGCGCGCGGCCGGGCTCGAGGTCGTGCACGAGCACTGGTTCGACACCCTCACGCTCCGCGCACCCGGGCGTGCGGCAGCGATCGTCGACGCCGCGCGCGACGCGGACCGCCTGCTCCACCTGGTGGACGCCGACACCCTGCAGCTGTCGGTCGACGAGACGACCACGCCGGAGGACGTGACGGCGCTCGCTGGCGTGTTCGGAGCGGTGGAGGTGACCGTCCCGGCGACCGAGGGCGCCGTGCGCGACGCGACCACGGGCCTCCCGGCCGACCTGCTGCGCAGCAGCGAGTACCTGACGCACCCCGTCTTCAGCGCGCACCGCAGCGAGACCCGGATGATGCGGTACCTCAAGCACCTGGCGGACAAGGACTACGCGCTCGACCGCGGCATGATCCCGCTCGGCAGCTGCACCATGAAGCTCAACGCGGCGACGGAGATGGCGGCGGTGACCTGGCCGGAGTTCGCGAACGTGCACCCGTTCGCGCCGCGCGAGGACGTCGAGGGGTACCTCGACATGATCGGCGACCTGGAGTCCTGGCTGGCCGAGGTCACCGGGTACGACACCGTCTCGCTGCAGCCGAACGCCGGCAGCCAGGGCGAGCTCGCGGGACTGCTGGCGATCCGCGGGTACCACCGCTCCCGCGGGGACCTCGACCGCACCGTGTGCCTCATCCCGTCGAGCGCGCACGGGACGAACGCCGCATCGGCGGTGCTCGCCGGCATGCAGGTGGTCGTCGTGGCCTGCGACGAGGACGGCAACGTCGACCTCGCGGACCTCCGCGCGAAGACGGCCCAGCACGCGGACACGCTCGCCGCGCTGATGATCACGTACCCGTCGACGCACGGCGTGTACGAGCACGACGTCCGCGAGGTCTGCGACGCCGTGCACGAGGCCGGCGGTCAGGTCTACGTCGACGGCGCGAACCTCAACGCGCTGCTCGGGCACGCCCGCTTCGGCGACTTCGGTGGCGACGTCTCGCACCTCAACCTGCACAAGACCTTCTGCATCCCGCACGGCGGCGGTGGCCCCGGCGTCGGACCGGTCGCGGCGAAGGCGCACCTCGCGCCCTTCCTGCCCGCGCACCCGATGGCGCAGCAGGCCGACCGGCGCCCCGGGTCGTCGGCTGCCGACGACGGCGCCGCCGGACGGCTCGCGCACGCGGGCGGCCCGGTCAGTGCTGCGCCGTACGGCAGCCCGAGCATCCTGCCGATCACGTGGACCTACGTCCGGATGATGGGGCTCGAGGGGCTGACACGGGCGACCGAGGCGGCGGTGCTCGGGGCGAACTACGTCGCCGCACGCCTGCGTGACGCGTTCCCGGTCCTCTACACGGGGGAGTCGGGGCTGGTCGCCCACGAGTGCATCCTCGACCTGCGCCCGCTGCGCGAGTCGTCGGGCATCACCGTGGACGACGTCGCGAAGCGCCTGGTCGACTACGGCTTCCACGCCCCGACGATGTCGTTCCCGGTCGCCGGGACGCTCATGGTCGAACCGACCGAGAGCGAGGACCTCGCCGAGCTCGACCGCTTCGTCGACGCGATGCTCGCCATCCGGGCCGAGGCCGCGGCGGTCGAGCGGGGGGAGTGGCCGGCGGACGACAACCCGCTCGTGCACGCCCCGCACACCGCGGCGTCCGCGATCTCGGGCGAGTGGACGCACCCGTACACGCGGGAGCAGGCCGTCTACCCGGTGCCCGGCATCAGCGCGCGGAAGTACTGGCCGCCGGTGCGCCGGATCGACCAGGCGTACGGCGACCGCAACCTCGTCTGCGCCTGCCCGCCCATCGAGGCGTTCGCCTGATCCGACCCGTCAGCCGTGTCACACGGCGGCGGTCCGACCGCTGAGCGCGTAGCGTGTGCCCTGCCCGGGAGCTCCGGGCAGGGCACACGTGTGTCAGGTGCCACGCGTGCCGGGTGGGCAGCGGGACGTCGGAGCGCTCCACGTCCTCGCGAGCGCTGCTCGGCTAGCCCATCGTTGTGCGCTCGTGCAACAACTTCGTTGCAGAAGCAACAAACCCGCTCGCACCCCGCCAGAGCGCCCGAATCTTGCATCCTCCCGCAATGATCCTGCAACTTGGTTTCCGGTTTGTAACCGATGGCCGCAGGGTTTGGTCGGCGGTCGGAGCACTGCCTACAGTGCAAGGACAAACACGCCCGGCAGCACCTCTGTGCCTGGCGTGTCCCATGCACCAGGAGGAACCTTGATCAAGAAGCGCGCTGGGCTCTCTGCCCTCGCCGTGCTCGGGGCCACAGCAATCGCCCTGACCGGCTGCTCCAGCAACGGAAGCGGCAACGGCGGTGACTCGGGCTCGACGAACGCGTCCGGGATCGTCACCACGAACGGCTCCGAGCCCCAGAACCCGCTCATCCCCTCGAACTCCACCGAGACCGGTGGCGGCAAGATCATCACGTCGATCTTCGAGGGCCTCGTCTCGTACGACGCCGACGGCAAGCCGGTCAACGAGGTCGCGAAGAGCATCGACACCGATGACTCCAAGACCTACGACATCAAGCTCAACACCGGCTACACCTTCACCAACGGTGAGAAGGTCACGGCCGAGTCGTTCACGAAGGCGTGGAACTGGGCTGCCCAGAAGTCGAACGCCCAGGGCGCGAGCTACTTCTTCGAGAACATCGAGGGCTACAACGCCGACGCGGACTCCGAGCTCACCGGCCTCACGGTCAAGAGCGACGACGAGTTCACGGTCACGCTGAAGTCGGCCCAGTCCGACTTCCCGCTGTCGCTCGGCTACTCGGCCTTCATGCCGCTGCCCTCGGACTTCTACAAGGACACCAAGGCGTTCGGTGAGAACCCGATCGGCAACGGCCCGTACAAGCTCGACGGCAAGGGTGCGTGGACGCACAACCAGTCGATCAAGCTCGTCACCAACGAGGACTACGCCGGCAAGCGCAAGCCGAAGAACGGTGGTCTGACGATCACGTTCTACACCTCGCAGGACACCGCCTACGCGGACGTGCAGGGTGGCAACCTCGACGTGCTCGACGCGATCCCGGACGCTGCCTTCGCGACCTACAAGTCGGACTTCCCCGACTCGAACGCGAACCAGCCCGCGGCGATCTTCCAGGCGTTCTACATGCCGTACTACCTGAAGCACTGGAGCGGCGACGAGGGCAAGCTCCGTCGCGAGGCCCTGTCGATGTCGATCAACCGCAAGCAGATCACCGACAAGATCTTCGACGGCACCCGCACCCCGGCCAAGGACTTCACCTCCCCGGTGATCTCCGGCTGGAACGGTGACCTCGAGGGCTCGGACGTCCTCGACTACAACCCGTCCGAGGCCAAGAAGCTCTGGGCGCAGGCCAACGAGATGTCGCCGTACGACGAGACCCTCACCATCCAGTACAACGCCGACGGCGGACACGAGGCGTGGGTGACCGCGGTCACCAACTCGATCTCGAACACGCTCGGCATCAAGGCCGAGGGCAAGGCCGTGCCGACGTTCCAGGAAGCCCTGGACAACCAGACGCAGGACAAGCTCACGGGCGGTAGCCGCACCGGTTGGCAGGCCGACTACCCGTCGCTGTACAACTTCCTCGGCCCGACCATGGGCAAGGGCTCGTCGAGCAACTACGCGCGCTACGACTCTGACGAGTACAACCAGCTGCTCGCCGAGGGCCGCTCGGCCTCGACCGTCGAAGAGGGCAACAAGACCTTCGACAAGGCGCAGGAACTCCTGTTCAAGGACCTGCCGGAGATCCCGCTGTGGTACTCCAACGTGACCGGCGTCTGGTCGGCTGACAACGTCAAGAACGTCAAGTTCGGTTGGGACTCCGTTCCGCTGTACTACGACATCGAGGTCACCAAGTAACACCGGTCTCCCTGCGGTCGAGCACCGCGGAGACACATCGCGAGCAGGTATCCTGCTCCGCGGCCACCGGACGGGGGTCCGGAGACCACACGGTCTCCGGGCCCCCGTACCTCGGCGGCAACACAACCCCCACCACCGCGGGCGCCGCCGCCCGCACCGGACACCCGTGCCGACCCGCGAGCCGTCCACCCCTCACGACATGAACCAGAACGACACGCGCGCCGCTGCGCAGGACCGAGCGATCTGATGCTCTGGTACCTCGGCAAGCGCCTCCTGCAACTCATCCCCGTCTTCTTCGGGGCCACGTTCCTCATCTACTTCATGGTCTTCTCGCTGCCCGGCGACCCGATCGCCGCGCTGTTCGGCGACCGCCAGCCGTCGCCGCAGGTGATCGAGCAGCTCCGGCAGCAGTACAACCTGGACAAGCCGTTCCTGGTCCAGTACTTCCTGTGGATCGGTGGCGTCTTCCGTGGCGACCTCGGGCTCACCTACTCGGGCCTGCCGGTGTCGCAGCAGCTCGCGTCGGCGTTCCCGATCACCGCGCGCCTCGCGTTGCTCTCGCTGCTGTTCGAGGCCGTCGCCGGCATCGTCGTCGGTGTCATCGCGGGCCTCAAGAAGGGCAAGTGGTTCGACACCACCGCGCTCGTCGTCTCGCTCCTGCTCATCTCGGTGCCGACCTTCGTCGTCGGCTTCCTGCTGCAGTACGTCTTCGGCATCCAGCTGGGGCTGTTCCGCGTCACGGTGTCGGGTCAGGCACCGTGGTCGGAGCTCGTGCTCCCGGCGATCGTGCTCGCGACCGTGTCGTTCGCCTACATCGTGCGGCTCACGCGCGCCAGCGTCGCCGAGAACATGAGCGCAGACTTCGTCCGGACCGCCACCGCGAAGGGCCTGCCCCGTCGTCGCGTGGTCGGGGTGCACATCTTCCGCAACTCGCTCATCCCCGTGGTGACCTACCTCGGTGTCGACATCGGCAACCTGATGGTCGGCGCGGTCGTGACCGAGGGCATCTTCAACATCAACGGTGTCGGTGGCACGGTGTTCCGCGCCGTCAAGCTCGGCGAGGGCCCCACGGTCGTCTCCTTCGTCGCCGTGATGGTCATCATCTTCATGCTCGCCAACCTCCTGGTCGACCTGCTCTACGCCGTCCTGGACCCGAGGATCCGCTATGCCAAGTAACGCCGAACCCCGCTCCGCGACGCACTACGTGGCGCCGATCGAGGAGACGCCGCTCCAGGCCGTCGACCAGGTCGACGAGACGGAGAAGACGCGCTCGACCTGGACCGACGCGTGGGACTCCATGCGCGTCCGCCCGACCTTCTGGATCTCGTCGGTCCTGATCCTGCTCGTGCTGGTCGTCGCGATCTTCCCCGGCCTGTTCACGCACGTCGACCCCCGCGCGGCGAACCTCGACTTCAGTGACGAGGGCGCTCGTCCGGGCCACCCGCTCGGCTACAACCGTCAGGGCTACGACGTGTACGCCCGCGTCATCTGGGGTGCCCGCAGCTCGGTCATCGTCGGCCTGGTCGCGACGATCCTGGTGTCGCTCGTCGGAATCATCATCGGCGCCCTCGCCGGGTTCTACGGCGGCTGGCTCGACACGATCGTCTCCCGCATCGGTGACATCTTCTTCTCGATCCCGACCATCCTCGGCGCGATCGTGATCATGTCGGTCATCCCGGCCCGCAACGCCATCACGGTGGCGCTCGTGCTCGCCGCGTTCGCGTGGCCGCAGATCGCCCGCATCATGCGCGGTGCGGTGCTCAGCGCGAAGCAGTCCGACTACGTCACCGCCTCGGCGGCCCTCGGTGTCAGCCGCTTCACCACGCTCGTCCGCCACGTGATCCCGAACGCGATCGCCCCCGTCATCGTGATCGCCACGGTGTCGCTCGGTTCGTTCATCGTCGCCGAGGCCACCCTGTCGTTCCTCGGCATCGGGCTGCCCCCGTCGGCGCTCAGCTGGGGCCTCGACATCGGTACGGCGCAGACGTCGATCCGAACCAACCCGTCGACGATCTTCTGGCCGTCCGCCGCCCTGTCCATCACCGTGCTCGCGTTCCTGCTCCTCGGCGACGTGGTCCGCGACGCGCTCGACCCGAAGGCGAGGGCCCGTCGATGACCGAGACGCTCACCGATCCCACCACCCGTCGTCCGGCCGGTTCCGGCGCCCCGCTGCTCGAGGTCTCCGGCCTGCAGGTCGGGTTCCGCACCCAGAGCGGCTTGGTGCAGGCCGTCCGCGGCGTCGACTTCACCCTCGAGCAGGGCGAGCGCCTGGCGATCGTCGGCGAGTCCGGTTCGGGCAAGTCGACCAGCGCCCAGGCGATCATCAAGCTCCTCGCCGGCACCGGCGAGGTCACCGGCGGGTCGATCAAGTTCAACGGGCGTGAGCTCGTCGGACTGTCCGACAAGGAGATGGCCGGCATCCGCGGGAAGGAGATCGGCTACGTCCCGCAGGACCCGATGTCGAACCTCAACCCGCTGTGGTCGATCGGCTTCCAGGTGGAAGAGGCCATCAAGGCGAACGGCATGGCGACCGGCAAGCACGCGATCCGTGCCCGCGCGGTCGAGGTGCTGCAGGAGGCCGGCCTCGGCGACGCCGCGACGCGGCTCAAGCAGTTCCCGCACGAGTTCTCCGGCGGCATGCGCCAGCGCGTGCTCATCGGCATCGGTCTGTCGAGCCGCCCGCAGCTGCTCATCGCCGACGAGCCGACCTCGGCGCTCGACGTCACCGTCCAGCGGATCATCCTCGACCACCTCGAGACGCTGACCCGCGACTTCGGGACCTCGGTCCTGTTCATCACGCACGACCTCGGCCTCGCCGCCGAGCGCGCCGAGAAGCTCGTCGTGATGTACAAGGGCCAGGTCGTCGAGTCGGGTCCGTCGAAGGAGATCCTGGCGAACCCGCAGCACCCGTACACGCAGCGCCTCGTCGCCGCGGCGCCCTCGCTCGCGAGCCGTCGCATCCAGTCGAAGGTGCAGCACGAGCGGGTCGCCATCGCGGACGCCGGCAGCGAGGACGACGAGCTGATCGCCCGCGCCCAGGAGCGCGAGCACCGTCCGGCGCAGGACCTCATCGTCGTGAAGAACCTGCAGAAGGTCTACAAGCTCCGCGGCAAGAACCTGCAGTCGCGCGAGCTGAAGGCCGTCGACGACGTGTCGTTCTCGATCCCGAAGGGCACCACCACGGCGCTCGTCGGCGAGTCGGGTTCGGGGAAGTCGACCGTGGCGAAGCTCGTGCTGCAGCTCGAGTCGATCACCGGCGGTTCGGTCACGTTCGACGGCATCGACATCGGCGCCCTCAAGGGCAAGGACCTGTTCGACTTCCGCCGCCGCGTGCAGCCGGTCTTCCAGGACCCGTACGGCTCGCTGGACCCGATGTACAACGTCGGGAACACGATCGCCGAGCCCCTCGCCACGCACAAGGTTGGTGACAAGGCCAGCCGCCGGGCCCGCGTGCTCGAGCTGCTCGACCAGGTCGCCCTGCCGAAGTCGATGGTGAACCGCTACCCGAACGAGCTGTCCGGTGGGCAGCGACAGCGCATCGCCGTCGCACGTGCGCTGGCGCTCAAGCCCGAGGTCATCGTGCTCGACGAGGCGGTCTCCGCCCTCGACGTGCTCGTCCAGGGCCAGATCCTCGACCTGCTCACCGAGCTGCAGAGCGAGCTGGACCTGACGTACCTCTTCATCACGCACGACCTCGCCGTCGTCCGCCTCGTCGCGGACAACGTGTGCGTCATGCGCAAGGGGCAGATCGTCGAGAAGGCGACGACCGACGAGGTCTTCGCCGACCCGAAGGAGCAGTACACGAAGGACCTGCTCGCCGCGATCCCGGGTGCCGGGTTCGAGTTCGGGCGCTGATCCCGCTGCACCACCCCGAGGCCGGACGTCCCGTCGTCCTCCGCGCAGGTCGCGGAGGGGCGGTGGCGTCCGGCCTCGTCGCCGTCCTGGGGCTCTTCCTGCTCGTCGACGCTGCGGCGCGGAGCAGCTGGGACGTCGTCTGGTCGGCGGTCGGCCCGGTCACCGCGCTCGTGTGGGCGCTCTGGCTGCTCACCGTCCGACCGGCCGTCCGGCTCGACGACGACGCGCTCACCGTCGTCAACCCGCTGCGCACCACACGCGTCCCGTGGGCGGCCGTCGCCGACGTCCGGCTCCGCTGGCAGATCGTGGTGCAGACCGCCGACGGCCGCTCGGTCACCTGCCGGGGCGGGCCGTCGATCCGCGGCTCGCGTCCGGCCCGTCGCGGGGAGCTGTCGGTGCCGCACGAGCCGGAGGAGCTGCGGGCGATTCGCTCGCGCTGGCGCGCACGGCGGACGGCGCTACCCGAGGACCGCGAGGTGCACCGCACGTGGGACCGTCTCGCCGTCGGCACCGGGGCCGCGGTCGTGGTCCTGCTGGTGGTCTCCGCGGTCGCGTTCGCGGCCTGACGCACCACGGGCCGGCCGGGAGACCGGCGCCGTCCCGCCTCGCGCCTCCTGACGCGACCACGGGACGGCCCGGAGGGTCGGCACGGGCC
>NZ_RBLU01000008.1 GCF_003989515.1 Curtobacterium sp. HSID17257
TGCGGGGAGGGTCGGGCCCGTGCTCGGGGCGGCCCTGGCGAACGCCGAGCACGCCGTCGTCGGCGTGACGGCGGTGTCCGACGCGGGCCGCGACCGCGCCGAGGCGATGCTCCCCGGTGCTCCCGTCCTCGCGACCCCCGACCTGGTCGAGCGGAGCGAGCTCGTGCTGCTCGCCGTGCCGGACGACCAGCTCGCCGGGCTCGTGCAGGGCCTGGCGGACGCCGGGATCTGGCAGCCCGGGCAGCTCGTCGTGCACACCAGCCCCGACCACGGCGTCGAGGTCCTGCGGCCCGCCCTGGCCGCCGGCGCGATCCCGCTCGCGATCCACCCCGCGATGGCGTTCACGGGCACGAGCGTCGACCTCGCGCGACTCCGCGACGCCTACTGCGCGGTGACCGCCCCGGCGCCCGTGCTGCCGATCGCCCAGGCGCTCGTCGTCGAGATGGGCGCGGAGCCGTTCGTCGTGACCGAGCAGGACCGGCCCGCGTACGCCGACGCCGTGCGTGCAGCCGTGTCGTTCTCGACCGCGATCGTGGACCAGTCCGCCGGGACGCTCTCCGGCATCGGCGTCGAGCACCCCGGTCGCGTGCTGGGCGCCCTCGTGCGCTCCGCCGTCGACAACGCGCTCGCCGCAGCCGACGGCCAGGCGACCCTGTAGCCGTCCCTGCGGTTCCGGGCCGGAGCGGTGCGGCCGGTACCATCGGTGCATCCCCACGACCCCATCGGAGCCGCACAGCATGACCGACGAGACCGCATCCGCCACCGAGCCCTCGGGCGACGGCCCCTCCGCCGAGGAGCTCGCCGCCGCCGAGACCAGCGAACAGCGACAGGTGCGGCTCGACAAGCGGGCGAAGCTCCTGGACGCCGGCATCGAGGCCTACCCGGCTGAGCTGCCGATCACCACGATGATCCCGGCCGTGCGCGAGCAGTACGCGCACCTCGAGACGGGCGAGGAGACGCAGGACGTCGTCGGGCTCGCCGGGCGCATCGTGTTCTCCCGCAACACCGGCAAGCTCTGCTTCGCGACGCTGCAGTCCGGCGACGGCGCCCGCGTGCAGGCGATGGTCTCCCTGGCCGAGGTCGGGGACGAGTCCCTCGCCCGGTGGAAGGAGTTCGTCGACCTCGGTGACCACGTCTTCGTGCACGGTCGGGTGATCTCCTCGCGTCGTGGCGAGCTGAGCATCATGGTCGACGAGTGGGCGATCGCGGCGAAGGCGATCCTGCCGCTGCCGAACCTGCACAACGAGCTCAACGAGGAGACCCGGGTCCGCCAGCGGTACCTCGACCTGATCGTCCGCGACCAGGCCCGCGAGACCGTCCGTGCCCGCGCCGCCGTGATGTCCTCGCTGCGGCAGACCTTCACCGGACACGACTACCTCGAGGTCGAGACCCCGATGCTGCAGACCCAGCACGGCGGCGCCTCGGCCCGCCCCTTCGTCACGCACTCGAACGCCTTCGACACCGAGCTGTACCTGCGCATCGCGCCGGAGCTCTTCCTCAAGCGGGCCGTGGTGGGCGGCATCGACCGGGTCTTCGAGATCAACCGGAACTTCCGGAACGAGGGTGCCGACTCGTCGCACTCCCCCGAGTTCGCGATGGTCGAGGCGTACCAGGCGTACGGCAACTACGAGCAGATGGCCGACCTGACGCAGGAGCTCGTGCAGAACGCGGCGAAGGCCGTGACCGGTGGGTCCCTCGTCGTCACGCTCGCCGACGGCACCGAGTACGACCTCGGTGGCGAATGGGCGCGCATGGACATGTACGGCTCGCTGTCCGAGGCCGCCGGGCGCGAGATCACCCCGGAGACCCCGCTGTCCGAGCTGGTGGCGCTCGCCGAGGCCGAGGGCGTCGAGGTCGCGCACGCCACGCACGGCAAGTACGTCGAGGAGCTGTGGGAGCACTTCCACGGGGACGACCTGCACGCGCCGACCTTCGTGATGAACTTCCCGGTCGACACCTCACCGCTGACCCGCGAGCACCGCAGCCGCCCGGGCGTCGTCGAGAAGTGGGACCTGTACGTCCGCGGCTTCGAGCTCGCGACGGCGTACTCCGAGCTCGTCGACCCCGTCGTGCAGCGCGAGCGCTTCGTCGAGCAGGCGAAGCTCGCCGCCGGCGGCGATCCCGAGGCGATGCGCGTCGACGAGGACTTCCTGCGTGCCCTCGAGCACGCGATGCCGCCGTCGGGCGGCATGGGCATGGGCGTCGATCGCCTGCTCATGGCGATCACCGGCCTGGGCATCCGCGAGACGATCCTGTTCCCGCTGGTCAAGTAGGACGCGAGCGGACGTCGGACGGGAGGCGCGGTGCCGGCTGGCACCGCGCCTCCCGTCCGTCCCGGCACCGTCCCGGGCACGTGGCGCTCACCGGGGCGAGGTACGATGCTCCGGTGCCAGATGGAGTCGTGACCGGGATCATCTTCGCCGTGACGCCGACCGTCGTCGTCGGCCTCATCTTCTGGTTCGTGATGCGCGCGATCATGCGCGCCGACCGCACCGAGCGGTCCGCGTACGCGAAGGTCGAGGCCGAGGAGCGCGCGCGCTACGAGCGCGAGCACGGCCGCCCCGCTCCCGCACCGACCTCGGCGGAGTAGTCCCGACCAGCCTGCGCCCACAGCGCAGTCCGTCACCGGCCGTTCACCGACGGGTGGTGCAGTGACGTGGTGACCGCACGTCCCTCCCCGTCGTCCCTGGCCCCGTCGGCGCTCGCCCCGTCGTCCCTGGCCTCGGACCCGGCGGACCTCGACCCCGAGGACGCCTTCGGGCACTCCGTGCTGCCCGACGCGGCCCGTGACGCCGTGTGGGCGGACGGCGACGAGGACGACGTCGACGTCTGAGCGCCCGCCGTCGGTCACCGACCGTTCATCCCGTCGTCGCCCCGTCGTCGCCCGCACGGGTGAGCATCGTCCGCATGTCCATCACGCACGCCTTCACCGGCCGCAGCCTCGTCGGCGACATCGAGAGCGAGTACGACGAGTTCGACCTCGACGCCGACCTCGAGTCCTCCCAGCGACGGGACGGGTGGCTCGAACCCTCCTGGTGACATCCCGCTCCTGACGCTCTTCGGGGTACGGCCACCGGATCACGACGATCCGGAACGCCGTACCCCTTTTCCGTGTCCGCTCGGCGCAGCGCCCCGGGGTACACGCTTGCGATCGTCGATGAAACCTCCCTGCAACACCGGAAACTCGGCGACATCCCCTTGTGCGCGGGCATCGGCCGGGTCCATGCTGACGTTGGGCCTGTACCCCGCGGGGGACAGCTACTCGGGTGAAGCACGACGTTCCCTGGGAATCGATCCGATCGGTTTGTGGGGTACACCTCGCGACCGCTTTACTCATCACCACCCCCCAACGAGGCCATCACCGTCGAACCGCAGGGAGAGTCACCATGACGATCGCGACCGCAGCACCGAAGACGACGACCACTGGCACCACCGCGCGCCGGAGCAAGAAGGCAGCAGCCGCGAAGACCGCGGTCGCCGCGGTGGAGACCACCACCCTCGACGCCGTCGAGGTCGAGGCCGACGAGCAGCTCGCGGGTGTCCGCGGCGCCTCGGTCGACCAGGTCGGTGACTACCTGCGCCACATCGGGCGCCTCTCGCTCCTGACCGCGGAAGAAGAGGCGGACATCGCCCGCCGCATCGAGGTCGGCCTCTTCGCCGAGGAGAAGCTCAACACCGAGCCCGGCATCGACAAGACGCTGCAGCGCGAGCTGCGCTGGCTCGTCCGCGACGGTGAGCGCGCCAAGGAGCGCATGATCACCTCGAACCTCCGACTCGTCGTGAGCATCGCGAAGCGCTACTCGCAGCGCGGCCTGCCGTTCATGGACGTCATCCAGGAGGGCAACCTCGGCCTGGTCCGTGCGGTCGAGAAGTTCGACTTCACCCAGGGCTACAAGTTCTCGACCTACGCCACCTGGTGGATCCGCCAGGCCATCTCGCGTGGCCTCGCCGACAAGGCGCGCACCATCCGCATCCCGGTGCACACCGTCGAGCTGATCAACAAGATCTCGCGCACCGAGCGGGACCTGACCGTCGACCTCGGCCGCGCGCCGATGGCCGATGAGGTCGCCGCCGAGCTCAGCATGAGCACCGAGGAGCTCCTCGACCTCAAGGGCCGCTCGCACGAGCCGGTGTCGATCCACACCGTCGTCGGTGACTCCGACGACAGCGAGCTCGGCGACTTCATCGAGGACGAGGACGCCGCGAGCCCGAACGAGCTCACCGAGACGACGCTCCTGCACCGCGACATCCGTTCGATCGTCGCCGAGCTGCCGAGCGACGAGGCCAACGTCATCCGCATGCGCTACGGCCTGGACGACGACAAGCCGATGACGCTCGACGAGATCTCGAAGATCGTGCACACCACGCGCCAGGCGGTCAGCCGCGTCGAGTCGCGTGCCAAGCTGCGCCTGTTCGCGAAGGCCGTGAGCCAGGACATGCAGCTGTACCTGACCGACTGAGGTCAGCAGGCTTCGGCCGGGGTCTCGACCTCGGCACGGGGAACCGGGCCGTCCTGTGGGAAGGCGGTCCGGTGGGGTGATGGGACGGCCCGTCCAGGCACTGCCTGGGCGGGCCACTTCGCTGTCCGGGGCCCGGCCGCCCGCGGCCCCGCGCGCTAGTCCTCGAGCTCGCGGCCGAGCTTCTGGCGCAGGTCCTGCGGGATGAGCTCGATGAGCTGGTCCGGGCGGACCGGCAGGTCGAGCAGGCTGAGCTTCACCCGGCCGGTGCGTCCGTGCCGCTCGGCGTCGAGGCGCACGACGCTGCCGGCGTCCTTCCGCAGTCGGATGTCGATCTGCGCCCCCGTCGCGACCTCGCCCACGACGAGCCCGTCGACCTCGAGGGCGGCGCTCCTGGTGCCCTCGGCGATGTCGAAGCGGTAGCGCTCCCGCGCGGCCAGGACCACGGCGCGGTCGATGCCCGCCATCGGGGCGACCGGGGTCACGACCGAGCCCGACAGTGCGGGGGAGAGCACGGGTCCGCCGGCCGCGTAGTTGTAGGCGGTGGACCCGGCGGGGGTCGCGGCGACGATGGCGTCCGCGCGGTAGTAGCCGTAGCCGAGGCCGTTGACGCTGAGGTCGGCGGAGACCTGTCCGGCTCCCGGGCGTCGCACGATCGTCAGGTCGTTGAACGCCAGGTAGTCCGTGCGGGCGCCGCTCCACGACAGTCGGGCCTCGAGGGCGTGGTGCGGTTCGAGCTGGTACTCGCCGGCGGACAACCGGTCGAGCGCGTTCTCGAGCTCGGGCGGCTCGATCTCCACCAGGAACCCGACGTTGCCGTAGTTCACGCCGAGCACCGGCACCGGGCGCTTCGCCACGAGTCGCATCGCGCCGAGCATCGTGCCGTCCCCGCCGAGCGCGACGACGAGGTCGACCTGGTCCGTGAAGTCGTCGTCGCCGATCACCTCGACGTCGCCGCCGATGCGCTGCGCGTCAGCCCGCCGGGCAACGAGCCGTCCGGCACCCGAGGCGTTCCACCGCTGCAGGGTCGTGATCGACTCCCGCACGTTCTTGGTGGGGTGGACGACGAGGCCGACGACGGGCTGCTCCATGCCCAGATCGTAGCCGCCCGGGCCTGGTCGGCGGCCAGTGCGGAGGTCCTGGGCCACCGTGCGAAGAGAGGTCACGCCCACGGCGAACAGGGGCAGCCCTGCGGGGGTCCGCTGGTTAGTCTCGATGTACGTCACCGAGCTCCCACGAGCCCGGCAAGGGAGAGCACATGTTCGAGAGATTCACCGACCGAGCCCGTCGTGTTGTCGTCCTCGCTCAAGAAGAAGCGAAGATGCTCAACCACAACTACATCGGCACCGAGCACATCCTCCTCGGCCTCATCCACGAGGGCGAGGGCGTCGCCGCCAAGGCGCTGGAGTCGCTCGGCATCTCGCTCGATGCCGTCCGCGAGCAGGTCCAGGACATCATCGGGCAGGGCCAGCAGCAGCCGACCGGGCACATCCCGTTCACGCCGCGCGCCAAGAAGGTGCTCGAGCTGTCCCTGCGCGAGGCGCTGCAGCTCGGCCACAACTACATCGGGACCGAGCACATCCTGCTCGGCCTCATCCGCGAGGGCGAGGGCGTCGCCGCCCAGGTCCTCGTCAAGCTCGGTGCGGACCTCAACCGCGTCCGTCAGCAGGTCATCCAGCTCCTGTCCGGTTACCAGGGCAAGGAAGCGGTCGCCGTCGGCGGCGAGCAGCAGCAGAACGCCCAGCAGGGTTCGCAGGTCCTCGACCAGTTCGGTCGGAACCTCACCCAGGCCGCGCGCGACGGCAAGCTCGACCCGGTGATCGGGCGCGAGAAGGAGATGGAGCGGGTCATGCAGATCCTCTCCCGCCGCTCCAAGAACAACCCCGTCCTGATCGGTGAGCCGGGCGTCGGCAAGACCGCGGTCGTCGAGGGCCTCGCCCAGGCGATCGTCAAGGGCGACGTCCCGGAGACGCTGAAGGACAAGCAGCTCTACTCGCTCGACCTCGGCTCGCTCATCGCCGGGTCCCGCTACCGCGGTGACTTCGAGGAGCGCCTCAAGAAGGTCACGAAGGAGATCCGCACCCGCGGCGACATCATCGTCTTCATCGACGAGATCCACACGCTCGTCGGTGCCGGTGCTGCCGAGGGCGCGATCGACGCCGCGTCGATCCTCAAGCCGCTCCTCGCCCGTGGTGAGCTGCAGACGGTCGGTGCGACCACGCTCGACGAGTACCGCAAGCACTTCGAGAAGGACGCCGCACTCGAGCGCCGCTTCCAGCCGGTGCAGGTCAACGAGCCGTCGCTGCCCCACGCGATCAACATCCTCAAGGGCCTCCGCGACAAGTACGAGGCGTTCCACAAGGTGTCCATCACCGACGGCGCGATCGTCGCCGCGGCGAACCTGGCGGACCGCTACGTGCAGGACCGCTTCCTGCCGGACAAGGCCATCGACCTGATCGACGAGGCCGGCGCACGTCTCCGCCTGTCGATCCTGTCGGCGCCGCCGGAGCTCCGGGAGTTCGACGAGAAGATCTCGACGGTCCGCGGGCAGAAGGAAGCCGCGATCGAGGAGCAGGACTTCGAGAAGGCCGCGAGCCTGCGCGACGAGGAGAAGAAGCTCCTCGGCGAGCGTCTCCGCCTCGAGAAGCAGTGGCGTGCGGGTGACGTCGCCGCGTCCGGCACCGTCGACGAGGGCATCATCGCCGAGGTCCTGGCGCAGGCCACGGGCATCCCGGTCTTCAAGCTCACGGAAGAGGAGACCTCGCGTCTCGTCTTCATGGAGAAGGCCCTGCACGAGCGCGTGATCGGACAGGAAGAGGCCATCTCGGCCCTCTCGAAGACGATCCGCCGCACCCGTGCCGGTCTCAAGGACCCGAACCGCCCCTCGGGCTCGTTCATCTTCGCCGGCCCCACGGGCGTCGGGAAGACCGAGCTCGCCAAGGCGCTCGCGGAGTTCCTGTTCGACGACGAGGGCGCGCTGATCTCCCTCGACATGTCGGAGTTCGGTGAGAAGCACACGGTCTCGCGACTCTTCGGTGCCCCTCCCGGGTTCGTCGGGTTCGAGGAGGGCGGCCAGCTCACCGAGAAGGTGCGCCGCAAGCCGTTCTCCGTGGTCCTGTTCGACGAGATCGAGAAGGCCCACCCGGACATCTTCAACTCGCTGCTGCAGGTCCTCGAAGAGGGTCGCCTGACCGATGGTCAGGGCCGCGTGGTCGACTTCAAGAACACCGTCATCATCATGACCACGAACCTCGGTTCGCAGGGCATCGCGGGTGGTCCGGTGGGCTTCCAGGTCGAGGGTGACTCGGCAGTCGGCTACGACCGCATGCGCTCGAAGGTGAACGAGGAGCTGAAGAAGCACTTCAAGCCGGAGTTCCTGAACCGCGTCGACGACACGATCGTCTTCCCGCAGCTCTCGCAGCCCGAGCTGCTGCAGATCGTGGACCTGTTCGTGAAGCGCCTGTCGGACCGCCTGCTGGACCGCGACATGACGGTGGAGCTCACGCTCGCCGCCAAGGAGCAGCTCATCAAGGTCGGCTTCGACCCGGCACTCGGTGCCCGACCGCTGCGCCGCGCGATGCAGCACGAGGTCGAGGACCAGCTGTCCGAGCACATCCTGCAGGGTGAACTCAATGCGGGCGACCACGTGAAGGTCGACTTCGCCGAGGGTGCGTTCCAGTTCGAGACCGGGCGTCAGCCGGGTCGCGAGGAGGTCCTCGCCGGGGCGAACGCCGTCGAGTCCGCGGAGACCCCGCAGGGCGAGATCGAGTCCTAGGACTCCTCGACACGACGGACGGGAGGCGCGGTGCCAGCTGGCACCGCGCCTCCCGTCCGTCCGTCCGTGGTGACGAAGTGATGTGCGGGTTCCGGCGTGCGCGGCGGACACGACCCCCGGGCGGGGGGTACCGTTGTTCGTGCGAGGGTTCCCCCCAACACCTCGCGACCGACGTCCGGCTGGTTCCCCCAACGGGTCGGACGTCAGTGGCCCCGGTCTCCCCCCCGACCGGGGCCACTTCACGTTCCGGACCGGCCGCGTCAGCCGAACGTCGCGGCGAACTCGCGGACGGCGCGTTCCCAGCGCTCCGGGTCCTCGTTCCACTCGAGCGTGTGCCGCGCGTGCGTGAACGTCTCGACCCGAGCGCCCCGGGCGCGGTGAGCCGCGACGTCGGCGGCTGCGACCAGGGGGTCGGCTGTCGAGTGCAGCAGGAGCGTCGGGGTGCGGTCGTCCTGCCAGCGCGTGACCGACAGCGGGTAGGGGACGCCGGCGAGGCGGCTGAGGCCCGGCGTGCTCGCGATGCGTCCGGCGACGACGCCGACGGCCGCGGGGAAGCGTGCGGTCGTGACGGCTCCGCGGAGCGCGGACCGGACGTCGAGGAGCGGTGCCACCCCGACGATGCCGTCGACCGGCGTGCGTGCGGCGGCGGCCGACGCGGCGAGGGCGCCGGCGGACCAGCCCTGGAGCACCACCCGCTCGGCTCCACGGGCTCGGGCGGCGTGTGCGGCGGCGGCGACGCGGTCGACCGCCGCGGGGTCGAGGGAGCGCAGCGGCAGACCGGAGGTGTCGATCACCTGGTTCGAGGCGCCGAGCTCCCGCCAGACCCGCAGGCCGCGCAGGACCTGCTGCGGGCCGAGCGACTGCCCGTGGACGTGCACGACGTGGATGCGCCCGACGACGCCGTCGGGTTCCTCACCCGGGACGTCTCGCTCGTCGGTCCACACCAGCTCGGACTCCGGTGGCACGAACGGTGCGGGGCGGAGGAGTCGGCGTGCGGCGGCGGCCCCGAGGGCGACGCTCCCGGCGGTGGCGATCACGGTGCCGGTGACGGCGGTGCGGACGAGCTGCATGGTGTCCACCCTGCCAGCGCGACGTGTACGTGCGTCGGGTGCCCACGGACGGACGGAAGGCGCGGTGCCAGCTGGCACCGCGCCTCCCGTCAGAGCGTGCTCGGTGTCCTAGGCCTGGACGTCGCCGCGCCAGCCCGGCTCGGTCGGGGCGTTCTCGACGCGCTCCTTGTAGTTCTGCAGGTCCTTCTTGACGGCGTGACCGCCGACACCGACAGCGGAGCCGAGCTTCTCGAGGAGGCCGGTCGGCTCCCAGTCGATCTGCGCGGTGACCCGGGTCTCGGCGTCCGACAGCTTGTGGAACGTGACCACGCCGGCGTGCTCGACGTCGCCGTCCTTGACGGTCCACGCGACGCGCTCGTCCGGGTGCTGCTCGGTGATGACAGCGCGGAACTCGCGCTCCTGACCGGCGACCTTGACGGTCCAGTCGGTGGTCTTGTCGTCGACCTGGACGATCTTCTCGACCTCGTCGAGGAAGTGCGGGAACTCCTCGAACCGGGTCCACTGGTCGTAGGCCTGGCGGACGGGGACGTTGACGTCGACGGTCTCGATGATCTGGGGCATGGTCGCTCCTTCGTTCGTCGTGCTGTTCGTGTTCGGGCTCTTCGTCTTCGTGACGCTCTGTGTTCGTGACGCTTCGTGTTCGTGACCGACGCTAGGCCGGTCCGGCTGGAGGCCCTCCAGGGGCGGTGTCCCCCTGCTGCGCCGTATGCTCGACGGGATGACTGGTCACGGCAAGCACGCGTTCGACGAGCGGGACGAGCACGGCATCCGGGTGCGTCCGGCCCTGGCCTCGGACGTGCCGCACATCCAGCGACTCATCGCGCCGTACGTCGACCGGCGCATCCTGCTCGGCAAGGAGAACGTCGCGCTCTACGGTTCGATCCAGCAGTTCCGGATCGCCGAGGGGCCCGACGGCGTGCCGATCGGCTGCGGCGCCCTCGCCGTGTTCTGGGACGACATCGCCGAGGTCCGGACCCTCGCGCTCGACGCCGACTGGATCCACAAGCGGGTCGGGCACCGGATGCTCGAGGCGCTCGAGCACGATGCCCGCGAACTCGGCGTCGCGCGCATCTTCTGCCTGACGTTCGAGGTCGAGTTCTTCGCGAAGCACGGGTACCTGGAGATCGGCGAGCAGGTCGTACCGCCCGACGTGTACGCCGAACTCGTGCGGTCGTCGGACGAGGGGGTCGCGGAGTTCCTCGACCTCGCCCGTGTGAAGCCGAACACGCTCGGCAACACCCGCATGTTGAAGATCCTCTGACCGCGGGTCAGCTGGGGATCGTCTGACCGCCGGTCAGCTGGGGACTGTCTGACCGCCGGTCAGCTGGGGATCGTCTGACGCTTTCGGGGGTGGCGCGGCGTCGCTCCGCCGCGCAGCGGAGGGTTCGCCCTACCCTGTGCGCATGTCGTCGTTCCGCCACCCCGTCGGACCCGAGTCGTCCCGTGTCTACTGGCGTCGTCGCGCGCTCGTCGCCGGCGTGCTGCTGCTCGTCGTCGTGGTGGTCGTGCTGATCGTGGTCGGTCGGGGGAGCGGGGCGTCGTCGGCGTCTGCGCCGGGGGCCTCCCCGTCGGCGTCCACCGGTGGTGGGGCCGAGGCCGCGTCTGCTCCCGCTGGTGACGGGTCCTCGCCAGCCCCGTCGGCGTCCGCTTCGGCGCCCGCTGCGGCATCCGGCGACGCGGCGACCTGCTCGAAGGACCAGATCGAGCTCACGCCGGTCGTCGACAAGAGCACCTACGGGCCGACCGAGGACCCCCAGATCGCGATGTCGATCAAGAACACCGGCTCCGACGCGTGCCACATGGACCTCGGTTCGGCGCAGCAGGCACTGACGATCAGCTCCGGCGAGGAGCAGTACTGGTCGTCGAAGGACTGCCAGACCGGCGGAACGAGCCAGGACGTCACGATCAAGGCCGGGCAGCAGCTCACCACGCCGGCGATCGCCTGGGACCGCACGCGCTCGTCGACCACCACGTGCGACAGCGCGCGGCCGTCCGTTCCCGGTGGTGGCGCGAGCTACCACCTGCAGGTGGCCGTGGGGGACCTGGAGTCGAAGGAGTCGGCGCAGTTCGTGCTGAACTGAGCGCGTCCCGCTGAGCGGCACGTGGCGCGCCCGGCGGTCATCCGCCCACCGCACTCCGCTGTGGGAGCGATCCACTCTGCGTCATGCTGACAGAGTGTCGGATCAGGGAATCGTGCAGGAGTCGGCCTACGAGCGCGACCGCGGCGTGGAGCCGGTGAGGATCGCGACGCTCAAGGGGCTGCGGAAGCGCGCCAAGCGTGGGCTGTTCGAGCCCGCCGGCGACACCATCTGGTCGGACGGCGTCCGCAGCGAGTAGCGGGCGGGGCGTCAGTGCGGTCCGCCCTCGGGTCCGCTGCTACGCCTGTTCCTCGCCCGGTCCGGGTTCGAGTCCGGTCATGAAGTCGTCGAGGAACGTCTGCATGTCGAACGGCCGCGCGCTGTCTTCCGGTCCGTGGTGCGTGGAAGTCATGCGTCAACGGTACGTCACATCACTAGGTTGTCTAGCGACCTGTCCGGAAGCGGCGTTTCCGGTCCTGGCGTCGTCCGAGAGCGGCGCGGCCCGGACATGCGAACGGGCCCGCCGTCCGAAGACGACGAGCCCGTTCCGAGCAGCTGAGGTCAGCCGATGACCGAGATGTTCTCGGCCTGCGGGCCCTTGCGGCCCTCAGTGATCTCGAACTCCACCTTCTGGTTCTCCTCGAGCGACTTGTAGCCGTTGCCAGCGATCGCGGAGAAGTGCGCGAAGACGTCGGCGCTGCCGTCGTCCGGAGCGATGAAGCCGAAGCCCTTTTCGTTGTTGAACCACTTGACGGTGCCAGTTGCCATGATGGCGTTTCCTTAACTTTCTTGCCAGGCCACGATCGTTGCCTGTCTTGCGAGACGGCTCTTGCTGCCGCCGATCCACCGACGGTTGTCGTCAGATCAGTGCGTCCCGCGGGCATGGGCCGGTGGGACGGGTTCGGGGCCAGGCGACCTGGGAAGATCAGTGACCGATGGCGCTCGAAGGTGCAGAGCACCGGAAGAACGATGGACTCCCGCCGGAGCGGTTGGTACCAACCTACCGTGCTGCGGCCGCAATGGAAGAGGCAGCGCCCACTTCTGTGGACGATCGAGGGTTTCGTTACGCTCGCGGTCATGGGGACCGTGCTGCCGGGAGTGATCGCGTTCGTCGTCGGGACCGCCCTCGCGGTGGCGGCACTGGTGCCCTGGGTGGCGCTGCAGTACCGCCGTCACGGGGCGTTCGGGTTCCGCCGGAGCCTGCTCGCGTTCGGCACCCTGGTCTACGCGCTCGCGCTCGTCTCCTACACGCTCCTGCCCCTGCCCGACGACGTCTCGGCGCTCTGCCCGGGTCCGTCGCCCCAGCTCGTGCCGTTCACGTTCCTGCAGGACATCGCGAAGGAGGGCGGCCTGACGGGTCCCCGGTCGTTGTTCGCCAACCCGGCCGCGGCGCAGGTGCTGTTCAACGTCATCCTCTTCATGCCGTTGGGCGCGCTCGTCCGGCACGCGGTCCTGCGCCGGCGCTGGCTCGCGGGGCTCCTGCTCGGCACCGTCGTGGGCTTCGGTGTGTCGCTCCTCGTCGAGTGCACGCAGCTGACCGGGGACTGGTTCCTCTACCCGTGCGCATACCGGCTGTTCGACGTCGACGACCTGCTGGCGAACACCGCGGGAGCGCTGCTGGGCACCCTGGCGGCCCCGCTGGTCGCGCTGCTCGCCGGCTCGGACCGGACGACGGACGCATCGGCGCCGCGCCCGGTGACGCTGCTCCGTCGAGCGTTCGGGATGTTCGCCGACCTGCTCGCGATCGTGTTCACCGGCGGTCTGCTGACCTCGGGCACCGCGATCACGCTGGCCCTGCTCGAGGTCGACGAGCGGTCGACGCCCGCGGTCGCGCTGCTCACCGTCTGTGCGCTCCTCGCCCCGGTGGGTCAACTGGCGATCGTCCTCGCCTCGGGACGCACCCTCGGTGAGCACGTTGTGCGGTTGCGGCCGGTCCCGCGGCCGGGAGCGGGACGGCGTGTCGTCCGCTGGGCCCTCGGTTCCGGCGGGTGGGCGTTCTGCAACGCGGTGGACTTCCCCCTGTCGGGCCTCCTGGCCCTGGTGCTCGTCGTGGCTGCGCTGGTCGGGCTCCTCGCGACGCGCGACCGACGCGGCTTCGCGAACGCCGTCGCCGGCCTCGGTGTCGAGGACGACCGCGTCCCCGCAGCCACGTCCGGTCGCCCGACGCAGGAAGATCTGGTGGACTAGGGGCGATGGCAGACAAGGAACAGCGCTTCCGGAGCGAGCAGCTCGAGGAGGCCCTCGCGAAGCAGGACGTGGCCGCGGTCGCGTTCGCCCTGCGCAACGACATCGTGATCGTCCCGCGGCTCGTCACCGGCAAGAAGGACATGCAGGTCCGCGTCTTCGGCCGCGAGGGCTCCGACAAGCGCATCCTGCTGCTCTTCTCGTCCGCCGACGCCTACACGGCGATGGTGCCGGACGAGAAGATCCGGCAGGTCATGGTCTACGACGGGCCGAGGCTCGAGGAGTTCCTGGCGGCACACCTCGACTCGCTCGAGGGCGTGTTCTTCGACATCGCCGGGCCCCACACCATGCAGGCTGCACCGTCGGACCTGCTCGCCGCGCTCCGCGCGTAGCCGTCGATCAAGGCGGTCGTCCGCCCGCTGCTCCGGCCTGGAGGCGCTGGTCGCCTCCGCCGTACCGCGCACCGTCACCGGTGGTCGGGTTCGTGGTCGTGGGTCAGAACGCGCGGTCGAGCTCGCGTTCGCGGACCGATTGCGTCAGCGAGAACGCGACGCGCAGCGCCTCGCGCAGGTGTTCGGTATCCGCGCCGAGCACGGTCGTGAACCCGAGCCGGGAGGCCTCGTTCGCCCGCTGCTTCGCGCCCGTCGCCGGACGGATCTCGCCCGCCAGGCTGATCTCGCCCACCGCCGCGAGCGTGTGCGGGTACGGCCGGTCGCGTGCAGCGCTCGCCAGGGCCAGCGCGATCGCCAGGTCGGCGCCCGGCTCGGTGAGCTTCATCCCGCCGACCGTCGAGACGTAGACGTCCGCGTCGGAGAGCTTCAGGCCGGCGCGGCGTTCGAGCACGGCGAGCAGCATCGCCACGCGTGACGCGTCGACGCCGTTGACCACGCGGCGCGGCTGCGGCGCCGAGCTCGGCACGACGAGCGCCTGCACCTCGACCGGGAGCGCGCGGCGTCCCTCGAGCGCGACCGTCACGCACGTGCCGGAGACCGGGGTGCCGTTCCGCGACATGAAGAGGCCGCTCGGGTCGGGGACCTCGTGGATGCCGTCGCCGGCCATGTCGAAGCAGCCGACCTCGTCCGTCGGGCCGAAGCGGTTCTTGAGGGCGCGGACGAAGCGGAGCGCGGTCTGCCGGTCGCCCTCGAAGTGGCACACGACGTCGACCAGGTGCTCGAGCAGTCGCGGACCGGCGATCGAGCCGTCCTTCGTGACGTGGCCGACGATGAGGACCGGGAGTGACCGCTCCTTCGCCACCCGGATCAGGGTGGAGGCGACCTCGCGCACCTGCGACGTGCCGCCGGCGATGCCGTCCACCGTGCTCGACGAGATCGTCTGGACGGAGTCGGCGATCACCAGGTCGGGCTGCACCTGGTCGATCTGCCCGAGGATGACCCCGAGGTCGACCTCGCTCGCCAGGTAGAGCTGGTCGTGCATGGCGTTCGTGCGCTCGGCGCGGAGTCGGACCTGGTCCACGGATTCCTCGGCGCTGACGTAGAGGACCCGCTTGCCGGTCGCTGCCGCTCGCGAGGCGACCTCGAGCAGCAGCGTCGACTTGCCCACGCCCGGCTCGCCCGACAGCAGCACGGCGGCCCCGGGGACGATGCCGCCGCCGAGGACGCGGTCGAACTCGCCGATGCCGGACGTCCACCGCTGCACCCCGGTCCCACGGGCCTCGGTGATCGGTCGGGCGACCCTGGTGCCGGCGACCGAGACCGCCGCCGTGCCGCGCGAACTCGCAGCGGCCGCCGTCGTGTCCTCGACCGTGCCCCACGCCTGGCACTCACCGCAGCGGCCGACCCACTTGATGCTGGTCCACCCGCACTCGGTGCAGCGGTAGAGGGACTGGGTGCGCGCCATGGCTCGAGGCTAGAGCGCTCCGCCGACACCGCGGTGCCGTGGCGCATGCCCGTCTCGTGCGTCGTCCTGGTCGTGCTGGGGCGTCTGGTCCTGGCTGCGAGCCTGCTCCGGCAGCGGGATCCCGCCCGTCATCCGTTGGCGCAGCCGCTCCACACGGCCAGGGCGGTCGCCGTGGTCGAGCTCGGCTGCGTGCTCGACGTCCTGTTCGGCACGGGCAGTCGCGACGGCGCCGGCCTCACGCCCGAGGTCCTCGGCCTCTCGCGCGGACAGGTAGTGCCGGATCGCCGCGACGGTGTCGACCCGCGCATCGACGGCGGGCTCGAAGGCGCTCGCCCAGATCTCGTAGCCGCGGTCGTTCGGGTGGAACAGGTCGCCGTAGCTGTTGAAGAAGGTCCGACGGAGCCCCACGCGCTTCGTGATGACGTGGAGCGGCGCCACGGTCAGTCCGAGTTCGGCGGCGACGCGGTGCACGATCTCGTTCGCCACAGCGACCTTGCGCTCCCGATCGGGCACGAACATGCAGGGCAGCTCGGCGACGATCGCGTGCGACGGCACGGCGCTGTAGATCGCTCGGAGGTTCCGTTCGAACTTGTCCGGGTGGAAGTCCGCGATGTCGTTCGCCCCGATCGAGACCGTGCAGATGTCCGGCGAGTACTGCCGCAGCTTCGGGAGCTGGTCGTGCTTCGCACCCCACGTCGTCGCACCCGAGACGCTGAGGTTCACGACGCGCACCGACATGCGCGAGCGGTGCCGGACGCGACGAGCCAGGAGTCCGACGTACCCGCGCCCCGGAGCCGTCGCGCCGACGCCCTGCGCCGCGGAGTCGCCGATCGCGAGGTACGTCAGCTGACCCTCGTGCTGCAGGCGCTCGCGCCACCAGTCGGCGTGGACGGGCAGCATGTCGACCACGCGCTGGGAAGCGGCTCGCTGCCCCCGGATCCCCGCGCGGGCGCCGAACGCGCCGCCACCCACGACGGCGAGCCCGCCGATGACGGAGGTGAGCAGGGCGACGAGGGTGCGGGTCTTCATGCCGGAGACCGTACGCGCGCTCGCTGCCGCCGGGCTCTGCCGAGACCGACCCGTGGACGACGGGCGGGACGACGTCGGCTGTGCAGGGGAGTCGACCCGCGGTGGTCGTGAGCACTGCCGCGATCGTGTAAACTCTCTCCCGGTACCGTGTCCGAGCGGCCGAAGGATCATGTCTCGAAAACATGTGTGGGGGCAACTCCACCGTGGGTTCAAATCCCACCGGTACCGCCACAGAGAACCCCGCTTCGGCGGGGTTCTCTTCGTTTCCGGCGGATGACTCCGCGAGCAGCGCGCGGCACGCACCGAGTCGGCAGCGTCGATCCGTGACACTGCCTCGTCCGCGCGTTCCGGCCCTGAACGTCCCCCGTCGTGTCCCCCGGAATGCCGTCAGTATTCCCCTCGGAATTGTTCGGTGAAGCATTCCTGCAGACGCAGGCCACCAGCCCTCGCCCGAGCGGTGCAATGCAGCAAGGGGTTGCGAGATCGCAATTAGTTCCGCTACCGTACGAGCGACCGGGTTCTTGGGGGGCTAGCGGTCAGACCGCTAGTCGGCGCATCGTTGCGTTCACCCGAGAAGCTGTCATCCGCTGCGGTGAATCAGGGGCACATGCGACGCGAAGCAGGCACAGGGCGAGGAACCGGCGACGAAGTCGTCGAGCTCCACGGTTTCACGAAGTCGTTCGACGAATTCGAAGCGGTCCGCGATCTGTCGCTCGGAATCCGAAGAGGCGAAGTCTTCGGTTTCCTGGGACCGAACGGCGCCGGTAAGACGACGACGATCGAGTGCATCGTGGGGCTGCAACGGCCGACGGGCGGTTCCATCCGGGTCCTCGGACTCGATCCGTCGCGGGACCGCGGCGAGATCACCCGCCGCGTCGCCGTGCAGCCGCAATCGGCGAGCCTCTTCGACACACTCACCGTCCGGGAGACGCTCGAGCTCTTCTCGTCGTTCCACAAGCAGCCCCGCGCCCTCGAGGAGGTCCTGGCCGAGATCGGTCTCCAGGAACAAGCGTCAGAACGTTCCAAGGCGCTCTCCGGCGGGCAGACCCGAAGGCTCCTGCTGGGGGTGGCGTTGGTCGCGGATCCCGAGGTGCTCGTCCTCGACGAGCCGTCGGCAGGGCTCGACCCCGCGGCGCGACAGGCGCTGTGGAAGGTGATCTACGGACTGCGGGATCGTGGGACGACGATCATCCTCTCCACGCACCACATGGACGAGGCGACCTCTGTCTGCGACAGGGTGGCCATCATGGTGGGCGGCCGACTGGCCGCGCTGGACAGCCCGGACGAGCTCGTCCGGCAGCATGCGAGCACGAGCGACGTGGCCTTCACCGTCGCGACAACGGTCTCGGACGCGGATCTGGCGTCGGCGCTGGAAGTACCGTTCACATCCGACCCCGTGCCCGGCGGGACGAGGGTCCGAGTGACCACCGACGATCCCGACGAACTCATCCGCCGGGTGACCTTCGCGAGAGCCCTGCGTGCCCGCGAACTCAACGTCCGCCAGGGCAGCCTCGAGGACATCTTCCTCCGACTCGCCGAGCTCCCGGACGACCGACGCCGGCGCGACACCACGGCCGAAGGGAACCGCTCGTGACCACGGACTCCGCAACCGCCTCGCGATCTCGATCGCGCGAGGCGTTCAAGCAGCTGACGTTGCTCAGCACCCGCGAACTGCTCCGCAACATCAAGACGGTCATCGCCCTGATGTTCATGTTCTTCTTCTTCCTCATCCTGATGGCGGGGATCGACTTCGTCATCAACGGAGGCCGCCCTGCTCCCGTCGCCTCGGTGGCAGACGGCCCGCGCAGCGCTCAGGTCGTCGACGCTCTGAAGGAGCGAGGCATCACGGTCCGCGCGGACAGCTCCGCCACGGCCGAGATCACGGTGGACGGAGACCGCGCGCAGATCGTGCTCCCCGCCAAGGACAAGCCCGCGTGGAAGGAACTCGTCGCCGCCGTCCACTCGACCGGTGTCCCGTCCGCGAAGATCGTCGTGACGGACGCCTCAGGGGCGCCGGAGACCGACATCCTCCGGATCAACCTCGCGACCGTCCTGGTGACCGGTTTCATGGCGATCGCGTTCATGGGCACATCGGTGCCGCTCGTCACGCTCCGGCAGCGGGGGACCCTGAGACTGCTCGGGACGACGCCGGTGAAGCGGCTGTCCTTCATCGTCGCGCAGAGTCCGATCCGGTTCGCCCTCGGCATCGGTGAAGCGCTCGTCATCGTCCTCGTCGCTGCGAGTCAGGGCTACGTCGAGTCGTTCAACGTCCTCCGACTCTTCGTCACCCTCATCCTCGGGCTTGCGATGCTCTTCGCCTTCGCGTACCTCCTGGCGAGCAGGTCCGCTCATCCTGACGTGATCACGCAGGTGACCGGGTTCCTTCCGGTCATCGTCATCCTCACCTCGGGCACGGTGCTGCCGATCGACATCTTCCCCGACGTGGTCCGGTACATCACCTACGCGTTCCCGAGTACGTGGTTCATGCAGGCCATCGGGGCGGACATCGCCGGCACGGATCCGTTCGTACCCGTCTACTGGCTGTGGTTGATGATGGCCGGGGTCGGAGTCGCTGCGGCGTTGCTCGCCGCGCGACTCTTCAAGTGGGATCAAGGCGACCTCTAGCGAGGTCGGGGAACCATCGGGGGGAACCATTGGGGGGAACAATGGCATCACACACGATCACGGCCGAGCCGCTCAGCGCGGAGTTGCGAGCGCTCGACGACCTGGTGTCCGACGAGGGAGGTCTCGTCCATGCCGTCCAGAAGCTCACGGGCGACGAAGAGCCCTTCGCTGTCTACACGGCGACGCTCGGCGCGCTGGACCGCCTGCAGGAGAACATCCGCGTTGCGCCCGGGTCGGAAGCGGGGATCGAGCTGGCCGGGAGCGGCGGCGGGACCGACGAACGACTCGCTCGCGCCATCGCGATCGTGGAAGCGGTCGAGCGCTACTCCAGCTGCGTGCCCCCGGACCGGCTCCGCTGGGCCAGCCCCCGCGAACTCGGTGACTCGGCCGTCGACCTGACCGTCCTGCCTCGATGCAGCGCTCACGAGCTCTCCGATGTCCGCTGTCCGGTCCGCGAGGCCGATCCGGAAGAACGTGTCCGGTGGACGACGGCATGGTCGTCGGCGCGGCAGCAGCTCGTCTGGGTACCGGCGACACTCGTGTGGATGCACCTCGAGGCGCTCACGTCCAGCGAGCGCCTGACCGTCCCGATCTCCACCGGGTGCGCAGCCCACACGGATGCCGCGCAGGCACTGCTGAACGCCGTGTGTGAAGTCGTCGAACGGGACTCGATCGCCCTCACGTGGCTGCAGAGGCTGCAACTGCCCGAGATCGACCTCGCTGACGCGCCCCGGGCCGTGACGGCCGCTGTGGCTGCGGCGAACTCGACCGGACGCGTCCACCGCTTCTTCGACGCGACCACGGACCTCGGCGTGCCCACGGTCTACTGCGTCGACACCGACCCGTCGTCGGAGACGCTGCGCCACGTGGTGATGTGCTCGACCGAACTGGACCCTGCACGAGCCATCGTGAAGATCGTCCGCGAGATCGCGTCCTCCCGCATCGCGCTCGAGCACGCCGGTCCGGTCCCCGACTCGATCGACGACTTCACCAGTGTCACCGACGGTGCGCGCTTCATGGGGCACCCGGACCGCGCGGACGAGTTCTCCTTCCTCCTGGAGAACGACCGCCCGACGCGGCGGTTCTCCGAGTTGCAGAACCTCGACGCCGGTGACCCGCAGAGCTCCCTGAACGCCGTCGTGCGGAAACTCCACGATGCAGGCTGCGAGGTGCTCAGTGTCGACCTGAGCACTCCGGAGGCCCGAGCGGTCGACCTGACCGTGGTGCGGGTCATCATCCCCACGCTCATGCCGTTGTCCTTCGCTCACCGCGCGAGGTACCTGGCCCATCCGCGGCTCTACGACGTCCCGACCCACTTCGATCAGGCCGTGCTCGGAGAACGGGACCTCAACCCGTACCCCCAGCCCTTCGCCTGAGACAGGAGCTCCGATGCTGCAAGCGCACCTCATGGGTGACGGGACGTTCTTCGCTGCGCTCCGAGGGCGAGCGCGTGCCGACCCCTTCACCACGTCACCCGACCGTCGAGCCGTCTTCGACTCGACGAACTGGCCAGCAGCACGAGCCCGCGTCCTCGTCACCTCCGCCAGGGACAGAGCTGCCGAGGAGCACCTCGATGCAGCCACCCGAGGCGCGGGACAGACCTGGATCCCCGTGCAACTCGAAGCGCGCAGCCTGCGCGTCGGTCCGGTGATCGGACCCCGGCGAGCGGTCTGCATGGACTGCTTCGACCGACGGCAGGAACAGCACGGTCGGCGGAACCGCACGGACGTCGAGCTCGAGGCTGCCCACAACGGCGGTTCGCCCGCGAACGGGTTCACCCCGGCGCACGTCGACATGGTGTTCGCGGTGCTCGACCGCATCACGTCCTCCGACGAGCGACTCCGGGCAGCAGCTTCGTCGCTCTGGCGCTTCGGCTACTCGGACCTCTCCGTCAAGCAAGCACTTGTGATTCCGGTAAGTGGTTGCCGACGATGTGACCCGGATCACGGCGAAAGAGAGCGCTCCGTGCAGCTTTCGCAGTACTTCCCGCGTTAAAGGCGGACCGGATCGTCGCTCAGCCGCTCGTCGCCAGCGGCCCGTTCTGCGTGCAACAAAAGCGGCAATTGTTTGTCAGAGAATTCACGGAGTCCGATCCTTGCGTCAATTGAGAAAGCGTCGATAGCGTCTTTTCCAGACATCGAAGATCCTCGAGTCCACGGACCTCGCGAATGTGGGGGAGCGGGGAACGGTGTCCATTCAACAACAATCTGAAAAAGGGGAAAAAATGGACAAGGCAATCGATCTGGTGTCGGTGGAAGAGCTCTCCGTGGAGGACCTGCCCCAGGCAGTCGCCCCCGGTGCGAGCAGCGCCGGAACCGTCGGCTGTGTGTCGAGCGCGGGTAGCTGCGCCGGCACGCTCAGCAGCGTCAGCTCGTACAGCAACCACTGACCTGCGAGGGCGGACGGCCGACGGCCGTCCGCCCCTTCTCCTCTCCCATCTCCCGACCGAGGCACAGATGACGCAACTCACGAGCGAGACCGAACCCGACGGGGTGCTCCGGCTGGCCAGTGGTGTGACGCGTGGCGTCGCAGCAGACGGCCGTCTCCTCCTCAGGAGCCCGGCCGGACACTTCGCGGCAGTGCCGGCGGGCGTCGAGCCGCTCATCGCGCGACTCGAAGCGGGTTGCGACCACGACGAACTCGTGCAGCTCATCCGCCGGACGGACGCCGTCGACGAGACCGGAACGGCTGCCACCGACGGTGTGCGCAAGTTCCTCGATGCGCTGCGGAAGTCCGGTTTCATCGAGGGGCAGTCCGGGGAGCACTCCCGTACGGATCGCTTCCTCGCCCGCGCCGGGGCCGACTTCTTCGCTCGACTCCCGCTGCCGGTGAACATCGACGGGCTCGCCGCAGCGGTCGCGCGCCCGTTGCACAGGTTCTCCGCGCCCACGCTCCTCGTCGTCGCGGGGATCACGGCAGCCACGGCGGTCGCAGGTGGACTCGCAACGGTCCTCGCGAACACGAGCGAACTGGCTCAGCCGTCGATCGAGGCCATCGTCATCGTCGCCGTCCTCGTGGTCATCCAGCTCGCAGTGCACGAGACCTGTCACGCCATCGCCATGCGCACGCAAGGAGCGCGGGTCCGTGAGATCGGTGTCGGGCTGCTGTACTACTTCGTCCCCGTCGCCTACGTCGACCGCACCGAGGCGTACGCGGTCCGGTCCCGGCCAGGGCTCGTGCTCATCGCCCTCGCTGGTCCCCTCGTCGACGCCGCGCTCATCGGTGTCGCGGCCGTCCTCGCGCTGAACGTGACGGGTGGAGCCCACGAGGCCGTGGTCCTCTACCTCACCGCCGAGCTGTTCCTCCTCCTCGCGAACTGCAACCCGTTGTTCCGCTCCGACGGCTACCACGCGATCGAAGCCGCCTTCGGGGCGCTGAACATGCGGGCGCGCGCCTTCACGATCGTCACCAACGCCCTGCTCCGGCGACCGCAGCCTGCCCACGTCCTCACCATGGCCCGAGTGCGCCGGGTCGGCCTCGTGTCCTACGCGCTCGGAAGCGTGCTCTACCTGGTGCTGATGCTCTGGAACCTCTCGCACACCATCCTGCTGACCGTGTTCGGGACTCCGTCATGACGCAGTACGCCGTGGCGCCCTTCACCATGTCCCGGATCGCATCGCTGCCGGGGGATGCACTGCACTTCGACCAGCAGCTGACCCCGGACCTCCTCGAGGAGGGACACCGGCTCCAGGAGCAGGTCGACTCGATCAGCCGACAGGTCGCAGACGCAGTGCACGTCCTGGTCCCGACGTGCTCGGAGGGTGATCGCCGAGCGCTCCTGGGTCTCCGGAGAGACCTGCACAACCGCCGGCCGTTGACGACCGTCGGACTGGAGGCAGCGGAGCGACACGGGTTGGACCTCGAGGAGCTGGTGCAGCGCCGAGCCGCCGTCGCGGTGAGCCGGGCGCTGATCGCGAAGCTCGCGGACGAGGACGGCACGCGGGCTGAAGAGCGGGTCCGGGAAGCGCTCCGCACTCCGGACGTCGCGGATGCGCTCCGGCTCCTCAGCCCTGGTTTCTTCGAAGCGCTCGGGAAGCCCGCACCAGCGGGGAGCAAGCGGGGAAGGTCCGCTCTGGCCTTCACGTCGAGAGCCGCCCTCAAGCCGAGCCCGCTGTCGACACTGACCCGCGTGTCCGTCGACGGAGCGAACCTCGACGACCGCGTCTCCACACTGTCGCCGGTGGTCGCCTCGACCGTCCTCCGGGAGCTGGCCACCCGCCGTCACGCCCTCCCGACGCTGCAGTACCGGTCCGCCGTGCGCGCGACGGGGGAGCGTCTCGTCGCGAGCGTCGAGACGGCGGAGATGACGCACGGCGCGGTCGTCTTCGGGAGACATCCGAAACGGCTGCACGACGCGGACAGCGATGCCGCGCTCCTCAGCACCTGGGTCGGTGGTACCGCAGACGAGTTGCTCCGCGTCGCTGACGGCGGAGGTTGGGCGCGCGCAGCACGGTGGATCGCGTCCGGGGCCGTCTCCGCCGTACCCCCGTGGGCCCACGACTCCCGCCGTCCGGAGTCGGCGCTCGGCGAGCTGATGCTGCGCAGCGACTGCACGGAGGTGGCCGCTGCCGGGGCGCTCCTCCTGCAGGTCGGTCGCGACGCGCAGACGCTCGCGTCGACGTCGGGACCGTCTCGGAGCGCCGTCCTCCGGTCGATCCAGGACGGACTCCAGCAGCTCGCCTCCGACCTCGACATCGATCTCCCCCGCCAACGCCTCGTCAACGAGGACGCGGGTGCCGCGTCACGTCCCACGACCTCGTCGAGCGACCTGCCGGGATCGCTGGCCGCCCTGGTCCGCCCCACCCTCTTCCGCTCTCGGGTCTACGACGTCGTCAAGGACGCGTTCGTCGCCGCGCACGGTGCCGGCGGTGCGACACACGACGTACTGGGCTTCCTGACCGAGTGCTCGTTGTCCAAGCCGTTCCGCGCAGCGCTCCAGGCCGCTCGCGCGGCAGACCGCAGCGTGGACGCACACGTCGGGCGCAGCGGACTGCCCGTCGGGGCCACCACGGCGCCACCCACGATCTCCGCGTTCGTGCAGACCGCGCACGCCCACGACGACCGGACAGCGGTCGTGAACCAACTCATGCCAGGGGTGGGCGGCGTGGTGGCCCGCTTCTGTGCGCTCGGAGACGCGCCGTCGACGCTGGTCCCGATGATCACCGGGTGGGTGGAGCAGCTCTACCCGGGTGCGGACGACGTGCGCTCGGTGCTGCCCGGGGTCGACGTCAACCCCTTGCAACGCGCCGCGGCCGCTGCCGTCCCGCCACTCCGAGGTGCGGACCTGGAAGAAGCGCTGCTCGGCATCGCGCTCACCCACGACCCGGAGACCGACGTGCTCGAGTTCGTCCGGAACGACGGCGCCCTCGTCGCGCCGGTCCCTCTCGGCATCGTCCCGGCGTGGACGTTCGAAGGGCCGGTCGGACTGCTGCTCGCGCTCGTCGACCCGTGGATCGACGGTTCCCGCATCACCCGTGAGTCGAACCCGATCCGGCGGGCAGGCCGCACGGAACGCGTGGAACGGCATCCTCGGCGCACCGACCGTTCGCTCGTCACCCGGCGCCAGACCTGGCGGGTGCCCGTCGACAGCATCCCGGTCCAGGGGAACTCGACACCTGGCGACTTCCTCACCGCCCTGCACGGGTGGCGGACCGCGAACGGGATGCCGGACGAAGTGTTCGTCCGGATCCACGGCGACGACCCGTTCGACGCGGACACGCGGAAGCCGATGTGGATGCGCTTCAGCAGCTGGTACACGGTCAGCGCGGTGTGGGCGTTGCTGCCGGGGCGTCACACCCTCGAGGTCCAGGAGAGCCTCCCGGTCCGCTCCGGCGCGGAACACGCAGTGGAGCACGTCATCACGCTCGGATGGCCGCGGCCGACGCCTGGTCCGCTCCGGGCCCGGCACGAGATCGCAGTGGAGTCGAGGAGATGAGTGGCACGTGGACGTACTGGAAGGTGTACGCGCCGACGGCGGAGATGGATCGGGTCGTCCTCGAACTCGCTGACCTCGTCGAGCGCATCGCCGGTGCCGCGACCTCCTGGCACGTCCTCCGCTACGCGGATCACTCCGGCCCGCACCTCCGCTTCAGGGCGTTCACGTCGCCGTCGAGCGCGGACGCCGTCCATGCCTCCCGGCACGAGGTGGGGCACCCGGTCCGCCTCGACCTGTACGAGCCGGAGGTCGACAAGTGGGGAACGAGCGGCGTCCGGCGTGCCGAGGAGCTGTTCACGACCTCGACGCTCCTCGCGGTCCACGCCATCAGGGAGCGGATGGACGTCGCGGACCTGCTCGTGCGACACACCGTGTCCGTCCTCGTGCCCGACCAGCGGACCCGCCTCGCTGTCCTCCGCACCCACGCGGCGTGGTGGCTGGGAGAGCAGTCGTCGGACGGCGGAGCGGTCGAGTCGAGCCTCGCAGCGCTCCGCGACGAACCCCCGCCGAACGTGCAGGACGGCGACCCGTGCAGCCACCGACTGCTGGGGCGCTTCGTCGACGGCCTCGCGGACGCGATGCGTCATGCCGGACCGGGACATCCGCCCGTGTACCACCTCCACCAGCACGTGCACCTCACGATGAACCGCCTCGGGCTCTCGCCACAACGAGAAGCCACTGCGGCCCTCAACGAACTGATCCGTCTCGAAAGGGCAGGCGTCGAACAAGGATGAACACCTCGCTCACAGCAGCAGCGCTCGACATGGCCACCCAGAACGACGCGCAGTTCACGATCCCGACGATGCCACGCGTGGTCGCAGCCGTCCCGACGACGTGGTTGCAGGACCGGTACGTGATCGAAGGGGTCGTCTCACGGCGGGTGCTCCAGGGCCGGACGGTGCAGCGTCTCCTCCCGGATCTCCTTCCGCTCCTCGACGGGACGCGGACGTGGGGCGAGCTCGCAGCGGACGCCGGAGTGGCCGAGCCCACCATCCGTCAGGTACTCGGGATCCTGTACTCGGCGGGACTCCTGGAGGAGGGTGACGCACCGAGGCCGACCGGCGACCAGGCCCTCCACGACTTCCTCAGCAGGACCTTCGACGCGACTCGGCATCACCAGTCCGGCTCAGCCGCGCGGGCGGCGCTCGACGCAGCGACCGTCGGGGTCGTCGTCGACGACCAGGACTTCGCGTCGGAGGTCGTGGCTGCGCTGCGATCGAGTCACGTGCGGGTCATCCCGGTCGACGAGTTGCAGGACACCCCGCCGAGCCTCGCCGTCACGGTGGACCTCGACGGTGTCCGACCTGACGCGCAGATCTGCGCTTCGCTCCGCGCTCGCGGTGTCCCCGTGCTGCCCGTCACGCTCCGCGGAGCGGACGTGAGCATCGGCCCCGTCAGCTACCCCGACCACAATCCGTGCCCGGACTGCACGGAAGCGGGGCTGCAGGTGCTCGGAGCACACCGAGACGTCCCCGGCGAGCAGGTTCCGCTGCGCGGACTGCTCCCGGCCTGCATCGTCCAGGAGGCAGTCCTCCTGCTCGCTGGGGTCGGCACCGCCCGGACGGTCTCCGAAGCGATCGTCATCGGCGGCGATCCGCTCAGTACGCGCTTCGAGTTCGTCGTCCGGCGGCCGGGGTGTCGGACCTGTGGCACGGGCGAGTCGGACTCCGACGGCGGGATCGCCTTCGCCTTCGAGGAGTCCGTGGCCTTCCCTCCCGCGCGTCTGACGAAGCCACGGACGCACCAGCAGCACTTCGAACCCGCGAACATCGCGTTGAGCCTCGAGCAACGGCCTGCCGAAGGCGAGTGGTTCCCGCTCCCGGTCGATCTCGAGGTCGACCGACCGACCGGGGCCGCCGCATCGCTTGCGCACGTCCTCGCTTCCGGCTTCGCGCTGAAGCCGCCTCACCTCGCAGAAGCAGGCAAGGTGCGCCGGTGGGCTCCGACGGGCGGTAACCTCGGCTCCCCGCAGGCGTACTTCACCACTCGCGACGTCCCCGACGTCCCCGACGGACGATGGATGTACCGCGGGGACGCCTACGCCGCGTGTCGCCTCGGCGACGCTGACGACGGCGATCCCGGCGTCGAGCTCGTCGTGGTGAGCGAGATGTACCGCGTGTGGAAGAAGTACAACACCTTCTCCTACCGCATCGTCGCGCTCGACGCCGGCGTCGCGATGGCCCACGTCGCCATCGCGGCGACAGGTCTCGGGCTGCCGACGACCAACCACCTCGGATGGGTGGCAGCCGAACTGCAGTCCCGCTACGACCTCGACGACAGCGAGCAGATGGTGACCGGGAAGCTCACCATCGGAGGCCTCCGATGACCGACCGCATCAGCATCGTCAGCGACCTCCGCACCGCGGCCGACGCCAGCGCGCAGCGCGTCGGATCTGCGCCGCAGCCGGTGTCGGCAGTCCCGGGCTCCCGGGAGCTCGGCCGGGCGATGCGGTACCGGTCCGCCACGACGCACTTCGTCGACCAGCCCGTCGAACGGCGCCACGTCGACGCCTCGGCGGCCGCCATGACCACGATGGACGCCGGTCTCTGGGGCGACGCAGCGCACAGCTCGCCGCTCCGCGTCCTGGTCGCCTGCCGACGGGTCGCGGGCGTGCAGCCTGGTCTGTACGAGTACGTCGACGGGGGGCTGCTCCGCCTCGACGGGGATGCCGAACCGCTCCGGATGCGCGAGATGGTGTTGCAGCCCGAGTTCGCTGAGGCAGGCGCCATCCTCCTGGCCGTCGGGAACCTCGCAGGGATGACGAGCCGCTTCGGCGCCCACGGCCACAGGATGCTGCTGAGCAGAGGAGGAGCCGCGTGCGAAGCAGCATGGCTCACCGCGGTCCGGTTCGGACTCGTCGGGAGCATCTTCGCCGGTTTCCTCCCCGGCGCGCTCCGCCAGCGCACCGGCATCGACGGCAGTTCTGACCTGCAACTCCTCGCACTGGCGATCGGCGCTGCGGCATGAGCGTCCACCCGCGGGAGCGGTTGGTCCCGGAGCTGTTGCATCCGTTGCGGCTCTCCATCGTGGCGAAGATCGTCGGAACGCACAGCATCACCTTCCGGGAGCTGCGGGACGATCTGGGGGTGTCGGACGCGGCGCTGAGCCGGCACTGCTCGAACCTCGAGGCAGCAGGTCTGGTGAGCGTCACGAAGACCTTCATCGGGAAGACCGCGCGGACCCGGTTGAGCATGACGACGGACGGTGAGGTCCGGTGGCAGTCACACCGAACTGCGTTCTGCGAGCTGATCGGCGTGGACACCGGACCGCTCTCGGCAACGGAGCCGACCGGCGACGCCGCCCCTGCGGACGCCGCAACGCCGCATCCGCATCGGCGCGCCCGATCCTGACGTGGCTCGGACGAGCGAGGCACGGACACCAGCTCGATCCTGATCGGCACCGGCGCGGACGTCGGAAGGGTCGGCCGCTTCGTCTCGCCGCAACGCGGTCCGGCGGTCGCCTGCGCTCCGGCGCCGGGCGGTCTCACGCGCCGGCTCCGCCGTCCACCGGGATGCTCGCCCCGGTCACCATCGACGCACGGTCACTGAGCAACCAGGCGGCGACCTCGGCGACCTCCTCCGGACGCGCCATCCTGCCGAGGGGGACCGACGCGTTGATCTGCTCGGTGATGCCCGGCGTCGCGGCCTCCCACTCCTCGATCATCTCGGTCTCGGTGCCGCCCGGCGTGATGCCGTTCACCCGGATGCCCTCGGGCGCCCAGGTCACGGCGGCCGTCTCGGTGATGCTGTTCAGCGCGCGCTTCATGGCGCCGTAGGCGGGGAGTGCGGGGTTCGCGCGGCGGCTGCCGATGCTCGAGGTGTTCACGATCGATCCGCCACCGGACCGGCGCATCAGTGCTGCCTGGGCGTTCATCGCGATCCAGTGGCCGCGGAAGTTGACCGCGAACTGGGTCTCGACGTCCTCGTCGCTCGTGGTGTCGAGCGGGCCGGGCTGCTGGATCGCTGCGCCGTTGTTGAAGGCACCGTCGAGCCGTCCGTGCAGGGTGTCGACGTGGTCGACGGCCGCCCGGATGCTGACGGGGTCCGCGAGGTCGAGTGCGACGGCGTCCGCGGTACCGCCGGTGCTGCGGATGTCGGTGACGAGGGTGTCGAGGGCGTCGGTGCTGCGGGCGGCGAGGACGACCGCGGCGCCCTCGCGAGCGAAGAGCCTCGCGGCGGCGGCACCGATGCCGCGGCTGGCGCCGGTGACGAGGACGACCTTGCCGGCGAGCAGGTCGAGGGAACGGGGTGCGGTGAGTTCGGTCATGGCATCAGCGTCGGTCCGACGGGAGCGCCCGATCCAGGTACAGCCGGTACCAGGACGCCGTCGGACGGGCGGGGCAGGATCGGGGCATGGACAAGCAGGAGCTCGCCGCGTTCCTCCGCTCCCGCCGGGAGCGGCTGCGGCCGGCGGACGTCGGGCTGCCGTCGGGTGCGCGTCGGCGGACGCCGGGGCTCCGCCGTGAGGAGGTGGCGGTCCTCGCCCACATCTCCACCGAGTACTACGTCCGGCTCGAGCAGGGGCGCGCCCCGCGGCCGTCGGCGGAGGTCCTGTCCGGCATCGCCGGCACGCTCCGACTCACGGACGCCGAGACCGACCACCTGCACCTGCTCGCCGGGACCGCCCGGGCGCGGACCGGGACGCTCCGACGCGAGGTCCGACCGAGCATCCTGGCCGTGATCGAGCGGCTGCCGCAGACGGCCGCGATCGTGCTCGCCGCGGACTTCGAGGTCCTCGCGTGGAACGCGCTCGCCGCTGCACTGATGGAGGACTTCGCCCTGCGCGACCGTGCCGGACGGAACCTGGCGCGTCAGGCCTTCCCGATCACCGGCTCGGACCAGCCCACGGACCCGCCGTACGGCATCTCGGACGGCGCCGAGTTCCAGCACCACGTCGTGATGCGCCTGCGGACGACCCTGGCGGAGCACCCTGCGGACGAACAGGTCGTCGCGCTCGTCGACGAGCTCCGGTCGGGGAACCCCGAGTTCGCCCGACTCTGGGACCGCCACGACGTGCAGCCGGCACCGATGCTGACGAAGACCTTCCGCCACCCGGCCGTCGGACCGGTGACGGTGGACTGCGACACGCTCGCGCTCACCGACGCTGACCAGTTCCTGGTGCTCTACACCGCGGCGCCCGGGTCAGCGGGTGCGGACGCCCTGGCCCTGATCGGGATGCTCGACGGACAGCGCGCACGCTGACCACGGGCAGCCCGTGCGGCACGGACCACCGCACCGCAGTCGTGGACCGACGCAACGTCTCCTCCGCTCGGGGCATGGGGATGAACCGGGACCGACGTCTGGCCGTGATCGTCGGGAGCCTCGTGGGGGTGCTCGGCGGCGTCGGGCTGATCGCTGCGGGCGCTCTCCTCCTGATCGGCTCGTAGCGCGGGCCGGACCGGACGCGGGTCGGCTCGCCACAGCCGGACGGGAGGCGCGGTGCCGGCCCGCCCCGCGCCTCCCGTCCGGACGTGGTCACGCCGCGCTGCCCGCGCCCTTCCGTCGCGCCCGCCCTGCCGACCGCGGCGGGTGCTGTCGCAGGTGCCCGCTGATCCGCCCCAGGACGTCAGCCAGCTGCGCTGCGTCCTCGTCACTGACGTGCGCGAACAGCAGCTCGTGCACCGTCGCGATGTGCCCGGGCAGCACGGTCGAGAGGGCGTCTCGCCCGGCGTCGGTCAGGGAGACCACGGTGCTCCGCTCGTCGTCGGGTGACGGTCCCCGCGTGACGAGCCCGCGCTGCTCGAGCACCTGCGCCTGGTAGGTCAGGCCGCTGCGGCTGTAGACGACCCCGTCCGCCAGGTCCGTCATCCGCAGCCGCCCGTCCGGCGCGTCGCCCAGTCGGGCGAGCACCTGGAACTGCACGGAGCTGAGTTCGCCGGCGTCGCGGAGCTGCTGCTCGACCGCCGGGCGCAGCAGGGCCGCGACCTCGGTGAACGACAGGTATGCGCCGAGCTGGGTCGGAGTGAGTGCCGACGGGGGAGAGTCCATGCGTCGATCCTACCTGTTGCTTCGAACTCGAAGCAGGTGTACGGTCGACCCATCGCTTCGAATTCGAAGCAAACGATGAAGGGGAAGACCATGGACGAGAACACGATGCGGGCAGTGCGGTTCCACGAGGTGGGCGGCCCGGAGGTCCTGCGGACCGAGGACGTCGAGCGCCCTGAGCCGGGCACGGGCGAGGTGCTGGTGCAGGTCGCCGCCTCCGCCTACAACGCGGCCGACAACGGCATGCGCGGCGGGTTCCTGCCGATCCCGGTCCAGCTGCCGCACGTGCCCGGGTACGACGTCTCCGGCACGGTCGCGGCGCTGGGCGAGGGCGTCGAGGGCCTCGCCGTCGGCGACGCGGTGGTCGGGTTCCTCCCGATGGAGCGCGACGGCGGTGCCGCCGAGTACGTCGTGACACCCGCGGAGGCACTGGCCGCCGCCCCGACGAGCGTCCCGCTGGTGGACGCCGCGGCGCTCCCGTCCGTGGCGCTGACGGCCTGGCAGGCCCTGTTCGACGAGGGGCGCCTCGAGGCGGGCCAGCGCGTGCTGATCAACGGCGCCGGTGGCGTGGTCGGGAAGTACGCGATCCAGCTCGCCGTCCGTGCCGGTGTGCACGTGGTCGCCACCGCGAGCCCGCGGAGCGCCGACGCGGTCCGCGCCGCCGGAGCACAGCAGGTCGTCGACCACACCACGACGGACGTCCTCGCGGCGCTCGACCAGCAGGTGGACGTGCTGCTCAACCTCGCGCCGATCGAGCCGGAGCGGTTCCGGGCGCTCGTCGCCGCCGTGCGTGACGGCGGGGCCGTGGTCAGCACGACCGCGTTCATGGCGACGCCGGACGACGAGTCCCGGGGCGTCCGCGCCGCGACGGTGTTCGTCCTGCCGGACCGTCAGCGACTGGCCGAGCTCGTCGCGCTCGTCGACGCCGGGCAGCTCACCGTCGAGGTCACCCGACGCATCCCGCTGGCGGAGCTCCCGGCGCTGCACGCCGAGGGCGCGGCCGGTCGGATCGCCGGCAAGGTCGTCGTCACCGTCTGAGGGACGACGACCGCCAGCCGGTCAGCCGATGGAGGACGCCGCGTCGACCGCGTGCTCGCCCGTGACGTACGGGGTGAGGTCGATCATCCGGTCGTCGACGCGGAAGACGTACCGGCCGACCTGCTCGACCACCGCGCTGCCGCCGAGCCAGTCGGCGGCCTCGCCACGCTCCTCCGGTCGGAGCCAGTCGACCGGGTCGGACGTCGACCGGAACCCGAGGACGGCCGCGGTGTCCTGCAGGGCCCGACGCTCGTCCGCGCCGAGCAGGTTGCGCTCACTGCGGAAGTAGACCGAGTCGGGGTCCACCTCGTACAGCCGCCGCATCCACACCCGGTTGACCGAGGCCACCAGCGCGTTGCGGGCGCCCTCGCCGGAGGGGTCGCCCACCCGCTCGGCGTTGTCCCAGAACGGCGCGACGTCCGGTCCGACACGGGCTCCGTCGAACACCCCGACCGAGGGGATCATCGGGACGCCGCAGCCGAGCAGGTAGACGTCGTCGCCGACGGTGGCCCGGATGTGCTCGATCGCCTGCCGGTAGGCCTGTTCGCGGGGCAGGTCGACGTGTCGGTGTCCGGCGATCGCCCCGGCGTACATGAAGTCGAGCTTCAGGTAGCCGTAGCCGTCCGTCGTGATCCGGTCGAACACGCCGCGGAGGTGGTCGAGCACCTCCGGGTTCGTCGTGTCGAGCGAGTGGTAGTACGACCCCCAGTTGTACCCGGAGACGAGCGGACGGCCGTCGTCACCGGCCACGAGCAGGTCGGGGCGCTCGGTGGCGATCGTCGATCCGGGCAGGGCGATCAGCGGCGCGAGCCAGATGCCCGGGCGGAAGCCGTGGCGCGCGATGGTCCGCGCCGTCGCGGCCATCCCGCTCGGGAAGTCCGGTCCGGCCGTCCAGTCGCCGACGATCGGCTCCCACCCGTCGTCCATCTGGAAGACGTCGACCGGGTACCCCTCGAGGTCGGCGGCCGCACGCGCGATCCGGTCCTCGGTGATGTCCTCGTAGTACGAGTACCAGCTGCTCCACACGGTGCCGGCGCGGGCGGTCCGGCGACCGAGCCGCTCGGCGACCCGGTCGGCGTACGCGGCGAAGACGTCCTGCTCGGCGCCGTACGCGACGAACCACTCCGCGTCGTCGTGCTCGCTCCTCGCCCACAGGACGTTGCGGTCGGCGCCGACCCGCGGGGTGCCGAGCCCGAGCGCCCCGACGAGCAACGTCCCGCCGTCCGGACCGGTCACCGCGCCCACGGCACTGCCGGAGTGTGCGTGCGGTGTCTCGTTCGCAGCGTCGTCGGCGGTGAGCAGCCGTTCGGGGCTGTCCTTGATCCCGATGGTGTCGCCGTCGACACCTGTCCATCCGCTCGGACTCCACGAGTTCCAGCCGTGCCGGTAGAACTCGGCTGCGGCGCCGAAGGTGTGGAGCAGCGCGACGGGCCCCGCGGGGACGATCCACCCGTCCGCCGTCCGGCGGGGTGTTCCGGAGACGTTCGCGGGGACCCGGAGGCCGTCGAACTCGAACGTGAACTGCAACTGCGGGCTCCTCGCGGTGTCGGTGTGCGCGGTGTCGGCGTGCTGTGTCAGGACGCGGCGGCGACCGCGGTGATCGTCGGGCTCGTGTCCGCTGCGAACCGCTCGGGGATGGGTGCCCCGGCCCGACGCATCGCGACCAGGACGCTGCCGACGGTCGGATCGTGGCGGGGCTCGACGAGCTCGAGGGTCGTGTCCTCGGCGGACAGGGCGCTGGCGAACGCCTCGCGGAAGCGCGGCGCCCGGAAGAGCCCGCCGGAGTACGACACCGGAACGGTCTCGCCGGCGGGGAAACCGAGCGCGCGGACCGTCGTGCCGACCAGGGTCGTGAGCTCGGCTGCGGCGCGGTGCAGGATCTCGGCAGCCGCGTCGTCGCCGGCGTCGGCGGCCGCGACGACCACCTTCGCCAGGTCGGCGACGGTCCCGCGGTCCGCCCCCCACTCGTCCATGACGACGCCGATCAGGTCGAGGTCCTCGGTCACCCCGACCCGCTCGCGGACGAGTGCGTGCAGCGGACCCCGGGGCAGTCGGCCGTCGGCCATCCGCGAGAAGGCGTTGAGCCCCTGGACGGCGACCCAGTACGCGGACCCCTCGTCGCCGAACACCTCGCTCCAGCCGCCGACGCGGTGGGCGGTGCCGTCGCGCTCGCCGTAGGCCATCGACCCGGTGCCCGCGATCACGTTCACGCCGTCCCGCCCGGCCAGGGAACCGGCCCAACCGCCGACCATGTCGTTGCCGCAGGAGTACCGGTCGTGTCCGAGCACCGCGGCGGGGAGGGCGTCGAGCACCGGGGTGTCCCGACTCGACTCCCCGTGTCCGGGGATGCCGAAGTGCGCGAACGTGATGTCCGCCGGGGTGATGCCGGCCGCCGACGTCACCGCGCCGACGCCCGTACGGACGACGTCGCCGACGAGTCCGGTCCCCGCGTCGAACCAGGAGGAGGTCGGCTGCCGCGACTCGGCGAGCGTGGTGCCCTCGCCGTCGGTGAGCAGGAACGCGGTCTTGGTGCCACCGCCGTCCATGCCGAGGAAGACCGTCATGGCCGCGCGACTCCCCCGCGGTGGTCGTGGATCGTCACGCCCTGCACGACGCGGTTGACCGTGCCGCCCGGGAACGGGTTGTCCGGCGTGCAGCCGTGCGCGACCGACGTCGCGAGGGCGAGGAGCTGCGCGAAGCCGACCAGGGCGACGCTGCGGAACGCGTCGTCGAGCCCCGCCAGGCCGTCGAGCGGGAAGGAACGCTCGTCGTCCGCGTCTCCGCCGACCGAGACGACCCGCACGGTCCCGTCCCCGCGCAGCTCGCGGAGGATGTCCGCGTCGTACCGCGCCGTGTACGGGTCGGCCGAGCCGTAGACGACCACCAGGGTGTGTGCACCCGCGACGGCCTTCGGGCCGTGCCGGAAGCCGAGCGGGGTGTCGAAGAACGACACGACCCCGCCCGCGGTGAGCTCGAGCAGCTTCAGCGCGGACTCGCGTGCCAGGCCCTGCAGCGCGCCGCTGCCCAGGTAGACGACGCGTTCGGTGTCCTCGGCGAGCGAGGCGATCCGTGCCTCCAGGCCGGCGATCGTCCGCGCCGCCGCGACCAGCGCGCCGGTGCCCGCCACGAGCTCCGGCCGGAAGGCCAGGAGGACGGCGAGGAGCATCGTGGAGAAGCTCGACGTCATCGCGAAGCCGGTGTCGTTCGTCTCGGCCGGCATGTCGAGGACGAACGACCGGTCCTGCCCGCGGTGCTCGCGGGCGAGGGAGCCCGCAGGGTCGCAGGTGACGACCAGGTGGCGCGCACCGGGCGCGACGTCGTCGAGGACGCGGGTCGCCGCGACGCTCTCCGGGCTGTTGCCGGAGCGGGCGAAGGAGACCAGGAGCACCCGGCCCGGGTCGCCGAGCGAGCCGTGCGGGTCGGCCACGATGTCGGTCGTGGCGATCGACTCGACGCGACGGCCGAGGTGGCGGCGGAGGTCGACGCTCGCGATGTCCCCGACGAAGGCCGAGGTGCCGGCCCCCGTGAGCACGATGCGCAGGTCCGGGTCGGCGAGCAGCGGCTGCAGGAAGGCGTCGAGCGCGGTACGGCGGTCGTCGAGCGACGCGACGAGGCGCTGCCAGCTGTCGGGCTGCTGCAGGATCTCGCGGTGGGTCGCGGTCTCGTCGGCGCGGACGGGGGCGGTCGTGGTCACAGGGACTCCTTGCTGGTGGTGGTGGCGGCCGCTTCGGCGAGACGCTCGCGCGGGGCGACGGCGGCGGCGTACGGGCGCAGGACGTCGCGGACCCGGTCGAGCACGATGTCCTCGGCGCGGTTCGGCAGCAGGCCCTCGCGGACCCGCTCGTACTGCACCGGCAGGTACTGGCTCAGCAGCGGGAGCGGGATGCCGACCTCGTCGAGGCGGTGCAGGAGCGCCTCGGTCGCGGCGGTGATCTCCGGGTCCGGCCAGTAGTAGCGCATGCGGTCGCTGTAGCTGTAGGTGCGGGCGATGCGCCGCTCGTGCTCGTCGCCCTCGTAGTAGCGCTCCCACCGGCCCGGCTCGGCGAGCATGCGGCGCTCGACGACGCCGCGCAGGTCGGTGGCGGTGCCGTCCGGTACGAGCTCCGACTCGAGGGCGTCGAGGGCGAAGAGCGCCTCGCGGAGCCCGAAGGTCAGACCGGGGCCGACCTTGAGCACCGCCCAGTGGTCGTCGACCAGGGCACGGAGCGCCTCGGGCGTCTGGTAGTCGGTCGAGTGCGCCTCGTACACGAGTCCGGGCGTCGCCTCGATGACCTCCTGCAGGGCGGCCGTGGCCTCGGGGACGTAGTCGATCACCTGCAGGTGGTCGAACTCGACCGCGGGCTGCACGACGAGGGCGACGACGCGCGGCCACACGTCGGCGAGCCCGGCGCGCTCGAACGCGGCGCGGTGCACGTCCAACGTGCCGACCGCTGCCGTCGCCGGGGTCGGCACGAGGTCGTGGAGCGTCTCCTTCGCCCCGCCGGGGGTCGGGACCTCGGTGCCGATGACGTAGACGATGCCGTCGCGGTCGATCCCGGCGTCGGTGGCGGCGGACTCCGCGGCGGCGAGCAGCACCGCGGCCCGCTCGGCGACGACCGCGTCGGTCAGCGGAGCGGTCTCGCCCTGCAGCGGCATGCTGCAGTCGAGGTGGATCTTCGTGTACCCGGCGGCGACGTAGGCGCGGACGAGGTCGACGGCGAGCGGCATGGCCTCGTCGGCCGGGCGCTCCTGCCACGTGTTCGGGCCGAGGTGGTCGCCGCCGAGGACGAGCCGGTCGGCCGGGAAGCCCTCGGCCTCGGCGAGCTCGAGCACCGCCGCGCGGAAGTCCGCGGGTGTCATGCCCGTGTAGCCGCCGAACTGGTCGACCTGGTTCGAGGTCGCCTCGACGAGCAGGGGTGCGTCGTCCTCGAGCGCCTGGCGCATCGAGGCCCGCAGGACGTAGGGGTTCGCCGAGCAGACCGAGGTGATGCCCTCACCGGATCCGGCACGGTGGCGAGCGACGAGCGCAGTGATGGGGTTCACGTGGTTCTCCTGGTGCGTGCGCCGCGGTCGGCGGCGCTGCCGACGCGGCACCGTCCGGCGCCGCGTCCGGTCTCAGTGTCGGCAACGACCGATCAGTTCCGCTGCCGTAACGATCACTCCGGTCATTCGCAGTGATCGTTCTGGCGCATGATGGGGCCATGGACAACGACACCCCGGACGTCGGCCGCAAGCGGCGGGACCGGATGCGGGACATCCTCGAGCGGGTGCGCGAGCAGGGGTCGACGAGCACGGACGAGCTGATCCGCGCCTGCGGGGTCTCCGCGGCCACGGTCCGCCGCGACCTCAGCGAGCTCGAGGCACGCGGGCTCGTCCGGCGCAGCTACGGCCGGGTCGAGGCCGTGGGTGCGCTCCCGGAGCTGCCCGTCGTGATGCGGGCCTCCGAGGCCGACGCCGCCAAGCGCGCGGTCGGACGGCTCGCGGCCCGGCTCCTGCCCCCGGGGCGGCAGGCCGTCGCGGTCAGCGGAGGGACCACCACGCAGGAGGTCGTGCGGGCGCTCGGCGACCGGAACGGCCTGACCGTCATCACGAACGCCGTGACCATCGCGCTGGAGGTCTCGCGCAGTCCCCGGGTGAAGACGATCCTGACCGGCGGGACCCTCCGCGCCACCTCGCTCGAGGCGGTCGGCCCCCTGGCCGAGGCGGCGTTCTCCGCCTTCAAGGTGACGACGGCGTTCCTCGGCACGGACGGCATCAGCGCTGCCGGCGGCGTCACCACGCACGACGACACCGAGGCGCGGACGAACGGCGTGATGGTCACGCACGCCGACCGGGTGGTCGTGGTCTGCGACGGGTCGAAGGTCGGACGGCAGACGATGGCACGGATGGCCGACATCGGTGACGTGTCCGTCCTGGTGACCGACGAGCACGCCCCGCGCGAGGCGCTCGAGCAGATCGCCGCGGCGGGCGTCGAGGTCCTCATCGCCTGAGCACTGCGCACCCGAACGCGCACTCGTCCTGCGCGTTTCACGACGCTGCGTGGTGGTCGCGTCCGCCGCCCCCTACCGTGGGGCCCGGCCGGCGAACCCCGTCGAGGCCGCGCACCCGGACACCGCAGGAGCCCGTGTCGGGAAGCGCGCCCTCCCACCCCTCCGTGCCTTCTGCCACCGCAGGTGGTTCCGACCGCCGTCCCTCGGCGGTACCCCGAACGAAGGGCTTCCCGTGTCCCGCATCGTGTTCGTCGGCGCCGGCAGCGTCGTCTTCACCCGACAGCTGCTCGCCGACCTCCTCCGCTACGACGACCTCCCCGAGCTGGACCTCCGGCTGTTCGACGTCGACGAGCGCCGCCTCGCCGTCGCCGAGGCCACCGCCCGCCAGGTGAGCGAGCGCCTCGGGCGTCCGGTCACCGTCACGGCGACGACCGACCGCCGTCGCGCCCTCGCCGACGCCGACTTCGTCGTCGACATGGTGCAGATCGGCGGGATCGCGGCGACCCGGACCGACCTCGAGATCCCGGAGCGGTACGGCCTGCACCAGACGATCGGCGACACGACGGGGGTCGGCGGGGTCTTCCGTGCCCTCCGCACCTTCCCGTTCCTCACGGAGCTGACCGCGGACATGCGCGAGGTCGCCCCGGACGCGGTCCTGCTCAACTACACGAACCCGATGGCGATGAACATCTGGTGGGCGAACACCGTCGCGCCGGACATCACCGCGCTCGGGCTCTGCCACAGCGTCTACTGGACGGCGCACGACCTCGCCGGACTCCTCGGCCTCGACGTCGAGCAGACCCGCTTCCGCGCAGCGGGCGTCAACCACCAGTCGTGGTTGCTCGAGTGGACGCACGACGGCGAGGACCTCTACCCCCGTCTCCGTGAGCGCATCCGGCAGGACCCGGAGCTCGAACGCCGCGTGCGGGTCGAGGTCTTCAAGCGGGTCGGCTTCTACCCGACCGAGACGAGCGAGCACTCCTCGGAGTACCTGTCGTGGTTCCTCCGCTCGCCGGAGCAGGTGGACCGCTTCCGCCTGCGGCCGCTCGAGTACGTCGGCATCTCCGAGGACAACGTCGCGGAGTTCGAGGCAGCCGAGCGCGACCTGGCGGCCGGCCGGCCCGTGCAGCTCGAGGAGGGCGCGTCGGAGTACGCCCCGCAGGTCATCCACTCGCTGGTCACCGGCACCGAGCGCGAGATCCACGCGAACGTCCCGAACGCGGGCCTGATCGACAACCTGCCGGCGGGCTGCGTCGTCGAGGTCCCGACCACCGTCGGCGCCGCTGGCATCGCACCGATCCCGATGGGGGCGCTCCCCGTGCAGGCGGCGGCGCTGAACCGGCCGTACGTCTCCGTGAACGAGCTCACGGTGCACGCCGCGCGGACGGGCGATCCCGTCGCGATCCGGCAGGCGGTGCTCATGGACCCGAACGCGTCGTCGACGCTGACACCCGAGCAGATCTGGGAGCTGTGCAACGACCTCGTGGTCGCCCACGGTGACCTGCTGCCGGAACCGCTGCGCGCGACGATCCCGGCTCGCGGGATCTGAGCTCGCGGGCCGACGCACCACTGACGACGAAGGAGTCCGCAGTGACACGCACCAGGACCAGCTCCGCCCGCCGCCGCACCGCACGACGTCGCACCGCACGCACGGCACTCGCCGTCGCGATCGCGGTCGCCGCGTCGGTCCTCACCGGCTGCGCACCGCAGGGCGCCACCGTGCTCGACACCACCGCACCGGTCCACCTCACCATGTGGTCGGGGCAGAGCGACGAGGCGGCGAAGCTCCTGCAGGGGCTCGTCGACGAGTACGAGGACGCACACCCGAACGTGACGATCGACATGTCCTCCGGGGCCTCGTCGACGGACGAGCTGCTGCAGAAGCTCGCGGCCTCGTTCGCCGGGAACGACTCACCCGACATCTCGTACACCTTCGGGTCGTGGGCGAGCCAGCTCGAACGGTCCGGGCGGACGCTCGACCTGCGCGCCGAGGCCGAGGACCCGGAAACGCACTGGGACGAGTTCTCCCCGGCGGCCCGCGGGACCGCGCAGCCGACCGGGCGGAAGGTGATCGGCTTCCCCGCGGTCGTCGACAACATCTCGCTCTTCTACAACAAGACGGTCTTCGACGCCGCCGGCGAGCCGTACCCGACGGCGGACTGGGACTGGTCGGACTTCCGTCGCACCGCGAAGGCGTTGACGGACCGGGACAGCCAGACCTTCGGCTACGGCTACTCGGTGTCCGGCAGCGAGGAGACCACCTGGCAGATGTGGCCGCACCTCTGGCAGAACGGCGGCTCAATCCTGTCCGAGGACGGCGAGCACGCCGCGTTCGACTCGAAGGCCGGCGTCGACGCCCTGTCGTTCATGCGGTCCATGGCCGTGACCGACCGCAGCGTGTACCTCGACCAGACGGACACCAAGTTCGCGCAGCTGTTCGAGAGCGACCGCGTCGGCATGATCACCTCCGGTCCGTGGGAGCTCTCCGCCCTGAAGACCGCCGGGACGTCGTACGGCGTGGTGCGGCTCCCGGGGACGGACGGCGACCACCAGACGGTGTCCGGACCCGACCTCTGGACCCTGTTCGACAACCACGACGTGAACCGCGCGTACTGGGCGAAGGACTTCACGAAGTGGCTGACCTCGCCCGCGCAGGACGAACGGTTCAACGTCGCTGTCGGCAACCTGCCGCTGCGGTCGAGCGAGGCCGACAGCCCGGCCTTCCGGGAGCAGGTCGCAGCCCTGCCCGGACTCGACGTCATCCAGGCGAACTCCGCGAACGCGAAGCAGGTCCGTCCGACCCTGCCCGGCTACAACGGCCTGTCCGAGGCCTTCGGCGACGCGGTGTCCCGCGTGCTGCAGGGCGAGGGCGAACCGGCCGAGGCACTCCGGCAGGCGACCGTCGCCGCCGACAAGGCACTCCGTCAGGGCTAGGAGGCCCCCGTGACCACTCCCGCACTCCGTACCCGTCCGACCACCGGCGCTGCCGGCGCCCCGGAGCCGCGTCGACGACGATCGGCCGCCGCCCGCGAGGGCCTCGCCGGCTGGGGCTTCGTCGGCCCGGCCCTGGCGGTCGTGCTCGGCCTCACGATCTTCCCCGGGGTCTGGGCGCTCGTCCTCTCCTTCCAGCGCTGGGACGGCTTCAGCCCGCCGTCCTTCGCCGGCATCGAGAACTACCAGGACCTGGCCACCGACGCGAGCGCGCTCGCGGCCGCCGTGCACACCCTGCTGTACACGGTCCTGTTCGTCCCCGCGTCCCTGCTGCTCGGGCTCGCCCTGGCCGTCGCCCTGAACCGGCGCATCCGGTTCATCGGCCTGTACCGCACGGCGATCTTCGTGCCGTTCGTGGCCTCGGCCGCGGCGACGGGCATCCTGACCACCTACCTGTTCAGCCCGCAGTTCGGCATCGTCAACACCGTGCTGCGCGTGCTGCACGTGCCGCCGCAGGGCTGGCTCGAGGACCGCTCCGAGGCGATGGTGGTGATCGTCATCATGTCCCTGTGGGGGCAGGCGGCCTTCACGACCGTCATCTACCTCGCCGCACTGCAGGACGTCCCCGGCGACGTGCTCGAGGCAGCGCGGATCGACGGCGCGAACACCTGGCAGACCTTCTGGCGCGTGGTCTGGCCGCAGCTGGCGCCGGTCACCGCGTTCGTCGGGATCTACCAGACCCTGCAGGCCGTGCAGCTCTTCGACCTCGTCTACGCGACCACCCGCGGCGGACCCCTCGACGCCACCCAGACGATCGTCTACTACCTGTGGAAGACGGCCTTCCAGAACCTGCAGTTCGGCTACGGGTCCGCCATCGCCTACGGCATGTTCTTCGTCACCCTCACCGCGACCGTGATCGTCACGGTCGTGCAGCGCCGAGCCGGAAGGAACGCGGCACGATGACCGTCGAGACCCGAGTCCTCGAGACCCCGAACCGGCGGTCCGCCGTCGCGGCACCGACGGGACGCCCCGCGCCCCGCCGTCGACGTCGCCTGCCGTTCAGCCCGTGGCACCTCCTGCTCGCACCGGTGGCACTCCTGTTCCTGCTGCCGTTCGTCGAGATGTTCCTCACCTCGCTCGAACCGGCGTCGGAGATCAACAAGTTCCCGCCGTCGTTCCTCCCGACGCAGTTCACCCTGTCGGGCTACACGCGCCTGTTCGCCGAGTCGGACATCCTGCACTGGCTCCTCAACACGGTGATCGTGTCGGCGTCCGCGATCGTCTCGCACCTGGTGCTGTGCTCGCTGGCCGGCTACGGGTTCGCACGACTGCGGTTCCCGGGGCGGACGTTCGGGTTCCTGGCGATCCTCGCGACGATCATGATCCCGTCGCAGCTCCTCATGATCCCGACCTACGTCATGTTCGCGCGGCTGCACCTCGTGGACAGCCTCGGCGCCGCGATCGTGCCGTGGCTCGCGTCGGCGTTCGGCATCTTCCTGATGCGGCAGTTCTTCCTCTCCCTGCCCGCCGAGCTCGAGGAGGCCGGCCAGATCGACGGGTGCTCGCGCCTGCAGGTGTTCTTCCGGATCGTCCTGCCCCTCGCCCGTCCGGCGCTCGCGACGCTCGCGATCTTCACCCTGCTCGGGTCCTGGAACGACCTGGTCTGGCCGCTCGTCGCGATCAACGACGCGGACTCGTTCACGCTGCAGCTCGGTCTGACGAACTTCCAGGGCGCGCGGCGGACCGACTGGTCGCTGCTGATGGCGGGGAACGTGGTCGCGACGCTGCCGCTGATCCTGCTCTTCCTGGTGGCGCAGAAGCAGTTCGTCGCGACGATGGCGTCGGCCGGCCTGAAGGGCTGAGCGGCACGATCGACGGGAGGCACGGTGCCCACGGGCACCGTGCCTCCCGTCGTCCGTGCGGGCGGTCCGGGAGGCGCGTGTCGGCCCGGCACCGTGCTGCCGGACGGCGCGGTGTGCCGGACGGGAGGCGCGGGTCCGGTCGGTGGCGAGCCTCCCGTCGTGCGTCCGGACGGTCGGGAGGCGCGTGTCGGCCCGGCACCGTCCCTCCCGTCCGGCGGTCCCACCGGGCACGACGAAGCGCCCCTCGGATCCCGAGGGGCGCTTCGGCGTCGTGCGGCCGTGTCGGCGACCGCTCACTTCAGGCCGGAGGACGCGAGCCCGTCGATCACCCGCCGCTGCAGCACGATGAACAGGACCAGCACCGGGGCCATCGCCATCAGGCTCGCCGCCATGAGCAGGGGGTAGTCGATCGTCCGGTCGCTGGACAGGGTCGCGAGACCGGCCGCGAGCGGCATGTCCTCGGCGCGGGTGGAGACCACCAGCGGCCAGAGCAGCTCGTTCCACGACCACAGCACCGTCGTGATCGCGAGCACGCTGATCGACGGACGTGCGAGCGGCAGCATGATCCGCCAGAAGGTCTGGAACGGGTTCGCGCCGTCCATGCGCGCCGCCTCCTCGAGCTCGGCGGGCATGTTGCGGAAGGCGGTGCGCATGAGGAACGTGCCGAAGGCGCTGAACAGGCCGGGTGCGACGATGCCGGCCAGGGTGTCCAGCCACCCGAGGCCCTGCACGATCTGGTACTGCGAGATGAGGTAGACCTGCGACGGCACCAGCAGGATCGAGAGCACGATGCCGAGGATGACCGCGCGTCCGCGGAAGCGCATGCGGGCGAAAGCGTAGCCGGCGAGCGTGCACAGCACGATCTGCGCCAGGGTGCGGATCAGGGTCACCCAGATCGAGGTCGCGAGCTGGTCGAGGAAGGGGAGCCGCTCGAAGACCCGGGCGAAGTTGCCCCACTGCAGCTCACCGGGCCAGAAGGTCGGTGTCGGCGAGGTCACCTGCGCGTTCGTGGACAGCGCCATGATGATCTGCCAGAGGAACGGGAACGCCATGACGAACCCGCCGATGCCGAGCACCACGTGGATCCACCAGTGGCTGCCACCGCGGCGACCGGGCCGCGACGCGGCCTGTGCGCGGGTGCGACCCGCGGCCCTCGTGGCCGCCGCGACCTTGCTGCCGCGCGCGTCGATGATGCCGGTCATGACTGGACCCACTTCCGCTGGACCCGGAACTGCACGACGGTGATGATGCCGATGAGCACGAAGATCACCATCGCGATGGCAGCCGCGAAGCCCTTGTCGTTGTCGATGAACCCGGCGTTGTAGAAGTAGAAGACGAGGGACATCGTCTCCGGGATGACCGGGTTGGTGGAGCCGAGGATGGCGTAGAGCAGGTCGAACAGCTGGAAGCTCGAGATCGTGGTGACCACCAGCACGAAGAAGATGCTCGGCGTCAGCAACGGCACGGTGAGCGAGCGGAACTGACGCCAGCGGCTCGCACCGTCGAGCTCGGCCGCCTCGTACAGCTCGGGCGGGATGTCCTTCAGCCCGGCGCCGAGGATGATCATCGAGAACCCGAGCGACGACCACAGGCCGACGAGGGACACCGCGACGAGCGCGAAGCCCGGGGTGGAGATCCAGTACGGGCCGTCGATCCCGAAGCGGCCGAGGAACCAGTTCACGATGCCGAAGTCGCCGTTGAACATGATGCGCCAGACCAGGGCGATCGCGGCCGGCATCGCCACGTAGGGCAGGAAGAAGAGCACCCGGTAGAACTGTGCGAACCGCAGGCCCGGGGTGTTGAGCAGGCTCGCGAGCCAGACCGCGATCGGGATGCCGAGCAGGACGATCACCGTGTAGACGATCGTGTTGACGAGCGACTGGTACAGCTGCGGGTCGGTCAGCAGGCGGCCGTAGTTCGCGAGCCCGGTGAAGGTGGCGCCGCCGAAGACACCCCAGCTCGTGAACGAGTACCAGAAGGTCTGCAGGATCGGCCAGATGAAGAACGTGCCGACGCCGATCAGCAGCGGGAGCACGAACAACCACGGCCAGATGCCGTCGGTGCGGTGGGCACGGGTCGATCGCGGCCGATCGTCGTGCTGGGGTCGGGACGGCGGAGACGGCCGGGTCGCCGTCGTCTGCCGGGTGGTGGTCGTCATCGGGTCGCTCCTACGCCGGGGCGGGCGGATCAGGGGGTGCGGGTGTGGGTGCGGGGAGGTGGGTCCGGTGGGACGGACGACGCCGATCGACCGGGAGGACCCGGCCGATCGGCGTCACGGTCACTCCTCGGCGAGCGCGGCGTCCATCTCCTTCGCGAGCTCGGCCGTCACCTGGTCGACGGGTCGCGAGCCGTCGAAGGCGCTCGGCAGCAGGTTCGTCTCGAGGGTGTTCCACGCGGCGGTGTTCCTCGACACCGGCAGCGGCTTCGCGTAGTCGACCGCGTCGAGGAAGACCTGCAGGTCCGCGTCGGGCATCGTCTTCGTGAAGGCGTCCTGCGTGCCCTCGTAGGCCGGGATCACCGCGCCCATGTCACCCTGCTGCTGCTGGGCCGGCTTGCTCGCCAGGTACGCCTGCAGTGCCTGGGCGGCCGCCTTGTTCTTCGACCCCTCGGCGACGACGTTCGAGACGCCGTGGATGACGGTCGCCTGCTCCTTGCCCTTCGGCAGCGGGTAGACGACGACGTCCTGCTCCATGTCGGTTCCGATCAGCGCCGACCGGAACCAGCTGCCGCCCTGGTACATCGCGAGCTTGCCGGAGGTGAACCACTGGTCCGCCGTGGTGTCGATCAACTGCTTGATCGTCGGCGAGGCGCCGGAGGCGATCAGGTCCGTCCAGAAGCGGATGCCCTCCTGAGCAGCCTTCGTGTCGTACTCCGACTTCCCGTCGTCGACGACGGACCCGCCGGCCTGGAAGATCGTGTCGTAGTAGGTGGTCTGTCCGTCCATGCCGCCGGCGGCGCCGTACGCGCCGTCGCCCTTGAGCTTCTGCGACAGCTCGGCGGCGGTGTCCTGGAAGTCCTGCCACGTCCAGTCCTTCGACGGCAGCGGCACGCCGGCCTTCTCGAACAGGGCCTTGTTCACCCAGACGCCGATCGTGTCGAAGTCCTTCGGGACGCCGTACTGCTTCCCGTCGTAGGTGTACAGGTCGTCGAGCGCCTTCGAGTACTTCGACGGGTCGATCGCGCCCGACTCCACCGCTCCCGTGATAGGCGCGAGCTTGCCGTTGCCCGCGTAGAGCTGGAAGTTCGGACCGTTCATCCAGAACAGGTCGGGGAGCGTGTTGCTGGAACCCTGCGTCTGCAGCTTCGTGAAGTAGTTGGCGTACGGCGTGACGTCGACGTTGACCGTGATGTCCGGGTACTCCTCGTTGAAGCCCTTGATGTTCGCCTTGATCGCGTCGACCTGGTTCTGGTCCCACACGGCGTAGGTCAGGTCGGCCTTCGTGTCCTTCGCGACCGTGCCCGTCCCGGAGTCGGAGCCGGCGGAGGACGCGCTGCTGCACCCCGCGAGGAGGGCGACGGCGCTGACCGCGGCAGCGAGGCCGAGCAGGGCACGGCGGCGACCGCGGCCGTGACGGGGGGAGGGGAGGGTCATCGGGTGTTCCTTCCGGAGGGGTCGTCGTGGCCGGCTGCGGCCGCGAAGTGACGGATGGTGGCTTCGGGGAGGGGCGGCACGTCGAGCGGGACGGAGCCGTTGCGGAGCGAGCGGGTGGCGAGTGCGCCGGCGGCGACCGCCATGCGCGCCGCGATCGGGGACAGGGTCGTCGGCTCACCGAGCGCGACGGAGCGGAGGAACTCGGTCATGGTGAGGAGATCGGCGTCGGCGTGGCCGTCCTCGACGCCGTCGATCGGGTACTCCACGTCACCGGCGACGTCCCACCCACGGCGGTGGTTCCACACCTTGACGACGCCACCGCCGGTGTCCCCGATGTTCTCGAGTCGCCCGTGGGTGCCGATCACGGTGTAGTTCCGCCAGTAGTCGGGCGTGAAGTGGCACTGCTCGTAGCTCGCCTGCACGCCGTTGTCGAGCGTCATCATCACCATCGAGACGTCCTCGACGTCGACGACGGGGTTGAGCCCGGTCTGCTCGGCGGGCGGCCAGTTGTCGAACGAGAACCAGTCGGTCATGAGCTCGTCGCTGCGGTCCCGCCGGTCCGTGACGTCGCCGTACACCGAGAGCGACCCCATCCCGACGACCCGGCTGGTGTACGCACCGGCGAGGGCGTGCACGACGTCGAGGTCGTGGCTCGCCTTCTGCAGCAGGAGCGAGTTCACACGGCTGCGGTCGGCGTGCCAGTCCTTGAAGTAGTAGTCCCCGCCGTTGCCGACGAAGTGGCGGACCCACACCGCCTTGACCTCGCCGATCTCGCCGCGGGCGATGACCTCGCGCATGAGGCGGACGACGGCTGCGTGCCGGAAGTTGTGGCCGACGTACAGGGGCGTGCCGGTCTCGGCGGCGGTGTCCAGGACGGCGTCGGCGTCCTCCACGGTGATCGCCAGGGGCTTCTCGAGGTAGACGGCGATGCCGGCGCGGAGCAGGTCGGTCGCGATCTCGGCGTGGGTCCAGTCCGGGGTGGTGACGATCGCCGCGTCCACGAGGTTCGGTGCGCCGTCCGTGCCGATCAGGGCCCGGTGGTCGGCCACCACCTCGGCCTCGGGCCAGTGTGCGGCGGCACGGTCCCGCCCGGCGGGCGTCGTGTCGGCGGCGGCCGTGACCCGCGCGTCCACGCCGTCGGCGTCCAGGCCCGCGGCGGCCACGTGGTCGGCGATGGCTGCGCGCTGTCCGATGCCGACGACGCCGACCCGGAGCAGGCGTGTGCTCGTGGTGGTCATCTCGCTCCCTTGCGTGATTGTGACGGTAATGATGCCAAATCGATCATGAGTGCACAATAAGCACGCACGGCGCGATCACGGAAGCGTTCATCCGACGTTGTTACATGTCGGCAACGTCCGGCGGTCGACGCGCACGGCAGGGCTGTGGGGCGCCGTGGACGCATCCGAGCGGCCGCGCATCCGAGCGGCCGCGCATCCGTGCGGTCCGGATCGGTCGGGTCAGCTCGCGACGACGAGCTCCACGCCGGCCGATGCCAGTTCCGCGGCGAACGGAGCAGGGACCGGCTGGTCCGTGACGAGCACGTCGATGCGCTCGAGCGGGCAGATGCGCGCGAAGGTGGCGCGCTCGATCTTCGTCGAGTCGGCGACCACCACGACTCGGCGGCCGACGGACGCGAAGTGCCTGCTGACCTCGGCCTCGCCCTCGTGCATGGTCGTCGCGCCGTACTGGCCGGTCAGACCGTCGACGCCGAGCACGACGACGTCCAGTGCGAAGCCGTCGAGCGTGTCCCGCACGGTCGGCCCGATGAGCTCGTAGGACTGCCGCCGCGCCACGCCGCCCGTGACCATGATCTTGACGTTGGCGCGGACGGACAGCTCGTACCCGATGTTCAGCGCGTTCGTGACGATGGTGATGCCGCACTCGCCGTCGGCGCGGAGGAAGCGCTCGCTCTTGCCGAGCTCCCGCGCGACCTCGGTCGTCGTCGTCCCGCCGTTCAGGCCGACCGTGTCGCCGGGCGAGACGAGCGCCGCGGTCGCCCGGGCGATGGCGGTCTTCGCCTCGGCCTGCCGTGCGATCTTGTACTGCAGCGGCAGCTCGTACCCGGCCCCCAGTGCTGCGGCCCCTCCGTGGGTGCGCGTGACGAGCCGCTGGTCCGCCAGTGTCGCGAGGTCGCGGCGTGCGGTCGCAGCGGAGATGCCGAGGGCCTCGCCGATCTCGGCGATCGAGACGTTCCCGCGGTCGCTCACGAGCTCGAGGAGCGCGTTGAGCCTCTGCTGCGGGGTCATGGCGTCATCCTACGGGCGAGCCTGCCGTGCGATGTGAGCGGAAATGATGCGCGTTGTTTGCACTGATCATGATCGGTCGGCAGGCTGACGGCGTCCGATCAGCGCTGGTCGGCGTGATCGGAGGGCCCGCGATGACCGCTGACGGCGCAGTGCTCGGGATCGACGTCGGGGGCACGAGCATCAAGGTGCGCCTGGTCGCCGACGACGGGCGGGTGCTCGAGGAGCAGCGCGTCCCGACCCCGCGCGACGACCTCCACGCCGTCGCACTGGCCGGACTCGTCGCGACGCTGGGGCAGCGGGCGCGGACGCTCGCACGGCAGCACGGGGCCGACCTCGGGGCGATCGGACTGGTCGTCCCCGGGGTCGTCGACGAGGACAGGGGCCGTTCGGTGCTCTCGGTGAACCTCGGCTGGCGGGACGTGCCGGTCCGGGCCCTGGTGGAGGGGGCCCTGCGTGCGGCAGGCGTCGACGCGGTCCCGCTCGCCTTCGGCCACGACGTCCGGGCCGGCGCGCTCGCCGAGGTCCACGCCGCCACCCCCGCAGCGACCCCGGGCGGTCCGCTCGCCACCGATCCTGCCACCGCGCTCGGTCGCGGCACCGTCGCGTTCGTCCCCGTCGGGACCGGTCTCGCGAGCGCCCTGGTCGTCGACGGCCGGGTCGTGTCGGGCGGTGGCTGGGCCGGGGAGATCGGCCAGGTGCGGATCCGGGACGGCGCGCACGCGGGCCTCCGGGTCGAGGAGGTCGCCTCGGCCGGCGCCGTCGCGCGTCGCAGCGGTTCCCCGAGTGCCCACGACGCGATGCTCCGGGTCCTCGACGGCGACGCGGTGGCCCGACGGGCGTGGGACGACTGCGTCGACGTGCTCGCCGACACCCTGGCCTGGCTGACGGCGGTCGCCGGCTGCCACACCCTGATCGTCGGCGGCGGCCTCGCCCAGTCCGGGCCGCTCCTCTTCGACCCACTGCGGGCCGCGGTGGCGGACCGGCTCACCGGGGTCAGGCTCCCCGAGCTGGTGGGCGCGCGCCACGGTGATGCGGCCGGCGCCATCGGTGCGGTGCTGCTCGCCCGCCGTGTGCTGGTCGCCCCGGCGCGGTCCGGCTCCGCGCGCGCCGGTTCGACGGACGCCGTGACGGTGACCGCGTGACGGCCCTCGTCCGCGCCCCACGCATCGTCACCGCCGAGGTCGACCTCCCGGACGCCTGGCTCGCGGTCGACGGTGACCGGGTCGCCGCGGTCGGCACCGGTCCGGCACCCGCGCACGACCACGTGACCGAGGTGACGGGCACCGTCCTGCCGGCCTTCGTCGACCTGCACGCGCACGGCGCACTCGGGCAGGACTTCGCCTCGTGCTCGGTCGACGAGGCCCGTGCAGCGGCCGCCCACCACGCCGCGCGGGGGACCGCCCACCTGGTGGCGTCGATCGCGACGGGCACCGTCCCCGACACGGTCGCGGCGCTGCACCGCCTCCGACCGCTCGTCGACGACGGCACGCTCGCCGGACTGCACCTCGAGGGACCCTGGCTCGCTCCCGCCCGCCGGGGTGCGCACGCCGTCGGGCTGCTGCACCCGCCGACCCCCGACGAGGTCGACCTGTTCGTGGACGCCGGCGGCGCAGCGCTCCGGATCGTCACCCTCGCACCCGAGCTCCCGGGCGCGCTCGACGCGGTCCGGCGGCTGGTCGCGTCGGGCATCGTCGTCGCGATCGGGCACACCGACGCCGACGGCGACCAGGTCCGGGCGGCGGTGGACGCCGGCGCGACCCTCGTCACGCACCTGTTCAACGGGATGCCGCCGCTGCACCACCGTGCGCCAGGCCCGGTCGGCGTCGCGCTGTCGGACGAGCGGCTCACCGTGGAGTGCATCGTCGACGGCCACCACCTCGACCCCGTGACCGTCGACCTCGTGCGCGGAGCCGCGGGTGACCGCCTCGTGCTCGTCTCGGACGCCATGGCTGCGACCGGCTGTGCCGACGGCAGCTACCGGATCGCGGGCTCCGAGGTCGTCGTCGCCGACGGGGTCGCCCGGTTGGCGGACGGCTCGTCCCTGGCAGGGAGCACGATCACGGTGGCGGACGCCGTCGCGCGCTTCGTCGACGGTCGTCCGGACCGGCTGCCGACCGCCGTCCGCGCGTCGTCCGCACGAGCGGCGTCGCTGATCGGTCTGCGTCCGCCGCTCAGTGTCGGGGCTCCCGCCGACCTCGTGGTCGCCGGTCGCGACGGGCACGTCGACCCGCTGCCGCTCGGCCCGACCGCCTGACCGAGGGCGGCAGCCTGCTCGGGCGATCCGTGTCGCGGAGCCGGAGCCGGTGCCGTCGGACGGGAGGCGCGGTGCGGGCCCGCCCCGTGCCTCCCGTCCGGATCAGCGGCGCGACGACGGGCCGCACGCCGCACCCACGACCGGGCACCGGTTGCCGTCGAGCTCGTCGGTGTACTCGCCGCCGTCGCCGAGCAGCACGTGCCGGTACGCCGCGTCGTCGATCGGTCGCGCGGACCGCACGGCTGCCTCGAGCAGGCTGTCGTCGACCTCCGGGAGGGCGCTGACGGCCACGAGCGTGTCGCCCACGACCGCGGCGACCTCGTGGCCGTGCTCGCTCGTCCGTCGCACGACCTCGCCGTCCTCGTTGCACGACGTCTCCGCCTCGGAACCACCACCGGGGGCGACGCCCTCGATCGGTCGGCCGCACGGCGGGGTCGTCGCGGCGAGCGTGACCACCGTCAGGTCGGACCCGGAGGTGTCCCCCGGGGCGTGTGCCTTCTCGGCCGGCGACGAGAACACCTGCAGGAAGCCCGGCAGGCGCTTCTCGATGTTCGCCTCGTACACGGAGCCGTACCCGTCGGGGGAGATCGTGACGGGTCGGAAGTCCGCGCCGATGGCGGTCTGCGCCCGAGCGATCGCCTGCTGGTCGCCTCGCGCGTCGCCCGTGTCGACCCGGATGCCGACCGAGACGACCAGTGCGACGATCCCGATCGCGGCGGCCGTGCTCGCGACGATGCCGGCCTTCCGAGGGACCCCGCGGTGCGCGAGCATCGCCGGGACCGCGGCGACCACCGCGCCCCCCAGGTACGGCGTCGGCGGGAAGGCGAGGAGCGGGAGCGTCGGCTCGGGGCCGGCGAGTGCCGCGGGCAACAGCGCGACCAAGGCGACCGTGGGGACGAGGACGATGCCCGTCACGCCGAGCCACGCCGCCCGACGCCGCCGTGTCGTGAGGACCGCCAGACCACCGAGCGCTGTGGACGTCACGAGCGTGAGGCCCAGCAGCGCCACGAGGCCGGGTACCCCGGTGAAGAGCGTGAGGAAGGTGGCCGCTCGTGCGAGCTGCGCGGCGCCCAGGCCGATCGCCGTCGCGCCGAGCACGTGAACCCAGGCATGCGTTCCGGTCTGCTCGATGGTCGTGTCGCCCACGCCGTGCCCCCGTTCGCCGGACCCCCTGTCCGACGAGCCGATCCTCGCACGCCGCGCGCCGGTCACGGTGCCGGACGACCCCGGATCAGGCGCTGTCGGCTCCGGCGACGGTCGACCCCCGCACCACCAGGGACACCGGGTTCCGCACGCGCCCCCGCTGCACCTTCCCCTCGATGGTGTCGACGAGTGCTCCGGCGGCCAACCGCCCGAGCTGCTGCAGGTCCATGTCGACGCTGGTGAGCCGCGGTCGGGCGCCCTCGACCAGGATGTCCCAGTTGTCGAACCCGACGACGGCGACGTCCTCGGGGATCCGCCGCCCGGACTCCCGCACCGCGTCCATGACCCCGCGGGCGATGTGGTCGCTGCCGGCGACGATCGCGTCGAGGTCCGGGTGGCGTTCGAGCAGGCGCTCGGTGGCCCGACGCCCCCACGTCTCGTTCCACTCGCCGAACACGCGGCCCGGGCTGCCGACGAGCTCGAGCCCGTGCTCGTCGAGTGCCGTCGCGGCGCCGCGGAGACGATCCCGCGCCGCGGCGTAGGTGTCCTCGCCGTTGACGATCGCGATGCGCTGCCGACCGGTCGCCACCAGGTGGTCGACGGCGATCCGCCCGGCGAGCTCGTTGTCCGGCTCGAAGGACAGGTCCTGCTCGTCGGTCGACGGGGCGTACACGTAGACGACCGGGACGTCGGGCTTCGCCTGGAGCGGGGGTCGCGGGTTCGTCGTCCGCCCCACGATGAGCACGCCGTCGACCCGTCGGGTGAGCAGGGACTGCAGCTGCAGCTGCTCGCGCATCGCGCTGTCGCGGGCGTCGGCGAGCAGGACGCTGAGCGAGCCGGCGCCGAAGGCGTCCTCGGCCCCGAGCAGGATCGGCAGCACGAAGCGGTTGTCGAGGTCGCTCGTGAGCATGCCGATGGTGTTGGTCGACGCGCGGTTCAGGGCGCGTGCGAACGGGTTCGGGGTGAAGGACAGGGCGGCGGCGGCGGCGAGCACGGCCTCGCGCGAGCGGGCGCTCACGTGCGCGCGACCGTTGAGTGCCTTCGATGCCGTGGCGACCGAGACGCCAGCGGCGCGGGCGACGTCGGCCAGTGTCACGGTCTCGACCGTCGTCGCGGTGCGGTGATCCTCGTCGTCCATCAGCCCCTCCGAAACCAGTTTACGAAAGTTCTTGACACTGCGGCAAGAGTGCTCGTACATTGCTCCCGAAACCGGTTTCGGTTCCGCTCGACGAAGAGTTCCTCTCCCACGGGGTGCCCTTGTCGGGACGGTCGCAGCCGGACCCGAACGGCGATCACGTCGCATTCAGAGAGGAACCCGTGATCATGCGCACCAAGACTGTTGTCCGCATCGGCGCGCTGGTGGCAGCAGCCAGCGTCGTCGCCGGTCTGACCGGATGTTCTGCCCAGTCCTCCGGCTCCGGTTCGTCGGACGCCGCGAAGGGCACCTACACCTTCTGGGACCCGTACCCCCAGTACGACGCCTCGTCGGCGTGGGGCAAGCTCGTCACCCAGTGCGGCAAGGACGCCGGCGTCACCGTCAAGCGGACCGGGTACGACACGTCGGACCTGACGAACAAGGCACTGCTCGCCGGGCAGCAGGGCAAGTCGCCCGACGTCCTGCTCGTCGACAACCCGGTCGTCTCGACGCTGGCGCAGGCCGGGATCGTCACCGACACCGCCACGAACGGCCTGAAGACCGGCGACATCGCGGAGAACATCCTCGGCGCCGGCGTCATCGACGGCAAGACATACGGCGTCCCGATCGGCGCGAACACCCTGGCGCTCTACTACAACCCCAAGGTGCTCGAGGCCGCTGGCGTCGACCCCGCGTCCGTGAAGGACTGGGACTCGCTGACCGCGGCACTCGCCAAGGTGAAGGCGGCCGGGAAGAAGGGCATCACGTTCTCGGGCATCAACACCGAGGAGGGCTCGTTCCAGTTCCTGCCGTGGTTCTGGGGTGCCGATGCCGACCTGACCAAGCTCGACTCCGCCAAGGCGGAAGAAGCGCTGGACCTCTGGAAGGGCTGGATCGACGAGGGCTACGCGCCGAACTCGGTCATCCAGAACACCCAGACGACCAGCTGGCAGGAGTTCCAGTCGGGCGACTTCGCCTTCGGCGAGAACGGCACGTGGCAGAAGGACGCGGCCGAGGAGATGGGCGCCGGCGTCATCACCATCCCGGCGAAGGACGGCGGCGCCGCTCCGGTCCCGACCGGCGGCGAGTTCTTCACCATCCCGGTGCAGAAGGACGACGCCCGGTACGCGACGACGAAGAAGATCGTCGAGTGCCTGTCGTCCGGTGACGACGTGGTGAAGACCGACAACACGCTCAACTACATCGCCGCGTCGAAGGACCTCCAGCAGCAGCAGCTGTCCGGCAACGCCGACCTGAAGACCTGGGTCGAAGCCGTCGGTGCTGCCCGCGCTCGGACCGGGGACAACCTCGGCGTGAAGTACCCGGTGATCTCCGAGCAGCTCTGGACCGCGGTGCAGAAGGCCGAGTCCGGTTCGGCGTCGACGTCCGACGCCCTGCAGGCGGCCCAGCAGGCCGTCGACTCGAAGCTGCAGAAGTAGCCGCCGGCGACGTCCAGCACCGACACCACCCGCACCACCGAACGGAAGCCGACACGACCATGACGACCGACACGACGTCACTGCGACCGTCGGCTGCGCGTCCCCGGGCCGAGGACACCGCCTCCTCGGCCCGGAGCCGCCGCGCGCACGCGCAGCGGAGAGCGCAGCTCACGGCCTGGGCGTTCCTCGCCCCGGTGGCCCTGTACCTCGTGCTCTTCTACGCGTACCCGCTCTGGAAGAACATCGAGCTGAGCCTCAAGCACTACACGGTGGCGTCCTTCGTCTCCGGCAACGCCCCCTTCGTCGGCCTGCAGAACTTCGTCGACGTGTTCTCGAACGCCACCTTCGGCCCGGCGATCTGGCACACCACGGTCTTCGTGCTCGTGTCGATCGTCGTGCAGTTCGCCCTCGGGCTGGCCCTCGCGGTGTTCTTCCACGACCACTTCCCGCTGTCGGGGCTGCTGCGCGCACTGTTCCTCGTGCCGTGGCTCCTGCCGCTGCTGGTGTCCGCCAGCACGTGGTCGTGGATGATGAACAGCGACTCGGGCATCGTGAACGCGTTCCTCGAGGCGGTCGGCATCGGGCAGATCAACTGGCTGACCTCGCCCGACTGGTCGCTCGTCGCGGTCCTGGTCGCGAACATCTGGATCGGCATCCCGTTCAACCTCGTGATCATGTACTCCGGCCTGCAGGGCATCCCGGGGGAGCTCTACGAGGCGGCGTCCCTGGACGGAGCGAACGGCTGGCAGCGCTTCTGGCGGATCACGTTCCCGCTGCTCCGCCCGGTCACCGCGATCACCCTGCTGCTCGGCTTCGTCTACACGCTCAAGGTCTTCGACATCATCTGGATCATGACGAAGGGCGGCCCCTCCGGCTCGTCCACCACGCTCGCCATCTGGTCCTACCAACTGGGCTTCGGATCGCTCCTGCCCGACTTCAGCTCCGCCGCGACCGTGGGCAACGTGCTCATCGTCATCGCCCTGGTCGTCGGCCTGGTCTACGCGCGCGTCCAGCGCCGCCTGGAGGTGTGAGATGGCCACCACGACCGTCACCCGAGCCGTCACGACCCGCACGACGAGCGGTCGCGGACGCACCACCGCGACACCGACCGCAGCGAAGCGCTGGTGGCGGACCGCACTCGGGATCGTCCTCACCGCCGTGATGCTGTTCCCCGTCTACTGGATGGTGAACGTCTCGCTGACCCGCGACCAGGACATGCGGAAGAGCCCGCCGAACCTGATCCCGATCGACGGGACCCTGCACGGCTACACCACGGTGCTCGGCCAGCAGCTGCCGTTCCTCGGCACGAGCCTGCTCGTCGGCCTCGGCACGGTGGTGCTCACGCTCGCGCTGTCCGCCCCGGCCGCGTACTCGCTCGCCAAGCTGGGCCCGCGCGGCGGCGGTGCGATGAGCTTCGTGCTCCTCATCGCACAGATGATCCCCGCGATCATCATGGCGATGGGCTTCTACACGATCTACGTGCAGCTCGGGATCCTCGACACGGTCTGGGGACTCATCCTCGCCGACTCGACGATCGCGGTGCCGTTCGGGGTCCTCATCTTCACGGCGTTCATGCGCGGCATCCCCGACGAGCTGCTCAACGCGGCCCGCATCGACGGCGCGAGCACGTGGCGGACGTTCACCGCGGTCGTCATGCCCGTCAGCCGCAACTCGGTGGTGACGGTCTCGCTCTTCAGCTTCCTGTGGGCGTGGTCGGACTTCCTGTTCGCCAACACGCTCGACGGCGGCGGGGACGCGAAGCCCATCACCCTCGGCATCTACGCCTACATCGGCAACAACAACCAGGAGTGGAACTCGATCATGGCCACCGCCGTGGTCGCGTCGATCCCCGCCGCGGTGCTCCTCGTCCTCGCCCAGCGCTACGTCGCCGCCGGTGTCACCGCCGGCGCCGTGAAGGACTGACGCACCCGTACCCGTACGTCCCAGGAGGACATCGTGACCATCACCCACACCACCGTCGCGGCCGGTCCGGTCGTGCCCTCGACCGGCGCGCTCCGCCCCCTGCCGCTCGGTGACCTGCGCCTGACCGGCGGCTACTGGGCCGACTGGCAGCAGCGCAACGCCGACACCGTGATCCGGCACTGCGAGACCTGGATGGAGCGCATCGGCTGGACCGGCAACTTCGACGCCGCCGCCACCGGGCAGCCGTTCGACCACGCCGGCATCGAGTTCGTCGACTCCGAGGTGTACAAGCTGCTCGAGGCCATGGCGTGGCAGCTCGGCGCGCAGCCCGACGACGACCTCGCCGAGCGGTACGACCGCCTGGTCGAGCGGGTCGCCGGGGCGCAGGACGCCGACGGGTACCTGCACACCGCCTTCGGTCGTCCGTGGCAGCGGCCCCGGTGGTCCGACATGGAGTGGGGCCACGAGCTCTACTCGATGGGGCACCTGCTGCAGGCTGCGGTCGCCCGGTTGCGCACCGCCGGTGGCGGGCAGCTCGTCGACGTGGCGGTCCGCCTCGCCGACCACCTCGTCGACGTGTTCGGGACGGGCGGACGGGAGGCGGTGTGCGGGCACCCGGAGATCGAGCCGGCCCTCGTGGAGCTCGGCCGGGCGACCGGCGACCACCGGTACGTCGAGCTGGCGCGGACGTTCGTCGAACGACGCGGTCACGGTCTGCTCGCGCCGATCGAGTACGGCCAGGAGTACTTCCAGGACGACGTCCCCGTCCGGGACGCCGAGGTCCTGCGGGGGCACGCCGTCCGGGCGCTCTACCTGGCCGCGGGCGCGGTCGACGTCGCCGTCGAGACCGGCGACGCCGAGCTGCTCCGCGCGGTCGAGACCCAGTGGGCGAACACGGTCGCCAAGCGCACCTACCTGACCGGTGCGATGGGGGCGCACCACCAGGACGAGGCGTTCGGCGCCGACTTCGAGCTCCCGCCGGACCGCGAGTACGGCGAGACGTGCGCGGCGATCGCGTCGAACATGCTGTCGTGGCGCCTGCTGCTCGAGACCGGGGAGTCGAAGTACGCCGACTTGATCGAGCGGACGCTCTACAACGCGGTCATGGTCGCCCCGCGCGAGGACGGCCGGGCGTTCTTCTACGCCAACACGATGCACCAGCGGGTCGCGGGCACGGTGCCGCCCGAGGACGAGGTGAGCCGCCGCGCGCTGTCGAGCCTGCGTGCCCCGTGGTTCGAGGTGTCCTGCTGCCCGACGAACCTGTCCCGGACGCTCGCGAGCGTGCAGACCGTGTTCGCCACCGTCAGCGACGACGGCCTGCAGCTGCACCAGTACGGCGACTACGAGGTCGACACCGTGGTGGGCGACGGCGCCCGTGCGGCGTTCTCCGTGCGGTCGGGCTGGCCGCACGCCGGCCGGGTCGAGGTCGTCGCGACCGCCGACTCCGGCGGCCCGGTCGCCCTCCGCCTGCGGGTGCCGTCCTGGGCGTCCGGCACCACGCTCGACGTGGTGGACCAGGCGGTACCCGTGGGCGGCGACACCGTCACGGTACGGCGGGTGTTCACCGCCGGGGACCGCATCGTGCTCGACGTGCCGGTGCAGGCCCGCGTCACGGTCCCCGACCCCCGCATCGACGCCGTCCGCGGCACCGTCGCGATCGAGCGCGGTCCGCTGGTCTACGCCATCGAGTCCCTCGAGGCCGGGGTCGACGTGCGTGACGTCGTGGTGCCGGCCGGAGTCGAACCGGCCGACCACGGTGCGGACGACGTGCGTCTGCCCGTCCGGACGCGCTCGCTCCCGGAGCCCGACGGACTGCCCTACGGCGCCGGGCCGGACACGCTGTCGGTCGACGGCCCCCGCGAGGTGCGCCTGGTGCCGTACGCAACGTGGGGCAACCGCGGTCCGTCCACGATGCGGGTCTTCCTGCCCGTCGGGTAGGCGAGCCGCGGACGGGAGCCGCACCGCGCCTCCCGTCCGCCCCGCACCAGCGCGACCAGCGCAGCGCGACGCGGTCCGGCCGGATCGGCCACGAGAGGAGGAGCGATGGCGCTCGACGGCTCCGAGAAGCCGACGATCTACGACGTGGCGCTCGTCGCCGGGGTGTCCCACCAGACCGTGTCCCGCGTCCTGAACTGCCCGGAGACGGTGCGACCGGTGAACCGGCACCGCGTCCTCGCGGTCATCGCCTACCTGGGCTACGAGCGGAACACCGAGGCGGAACGCCTCGGTCGGCTCCACAAACACGCCGCGGGCACCGCGGAGTGACCACACCACCGCTCCGGGACCACCCGGAGCGCCACGAGGAGGAAGCAATGACGCATCTTCGCCCACCAGTCCGGACCGAGCAGCCTCGGAGCCGACCGCGCCGGACCGCAGCGGTCCTCGCCGCGGTCGTCGCCGGGACCGCGGTCCTCGGCTTCGGCGCCCCCGCCTTCGCCGCCGGCAACACCCTCACGGTGAACGTCGGCACCACCGTCCGCCCGGTCACGCACGTCGCCGCCGGCGGGTTGTACGGCGTCGACACCGGCAGCACGCCACCGCTCAGCCAGCTCTACCCGCTGCACGTCAACACCTTCACCCAACCGCCGCCCGGTACCCAGCAGCTCGGCAACGGCGCGACCAGCCCCTGCTGCGACGGCCTGCAGGTCGCGGACAAGATCACCGCCGCCGGCGGGCAGCAGTACCTCCGGCTCCCCGACATCTTCAGCACCTTCCCGTACAACTGGGTCAGCTGGCCCGACTGGGAGTCGAAGATCCGGACGATGATCACCGCGAGGGTGAACGCGACGAACACCACGAACATCGCCGGGTACGAGATCTGGAACGAGCCCGACGCCAACTGGGCCGAGAGCACGAAGAACGACCCGAACGCCGGCACGTACCTGAACGCATGGACGCGGACGTACCGGGACATCCGCGCGATCGACACCCTGACGCCGATCATCGGACCCGGCGCCAGCGCGTACAGCCACGACTTCATGGTCGGGTTCATGACGAACGCGAAGAACACGAACACGCTGCCGTCGGTCGCGGTCTGGCACGAGCTCGGGGACTTCAGCTACCAGGACGTGCAGGCACACGTCGCCGACTTCCGCGGCATCGAGGACTCCCTCGGGCTGCCGCACATCCCGATCTCGATCAACGAGTACGCCTCGCCGGGCCAGGTCGACCAGCCGAGCATCGGCGTGCACTACATGGCCGCGTTCGAGCGGGCGGGCATCCACGACGCCGAGCGCGCGTACTGGTACGAGGCCGGGACGATGGACGGGCTGCTGTACGACAACCAGCCCACCGCGTCCTACTGGGCCTACAAGTGGTACGGCGACCAGTCGGGCAACGTCGTCCAGACCGTGCCGCAGTCCTACCTCGACGGCGTCGCCTCGTACGACGCCAGCCGCAAGCAGGTGAACGTCGTCTTCGGCGGTGACAGCGGCACGAACACCGTCCGGGTGAACGGGCTCGCCGGCCTCGGCAGCCAGGTCTCGGTGCAGCTCTCGTCGACGAACACCACGGGCCGGAAGACGAACCAGGCCGCCCCGAACCTCGTCTCGACCACGACCTACAGCGTCGTCAACGGTTCGATCAGCGTCCCGGTGTCGAACATGGACGCGGTCGCCGCCTACCAGCTGCTGATCACGCCGACGACCGGTGTACCCACCTACCAGCAGACGTACGAGGCGGAGAACGCGACCGTCGTCAACGCCAGCCGCCTGTCCTCGTCCACCGCCTCGAACGGCGGCTACGTCGGCCGCATCGACAACTCCGGTGACGTCCGGACCGACAGCTTCGTGGACTTCCTCGTCGACGTGCCGACCGCGAGGTCGTACACGATGACGGTCAAGTACGCGAACGGGACCGGTACGACCGCCACGCAGGGGCTCGCCTACAACGGGGGCGCGTTCTCGACGGTGAGCTACCCGCCGACCACGTCCGGCTGGGGCAACCCCACCGGCAGCGTCGACGTCACGGTGCAGCTGAAGGCCGGGTACAACGTGATCCGACTCGCGAAGGGCTCGCCGAACTTCGGCGGCGGGACCGGGTACGCCGAACTCGACAGCATCCGCCTGCAGTAGACGCCACCCAGCGGACGGGCTCGCTCACCACGGGGCGGGCCCGTCCTCGGCCGACGCGGCCCGCGCCGCCCGCACGATCGCCGGCAGCTGTGCGTACCGCCGCTCCTGGAACAGCCCGTGCAGCACCAGCAGCACCACCACCACGACGACGCCCCCGGTCACCGCGAGCGGCGTCGTCGTCACATGTGACAGCAGCGCCACGACCCCGGCGCCGGCGACGACCGAGTTCACGGCGCCGATCGCCGACGACAGCGTCGAGAACACCCGCCGCCACGACGCGGTGCCACCGATGTCGAGCATCTCGTTCGGTGCGTGCCCGCGGGTCGGCATCGGGAAGTACCGCGCGCCTCCCGGCAGGATCGTCCGGTAGTACCGACGGATCTGCTGCAGGGCGGCGAGCGCCGCGACGTCCTCGAGGGACGTCTCGACCAGCCGTACGTACGTGAACACGCCGAGCAGGAACACCATGGGCAGGACCGCGGCGAGGAACACGACGGCGAACGCGGTGTCCGCGAGGAAGCCGAAGGCGACCAGGCTGCTCGACAGGGTCGTCAGGTAGATCGATGCCCGCGTCCCGGACTCCGACACCGTCGCGTTCCGCGCCGACTCGAGGATGAACTGCTCCGTCAACAGGGCGCTGAAGAAGGCGCTCGGCCGGTCGGGCAGGTGGTCGGCGGACTCGCGCGCGTCGGGCAGGTCCTCCACGGTCAGGAGTCGTGCCGGACCGCGGCGAGCACCGCGGCGGCGACGGCGTCGGGCTGCGAGACGGCGATCGCGTGCGATGCGCCGGCCAGTTCGGTCGCCTCGACGAACGCGGCGCGCTCCGCCATCCACCGGTGTGCGGCGACCGGGATGTTCCGGTCGTCCTCCCCGAAGACGCTCCACGCGGGCAGGGACGACCAGGCCGCACGGGAGGCTCCGAGCGGCTCCCCGAGGGCGGCCTCCGTCACGGGACGCTGCGCGATCGCCATGGCGGCTGCCTCGGGTTCGCCCACGTCGTGCGCGAACTGGTGGCGGAAGCGCGTCGGGTCGATGCGGAACTCGACACCGCCGTCGGTCAGCGGCGTCGGCAGCAGGGTCTCGCCGAGCGTGCTCCCCGGGAACCGGCCGGCGAGGTCGCCGGCGCTCTCGCCGGGCGCGGGGACGAAGGCGCCGACGTAGACGAGGGCGGTGACGGCGTCGAGGTCGGCTGCTGCCTCGGTCGCGACCATGCCGCCGTAGGAGTGGCCGACGAGGACGACGGGGCGGTCCAGGGAGCGGACGAGGTCCTGCAGCGCGCGGGCGTCGGCGCGGACACTGCGCAGGGGGTTGGCGAACGCGACGACGTCGACGTCCTCGGCGGTGAGCTGCGCGGCGACCGCGTTCCAGCTCGAGGAGTCGGCGAACGCGCCGTGGATCAGGACGGCGGTGGGCGTGGTTCCGGGCATCGGTGGCCTCTCGGTGTCGGGTGGTCGGTGCGGGGCGACCGACGGGCGGCCGGTCGCCCCGCACCCGGTCAGTGCTGCAGTGCTGCGGACAGGTGTGCGACCGCCTGGGCGACCGCGGCCCGGGCCTGCGGGGTGTCGTGCATGCTGTTCACCATCACGAAGTCGTGGATGATGCCGCCGTACCGGACGGCGGTGACCTCGACGCCGGCGCGACGGAGCTTCGCGGCGAACGCCTCGCCCTCGTCACGGAGCACGTCCGCCTCGCCCGTGATCACGAGGGTGGGCGGGAACGAGGCGAGCTGTTCCTCGGTCGCGCGGAGCGGGGACGCGGTGATCTGCGCCCGGTCCTCCTCGCTCGTCGTGTACTGGTCCCAGAACCAGCGCATGCCGTCGCGGGCCAGGAAGTACCCCTCGGCGAACTCCTCGTAGGACGGGGTGTCGAAGGAGGCGTCGGTCACCGGGTAGAACAGGACCGCCCCGCGGAAGGACACGTCCCCGCGCTCGGCTGCCATGAGGTTCAGCGCGATGGCCATGTTGCCGCCGACCGAGTCGCCGGCGATCGCCACGGTGCTGCCGTCCAGGTCGTGCTCGGCGCCGTGCTGGACGACCCACTGCGCGACCGCGTACGACTGCTCGTTCTGCACCGGGTAGCGGTGCTCCGGGGCGCGGTCGTACTCGGGGAAGACGACGGCGGCACCGGTGCCCACCGCGAGGTCGCGGACCAGGCGATCGTGGGTGTGGGCGTCACCGAAGACCCAGCCGGCACCGTGCGTGTAGAGCACGACGGGCAGGACGCCGGTGGCGCCCTTCGGCCGGACGACACGGGCGCGGACGGAGCCGGTCGGACCGCCCTCGACGGTGACCCACTCCTCGTCGACCTCGGGCTTCCAGATCTCCGAGTCCTGCACGCCGTCGACGGCGGCGCGGCCGTCCTCCGGGCTGAGCTGGTAGAGGAACGGCGGGTTCGCGGTCGCCTCGGCGAAGGCCTGGGCGGCGGGTTCGAGGGCGATGCCCCTGGGGTTCGCGGTGGTCACGACTGGTCCTTCCGGTCGAGTTCGGTGACGGCGTCGGTGATGAACGCGACGACGTCCTGGGGGTGGGAGAGCATGACGAGGTGCGGGGCGTCCAGCTCGACGACGGCGCGGAAGCCGCCGCGCTGGTACCCGAACCGCTCCACGTCCGGGTTGATCGTGCGGTCGGCGGCGGAGACGATGCCCCACGCCGGCGTGGTCCTCCACGCGGCGACCGGTGCCTGCTCGCCGAAGGCCAGGGCGGCCAGCGGACGCTGCGAGACGGCGAGCACCTCGGTCGTCGTCCGGTCGATCCCGGCGGCGAAGACGTCCGGGAACGCGTCGACGGCGACGGACACGTCGGTGCCGTCCTCGCCACCCGGCACCGGGAACGGCGTGTACACGAGGTTCGCGGCGAGGTCGGAGTCCGGGAAACCGCCCTGCAGGGCGCCGAGGCTCTCGCCCTCGTCGAGCGCGTACCCGGCGAGGTACACGAGCCCGACGACGTTCTCGGCGGCGCCGGCGACGGTGATGACCGCGCCGCCGTACGAGTGGCCGACGAGCACGACCGGGCCGTCGATCCCCTCGACGATCGAGCGGACGTGGGCGGAGTCCCCGAGCAGGCTGCGGTTCGGGACCGCGGGCACGACGACGCGGTGCCCCTGGTCGAGCAGTGCCCGGGTGACGGGAGTGAAGCTCGCCGAGTCGGCGAACGCTCCGTGGACGAGCACGATGGTGGGTGCTGACACCGTCGCTCCTCTCTGGATCGGATGGTGGAGGTGGGACGGCCACACGCTAGGGCGGGTCGACGGTGCCTGTCGTGGCCCCGCCCCGGTCAGCTCGACGAGCATCCGTCCGCACGCGAGCGGGCTCCGCGGCGTCTCCGGGCGGGAGGCACCGCTCCGGTCGTCGACGGGTCCTGCGGACCCACGGGCACCGACCGCTGCGGAGGGGGAGCGTGACGGTGGCCCCACGGGGGCCAGCTCCGGCACGCGGTCGCACCGACCTAGGTACGTCGGCCCACCGGATTAGGTCGTCGACGGGTGGCGGCGGCGGGGCCGCCGACCCTACCGTCGAGACGGGAAGGGGGACGCATTGGACGACCTGACGACCGATCTCGGGGCCTACCTCCGCGCTCGCCGCGACCGGCTCCGGCCGCAGGACCACGGGTTCGAGACCGGACGTGGCCGCCGGGTCCGGGGACTGCGCAGGCAGGAGGTCGCCGAGCTCGCCGGGATCAGCGCCGACTACTACCTCCGGCTGGAGCAGGGCAAGGACCGTCGCCCCTCGGCGCAGGTCCTCGCGTCGCTCGCGCGCACGTTCGGGCTCGATGCCGACGGCCGTGAGCACCTCTTCCGCCTCGCCGGGCAGGTGGGCCCGCGGCCTCGCACGGCCGTGTCGCCGTCGTCGGGGACGGACGGCCAGGGCGGCGACCCGGGCGCGGTCCGGGGCGGGGCGGTCGACCTGACCTCGATGCTCTCCTCGTGGTCGACCATCCCGGCCTACGTGGTCGACCGGCACCACGACCTGGTCGCCGCCAACGACCTGGGGCGGATGCTGCTGCCCGCCGGGTGTGCACCCGGGGCGAACGTGCTCGAGGAGGTCGTCCGCCGGGCCGACCGCGAGACGGACGAGCGGCACCGTGCCGCCTGGGACCGGACCGTCGCGGACATGACCGCGGCGCTGCGGTTCCACGCGGAGCCGGGAGCGCCGCGGCTCGACGAGCTCGTGGAGCGCCTCGCATCGCGGTCGCGCACCTTCCGGCGGGTGTGGGAAGACCACGAGGCGCGACCGCTGCGCGAGGGCTGGGCACCGGTCGAGGTCGAGCCCTTCGGGTGCGTGACCTTCCGGTGGCAGACCCTCGAGGTGTCGGGCGGGGAGCACTTCCTGTCGTCGTTCTCGGGCCCTCCCGGCAGCGCTGCAGCGGCCACCGTCGAGTACCTCCGGGCCCGCCACCAGGTGGAGGTGCGGCTGCGGGAGGATGCCATACTCGACGCGTGGAGGAGCGTTCCGGTGTGGTCGGGCGGGACGGAGAGCTCGCGCGTCTGGGTTCCCTGATCGACCGGATCGGGTCCGAGGGGTCGGCCGTCGTCGTGGACGGTGACGCCGGGGTCGGCAAGACCACCCTCGTCGACGCCGTGGCCGAGTACGCCCGGGGTCGCGGCGTGCGGGTCCTGCGCACCGCTGGTTCGACAGCGGAGTCCGGCGAGCAGTACGCCGCGCTGCAGCTCCTGCTCCACCCGCTCCGTGCCGGCATCGACGTCCTGCCACCGCCCCAGCGCACAGCGCTCGCGGTCGCCTTCCGGTCGGCGGAGGGCGAGCAGCCGTCGCCGCTGCTCGCCGGCCTCGCGGCGCTCACGGTCGTGTCCGACGCGGCCGCCGTCACCCCGCTCCTGCTCGTCGTCGAGGACGTGCACTGGATCGACACCGAGTCGCGGTGGGCGCTCCGGATGCTCGCCCGGCGCATCGGGCAGGACCCCGTCGTGGTCCTCATGACCACGCGCGAGCGGCGCACCGACGACGACGCTGGTCTCGAGCGGATGCACCTCGGCCCGCTGTCGGCCGCGGACGCCGACGCACTCCTCGACGCGCTGCCACGGCCACCCCTCGGCGCGGCCCGCCGAGCACTCCACGAACTCGCGCAGGGCAACCCCCTCGCCCTCGTGGAGCTCACCGGCAGGGGCCCGGACCCGGTCGAGGACGGCGCGGTCACGCGACGTCTCGAGACGGCGTTCGCGGAGCGGTTCGCCGACCTGGACCAACCGACCCGACTCGCGGTGCTCGCCATCGCCCTGGGCGGGACCGCCACGGCGGAGGACGCGGGCCGCTTCGTCGACCGTGCCCTCGGCCGCTACCCCGACCCGTCGTGGATCGACCGGGCGGTCGCCGCGTCCCTGCTCGTCTGGTCGGACCGGAGCGGGCTGCGGTTCCGGCACCCGCTCGTGCAGACCGCCGTCACGAAGATCAGCCGACCGTCCGAGCGGGCGGCCGTCCTCCGCGCCCTCGTGCAGGAGCACGCGTCCGACCCGGTGCGGACGCTGTGGTGGCGGTCCGAACTGGCGACCGGTCCGGATGCCGAGCTCGCGGCCGAGCTCGCCGCGCACGCCAGGTCGGCGCTCGCGACCGGTGACCCGGTGGCCGCTGCCCGGGCGTCGG
>NZ_RBLU01000100.1 GCF_003989515.1 Curtobacterium sp. HSID17257
TCGGTCGCGACCGCCGCGGTCGGCGTGGTCGGGTGGCGCGCGCTGCGGCCCGACGCGGCGATGTCCGACACCGACGCGGCAGCACCTCCGACGGCTCCCTGAGGCACGCGGCCGACGGACTGGAGGCACGTGGCGGCGCCGCCACGTGCCTCCAGTCCGTCGCGGCGGGGCCGGACCGCGATCGGGTCAGCCCACCACGGGGCCGAACCAGAGCAGGACCGGGGCGAGGACGAGCAGGATCGCGCTGATCCCGGTGACCGCGGAGGCGCGTCGGTCGTCACGTGCGTTCCGGGAGCGCGCGGCGAGGACGAGGGCCGTCCAGGTCGTTCCCCACGGGCCGACTGCCAGCAGGAGCACCAGCGGGTAGAGGAACAGGCTCCCCTGCGACCCGGTCACCAGCACGGGGAGCCAGAGCACTGCCCACAGGACCGCGAAGGCCGTGGCGGAGCCCACGAGCAGCGCACGCGCGACCTCGTAGCGCGCGTCCGTGGACGGCGGAGGACCTGCAACGGGGTGCACACCGCCACCGTAGCGCGAGCCCCGGGTCCCGGCTCGTGACGTGCGCGGCCGCCCTGGTGGGTGTCAGCGCGCTCCCGCCCGGCGGCGACTCCGCGGGAGCTGGCACAGCGGGGCGCACCCCCAGCGTGTCGGCTGGTCGAACTCGATGGCCGCCGCGGTCGGTGACCGGGAGGTCTGGGCCTGGACCTCGCGTCGCCGCCGTCGGACGCGCTGTTCCGGTGGAGCGCGCCGCACGTGCTCGCGATGCTCGAGCCGGCGGGGTCCCGACGACAGCCTGACCGGGCGACGGAACGGAGTCCCTGCCACCCTCCGGGGCGGCGCCGCGCGGAGCTGCTGTGGGGCCGCCGCGCCGTCGTCGTCATCTCGCTCGTCGCCGGTGCGCAGTCCCGGGGAGCGGCGGTCCAGCGTGCCGGACGGGAGGCGCGGGGCGGTCCCGCCCCGCGCCTCCCGTCCGTCCGCGGTCCACCCGCTTCGAGTCGAGGACAGATCAGCTATCGTGCAGGCATGACTCCCGAACTGTGGATCGCCATCGCGGGCGCGGTCCTGCTCGTCGTCTTCTGGATCGGGCACTTCTTCGGGTGGTTCACGAGCAAGCACGGCCGCGGGCTGCCGGACGGATCGGCACCGACGATCCAGGGCAGCCAGGTGTCCCCACCGGACGTCGGCGGTCACGGTGGTGGCCACGCGGGCTGACCGCACCAAGAGCCCTGACGGGCCTGCGCTCAGTGCATGCAGGAGACCAGCTCCGACCGGTGGTTCGCAGTCCGGTGTGTGTTCCGCTACCGCCCGGGTACCTACGAGGAGCGGATCGTGACGGTCCTCGCCACGAGCGCCGAGGACGCCATCGCGAAGGCCGAGGACGATGCGGCCGAGTACGCGGACACCCTCGGTGCTGAGTACCTCGGCCTCGCGCAGTCGTACGAGCTCTTCGACGAGCCGGGCGACGGTGCCGAGGTGTTCTCGCTGATGCGCGACTCCGACCTGCCCGACGACGCGTACCTCGACGCCTTCTTCGACACGGGAGGCGAGCGACAGCGCGACATGGAGACGCCCGCGGCACCGCCGGATCGCCCCGCCGGTCCGCCGGTCGAGGAGACGAGCCCAGCCGACGGCGCGGATCTCGCCGCGCCGGGTGTCGGATCGACCGACGCGGGGGCGCGCTCGACCTGGACGATCAACCACTTCTCGCAGAGCAACCCTGCCGGCGACGGGCAGGGAGACGTCGCGGCACTGTTGCGTCGGGTGGCGCAGACGATCGACGACCTGGGAGACGTGTCGATCGAGGACATCACCTTCGCGAGCAGTGTGACCGCTGGCGAGGACGACCTCACCGTGACGGTCTCCTTCCATCCGGAGCCGCGCCGGCGCTGACTCGTGGATGCGCGCCGACTGCTCTCTGGCGCAGCGGGTCACGTGGTCCGAGTCGCGACGCACTACCGTCGCCTCATGAGCACGTTCTTCGTCGCAGGCAGCTGGCGGAACAGAGCGGCGGTGCTCGACGTCGTCGCGGCGCTCGACCAGACCGGAGCCACGTCGTACTCGTTCGTGCGCGCAGAGTACGACGCGGAGGCCGCCGTGCTCGCGGCCCCGGGAGGTGCGGACGACGCCGCTGTCGATTCGCCGGCCGTGCGGAAGCTCTTCGAGCAGGACCTGGCCGCGCTCCGAGCGGCCGAGCAGTTCGTGCTGGTGCTCCCGGCCGGCGCTGCTGCGCACGTCGAAGCAGGGATCGCCTTCGGCCTCGGCAAACGGTGCTGGGCCGTCGGGCCGGTCGATCGATCCGAAACGCTCTACCGGATCTTCGAGTCGATGGCACCCGATGCCGCAGGACTCATCGAACGACTCCGGGCCCTGCGCATCGTCTGACAGCCCGTGCGCAACCGGGCGAGGACGCTCGCCCGCTCCGGTCGTCCGACGGACGGCGGGGAAGGTCGAGGGTCCATGATGTGGCTGTGGCCACACATCCTCTCTGGCAGCCGTTCGCCGTAGGCAGCAACGCCGCTCGTCAGTCGCAGCGCGTCGCGTTCCGACAGGTCGACCCCGGCCCCCTGCAGACCTACGACTCGAGGTGGCCTGATGCCTTCGCGCGGGTACGAGACCTCGTCGTCCACGCGCTCGGCCCCGATCATCCCGTTGCGCACGTCGGCTCCACAGCCGTGCCCGGGACGGTCGCCAAGCCGGTCATCGACGCTGACCTGCTCGTGCCTGACCTCCTCGATGAACGCGCCTGGCTCCCGAAGCTCGAGGCTGTCGGGTTCCGTCTCGTCTTCCGCGACGCGGTGGCCGGTGATCCGCACCGTCAACTCACCCTCGGCGACCCCAACGCCAACCTGCACGTGTGGCAGCCCGAGGCGGTGGAGCCGCAACGACACCGCCTGTTCGTGGAGTGGCTGCGACGCCACTCCGAGGACCGTCAGGCCTACGCCGACGCGAAGGCGAAGGCCGTGCACGCGGAGGCAGGAGTGCGCTACAACGATGCGAAGGCCTCGGTCGTGTACGACATCTACGAACGCGCCTTCGCAGCGGACCCGCACCACGCCCACGACGCTCATCCGCGACCGTGACGACACCGGTCCCCGCGCCTGTGGGGCTGCTGGTCGAGCGTGCGGTCCTGCCTCGGATCAGGGCTTCGCCCCGTTGCCGAACGACCCGTGCAACGTCGTCCCGGCGAACGCGGTCCCGTCGATCACCGCGCGCACCCGCGCGAGCGTGGCGTCGTCCGCCGGCGAGACCCCGATGGTGAGCGAGCCGTAGTCGACGCGCAGCGTCTGCGGGATGCTCGCCTCGAGTCCGGTCACGCTGGGCGTGGCGGCGAGCGTGGCCAGCCCGGAGGCGACGCCGAGAGCGGTCTCGTCAGGGATCCGCTGGTCGAAGGTGCCCGAGTAGGTGACGCTGGAGAGGACGTGTCCCGGCCCGGCCGGCACCTGCAGCGTGAGGGTGACACCGGTCCAGGCGATCCGCTCCGTCATCGCCACCGGGACCGCCGCCGCTTCCGACGGGGTCGCGTCCGGGTCCATGGTGACCACGAAGGCGCTCGAGAACGAGTGCGACTCGGTCGCGCCGGCCGGGGGCGCGGGACGAGCCGAGGGCGTGGGCACCGGAGGGAGCCCGGGGTCGTCGGGGGAGACGGAGCCGATCGGGGGCGGTGCGGCCGGGCCGGCATCGCGGTTGTTCCATGCGTCGAGGCCAGGGGGCGTGACGTCCGTCCCGTCGGCGGCGGTCCAGCGCTGGTGCAGTTCGATCCGGTTCGTCGCGCTCGCGACGCCGGGGCTGGACTGCACGGCGCGGAGTGCGTCGTCGAGCGAGGATGCGACCTGCGGGTCCAGCTGCGGGACCGCCGCCACCGTCGTGGCGGAGGAGGCCGTACCTCCCGGACCGGCTGCGCATCCCGTGACCGAGACGAGCGTGATCACGAGGGCTGCGGTGACGGCGGCGGTTCGATGGAGCATCTCCCGACCGTACGGGCGCGGACGGCGCCGGCGCATCGACCGTTCGGCACAGATCGCGTGCGACGCTCGAGGGCACCCTCGACGCATCCCGCGAATCGGTCCAGTACCTGTTCAGTTCGATGGGTAGTGATGGCGGTCGCGCGGGGGTGAGACGTCGGTGAGGCAGGTCGCGAAACGCTACCGGACGGACTCCTGCCTACCGGCTGCGGAGAATGCCGAGGAACTCGTCGGCCATGCCGAGGTGCTGCTCGAGCTTGGCACGGCGTTCTTCGGTGTCGCGGATGTACTCGTCGAGCTGCCCGCGCAGCCGTTCGCGGTCAGCGTCGTCGTCGGCGGCTCCGAGGGCGTCGACGACGGCGAGGAGTTCGGCCATCTGTTCGAGGGTGAAGCCGAGGGGCTTCATCCGACGGATGATGAGCAGCCGGGCGAGGTCGGTGTCGGTGTAGAGCCGGAATCCGCCCTCGGTCCGGCCGGACGGGTGCAGGAGACCGACCTCGTCGTAGTGGCGGATCGTCCGGTTGGACAGGCCCGTACGATCGGCGAGTTCGCCGATGTGCATCGTCGTCGGTGCTGCCCGCTCCGTCATCCGTCGCTCCTTCGTGCTCGCGCTGTGCCCTGGCGAGCGTATCGCCGCCGGGCATGGGGCTCCTGCACCTGAGTCCGAGATCGCTCTGTCCACCACGGACGCCGCCCCTCCAGCGGACCTGACACAGACACCTGCTGATCTCGCCACGACGCCTGCTCGAGGCTCGTGGCCGTGGATCGCGGTGATCGCTGCCGGCGGTGTCCTCTCGGTGATGAGCGCGCCAGGGCAGACAGCAGGACTGTCGGTGTTCACGGACCTGTTGATCCGGGGACTCGGGATCTCCCGGACCGAGGTGTCGACGAGCTACCTCCTCGGAGCGTGCGTGCTGCCGTTGACCGTTCGGGCGTCGGACCGGAGGGAAGCGGCGACACGATCGCCATGACGACCCTCACCGGCGCACTCCTGCTGCTCCCGATCGTGCGGACCGGGTGGACGGCGGTCCCCCACGGGCTCGTCCTCGGCGCCGCCGGCGGAGCCCTGCGCGGCATCGACGTCGGCGGCAACCACACCACCCCGGTGCTGGTCTTCGCGATCCTCCCAGCCGTCGGCTCCGTCTTCGCCCGCGCTCCACGACACCCTTCACTCCGCAGCTGACCTGAGCGCACGCGTCGGGGCCAGCAGGGTGCGCCTCGGTGAGGGCGGGTCAGTGGGCGCGGAGTTCGTGGAGGAACTCGTCGACCATGTGGAGCTGCTCGTCGAGGCGGTTCCGACGCGTCTCCGCGTCCTGGATGAACGCAGCAATTCGGGACCGGACTGCGGTCACGTCGGCGCCGGGCTGCGCTTCGTCGAGCACCTTCACCGCGTCCACGAGGATCCCCGCTTCTCCGAGCGAGAACCCGAGCGGCTTCATCCGCCGCACCATCAGCAGCCGGGCGACGTCGTCCTCCGAGTACAGGCGGAACCCGCCGTCCGTCCGACCAGACGGGTGCAGCACCTCTGCGGCGTCGTAGTCGCGGATCGTCTTCACACTCAACCCGGTGCGCTCGGCGACCTCGCCGATGTGCATCAGGTACTCGTTCGACATCGTCACATCGTCACCCTCCACTTGCGCAACAACCCTTCCGTTGCGTTAGAGTCAAACTCTACCAACCTTCCCGCAGCGGAAGAGTTGAGATCGGCTGGACGCTCTGACGCCGCCGGCCGTGCGCGACGACGCGCCCCACGACAGCTCTCGCGGGCGCAGCGCCCGCACCCCAATCCGAAGGAGAACCGTGACCACCGTCACGCAGTCGGTGCCCGTTCAGGCGCACCACAGCCCCACCGTCCTGTCCGCACTGCGGAACCCGAAGATCCTGCTCCGCGAGGTCCTCGCCGGCCTCGTCGTCGCACTCGCCCTGATCCCCGAGGCGATCTCGTTCTCGATCATCGCCGGGGTCGACCCGCGCGTCGGCCTGTTCTCGGCGTTCGTGATGGCCGTCGTCATCTCGTTCGTCGGCGGCCGCGCCGCGATGATCACCGGCGCCACCGGAGCGATCGCCCTCGTCGTCGCCCCGGTGGTGAAGGAGCACGGCCTCGACTACCTCATCGCCACCGTCCTCCTCGGCGGGCTCTTCCAGCTCGTCCTCGGCGGACTGGGTGCGGCGAAGCTCATGCGGTTCGTGCCCCGGTCCGTGATGGTCGGGTTCGTCAACGCGCTCGCGATCCTCATCTTCACCGCGCAGCTGCCGAACATCATCGGCGTCGACTGGCTCGTCTGGCCGATCGCCGCCGCCGGCATCGCGATCATTGTCCTGCTGCCCCGGCTCACGAAGGCGATCCCTGCGCCCCTGGTCGCGATCGTCGTCCTGACCCTCGTGACCGTGTTCGCGTCGATCGCCGTCCCGACCGTCGGTGACGAGGGCAAGCTGCCCGACAGCCTCCCGACGCTGTTCATCCCGGACGTCCCGGTGAACCTCGAGACGCTCACGATCATCGCCCCGTACGCCCTCGCGATGGCGCTCGTCGGACTCCTCGAGTCGCTGATGACCGCGAAGCTCGTCGACGAGGTCACCGACACCGGTTCCCGGAAGACCCGTGAAGCCCTCGGGCAGGGCGTCGCGAACATCGCCTCCGGCCTCTTCGGCGGGATGGGCGGCTGCGCGATGATCGGGCAGACGATGATCAACGTCAAGGCCTCCGGCGCCCGCACCCGCATCTCCACGTTCCTGTCCGGCGTGTTCCTGCTGGTCCTCGTCGTCGGGCTCGGCGACGTCGTCGCGATCATCCCGATGGCAGCCCTCGTCGCGGTCATGGTGATGGTCTCCGTCGGCACCTTCGACTGGCACAGCGTCAAGCCCTCCACCCTCAAGCGGATGCCCGTCGGCGAGACCATCGTCATGGTCCTCACCGTCGTCATCGTCGTCGCCACCGACAACCTCGCCATCGGCGTCATCATCGGTGTCATCGCCGCGATGGTCGTCTTCGCCCGTCGCGTCTCCCACTTCACCAACGTCTCGCGGAGCATCGAGACCCTGCCGGGCGGAGCGCAGCACGCGCTCTACGCGGTCGAGGGCGAACTGTTCTTCGCCTCCTCCAACGACCTCACCACCCAGTTCGACTACTCGGGCGACCCCGAGCTCGTGATCATCGACATGACCAGGTCGCACGTCTGGGACGCCTCCACCGTCGCCGCGCTCGACGCGATCGAGACCAAGTACCACCAACACGGCAAGCGCGTCGAGATCCGCGGCATGAACGACGCCAGCCAGGCCTTCCACGGCCGCCTCGCCGGCAACCTCGGCTCCGGCCACTGAAGTCCCCTCCGACCTCCGCCCGGCCCCGATCCGGGGCACCGAGTGAACGGGCGGAGCAGCGAGGCCGGTTCCTGACCCACCGGCCTCAGGTGGGCACCGTCGTGTCGTTCCCGGACGGTGCCCACCCCTCAGGACCACCGAGGAGCCGACCGTGACCAGATCTCCCACCATCCACGACGTCGCCGCAGCCGCGCACGTCTCCCACCAGACCGTGTCCCGCGTCCTCAACAGCGCCACCAACGTCCGTCCCACGACACGAGCCCGCGTCGAACACGCGATCCATGCGCTCGGCTACACCCGCGACGACCGGGCAGCAGCGCTCGCACGTCGACCGAGGCGACGGAGTGATGGCTGACCAGCCGTCGTGCCCGGCCGGGAACGACGCGAGGCGGGATCCTCCTCGTCCGAGTGGAGAGAGCGCCGTCGTCTCGATGCGCGATCGGGAAGCAAGAACGTCTCTGCTCACCGGCAGGTCGATGCGGCGCGTGGTGAGCTGAGGTCATGCGCATTCGATCTACAGCAGTCGTCGTGGTCGACGAGCGGGTACTCGTCATCAAGCGGGTCAAGGACGGCCGGAGCTACTGCGTCCTCCCCGGCGGCGGCGTCGAGGAGGGCGAGGACCTCCGTGAGGCATGCCGGCGCGAACTGCTCGAGGAGACCGGACTCGACGGCACCGTGGGTGACCTGCTCGACGTCCCGCTGGCCCGCGACGTGCCTGCCGTGTACTTCGTGGTGCAGGTGACCTCCACGGAGCTGTCGCTCGGCGGGCCCGAGTCGCACCGCGCGTCGATGGACAACGAGTACGACCCGGCCTGGGTCGCCGCCTCGTCGCTCGACGGAGAACGCCTCGTTCCTGACGAAGCGAGGCGCGCAGTACACCTCGTCCTGAGCGCAGGATGACCGGTACCGAAGCCGCCTCGGTAGCCGGCGTGACGCAGGACTCGTCAGCGTCCGACGCGCCCCGGCCTCCTACTCGTCCGCTTGCGCCAGGTACGCGTCGACGTCAGCCGGACTCGTCGACCACCGGACGTCGAGCGCCCGGGTCAGGTGGTCGAGGATCCCCGGTTCCTCACCGGGGACGAGGTGGTGCCAGTTGCCGAAGTGGGCGATGGCCCGGCCGTCGGAGCCCCCTCGGTAGTCGGTGCGACGCAGGTCTCCTGGACTCGCGGATCGAGCAGGATCGGCACACGCTCCGGCTTCCGCTTCGCCACGGCGGCATGTGCGGCCGGTCGGGGGGTTGCGGAGCAGTAGACAGCGCAGTTCACTCGAGAGTGCACCGTGTTCCACTACGGCAGGGAGACCAGCACTGATGCGTTCGATCGTCTACACCAGCACGCAGACCCGTCCGATCACGGACACCGAGCTCGCGCAGATCCTCGCGGTCGGACGGGAGAAGAACAGCGCGCTCGGGGTGACCGGCATCCTGGCGCACAAGGGCGACAACTGCCTCGGGATCATCGAGGGAGACGACGAGACCGTCGCGGTCCGCTTCGAACAGGTCCGCCGTGACCCCCGGCACACGAACGTGCGGGTGCTGGCGGACGAGCCCGTCGCCCGGCGGTCGTTCCCGGACTGGTCGATGGCGTTCCAGCCGCTCGACCCGCTGATGCAGCAGGTCCCGGGCTTCAGCGACCTGTTCGGGCCCAGCCAGCCGGCGGACCCGTCGTTCGGGTTGACCCGGGCGCGAGGGCTGTTGGAGTGGTTCCGGAAGCACCCGCTGGCACCGTTGACGAGCCGGACAGCCGAAGCGGACGAAGCGCCCCGCACGCGTGCGATCAACGGCGCGATCACCGCGCTCCACGACGGCGGCGTCACCCGGTTCACCCTCGACGTCGTTGCCGAGCGTGCGGAGATGAGCGCGGACGAGCTCCGTGCGGTGTTCCCGACGGAACGGGCGCTGCTCGCCGCGACCGTCGAACGGTGGACGCAGACGATCGCGGCGCCGCTCGCGCCCTTGATGGCGGAGAAGGGCACGGTCCCGTTCCTGCACGCCCTCCTCGCCGCACACGCAGAGGAGCCGGCGCTGATGGAACTCCTCGCGGCGAGTCTCGCGTCCGCCGCTGACCCGACGGTGGACGGCGCCGACTACTACCGATCCACGTACCGGCGGTTCCGTCAGTCGATCCGTGACGGACTCGCGGCGGACGTCCGCGACGGACGGGAGCCGTCGACGATGGACCCGGTCCGGGGCGCGCAGCAGTTGCTGGCGCTGTACGACGGGCTGCGCCTGCAGGCGCTGCTCACCACGGACACGGACCTCGTCGACGCGTTCGACCGTGCGGCGACGCGGATGCGTCGCGGATGGTCCGAGCAGTACGAGCAGCCGTCGTACTGGGACACGCCGGACACCGAGGCCCGCTAGCGCCTGCGCGGGGTCGCGGTCCGTCGGTGACGGAGGGCTCGGCCCCACGTGCGGCGGACGGACTGCCCCGCGTGCCACGACGATCCGTGGCACGAGGGGCAGTCACACTCCGAGCAGCTGCGCGACCCGACCGGCCGCTCCGCTCCCCTACCGCTTCAGGTTCGTCAGCTCCTGCAGCACCTCGTCCGAGGTCGTGATGATCCGCGCGTTCGCCTGGAAGCCGCGCTGCGCCACGATCAGGTTGGTGAACTCCTGCGAGAGGTCCACGTTCGACATCTCGAGCGTGCCGGACGCGAGCGACCCGACCCCGGCGGACCCGGGCACGCCGACGTTCGCGGTGCCGGAGTTCGCGGTGGCGCGGTAGCCCGACGCACCGGTCTTCTCGAGGCCGGCCGGGTTGGCGAAGGTCGCCAGCGCGATGCGGCCGATCGCCAGCGAGGACCCGTTCGAGAACGACCCGACGACCGTGCCGTCCTTCGAGATCGAGTAGCCCTGCAGCGAGCCGGCCTCGTGCCCGTTCTGCGACGAGATCGACGCGGTGTTCAGGGCTGCGAAGCCGGAGAGCTGCGTCATGTCGACGGCGATGCCTCCGACCTGGAGCGTCTGGCCGGTGGTGATCTTGCCGTCGGCGCCGAAGGTGATCGCACCGGTGGCCGAGGTGCCCTGACCGTTCGAGGCGCTGACCGACCAGCCGGCGGCGGTGCGGGTGTAGCCGAGGGACAGGGTGTGCTTGGTGCCGTACTGGTCGTACACGGTGGCGTCGCGGTTGAGCGTCTCACCGACGGCGGTGTCGGAGGGCAGGTTGCCGGTGAGCGTCGCCGAGCTCGTCGCGGTCGCGGGCGCGGCGGCACCGATCGGCAGCATGATGTCGCTGAGGCCACCGCCGTCGTTCACGACGCCGTTCGTGGCCGAGTACCCCTGGACGATCTTGCCGTCGGCGGTGACGAGGCGACCGTCGGCATCGAAGTCGAATGCTCCGGCGCGCGAGTACACGGTGTCGCCACCGAGACGCGTGACGAAGAACCCGTCGCCCGAGATCATCAGGTCGGTGGCCTTGCCGGTGGCCTGTGCGGAGCCCTGGGCGAAGTTGGTGGAGACACCGGCGACCTGCACGCCGAGGCCGATCTGGGCGGGGTTCGTCCCGCCGATGCCGGTCTGCGGCCCCCCGGCGCCCTGGGTCATCTGCGACAGGGTGTCCTGGAAGACGGTGGTGGACGACTTGAAGCCGACGGTGTTCACATTGGCGATGTTGTTTCCAGTAACATCCAACATTTGCTGGTGGGAACGGAGACCGGAGATGCCGGAGTAGAGCGAGCGGAGCATGGTGCGACCTTTCGGTGAAGGAAGTCAGGAGGGGGGGAAGGAGCGCCAAGGGCGGGTCAGGCCGCCTTGATACCGGAGATCACGTCGAGGTCGACCTCCTTCCCGTTCACGGTCACGGTCGGCACGCTCTTCGCGTACGACACGGCGGTGGCGGTGCCCGAGACCGCGGTCCCGGTGCTCGCGTCGGTGTAGCTGACCTGCTTGCCGACGAGGTTCGCGGCGGCGATCCGCATCTGCAGCGAGAAGTTCTCGTTCGCCGTCGCGGTCTGGTTGGTGATCTGCTCCATCGTCGCGAGCTGCGTCTGCTGGCTGATCATCTGGTTCGTGTCCATCGGCGAGGACGGGTCCTGGTTCCGGAGCTGCGTGACGAGCAGCTTCATGAACACCTCGGAGTCCATGGTCTGGGACTTCTTCGCACTGGCGGTCTGCGCGAGGGCGGCTGCCTGTGTGGCAGCGTCCACCGAGCCGGTGATGCCGTCGAGGGGCATGGCGTGGTCTCCTTCGTGTCCGCGTCAGGCGAGGACGTCGAGTCCGACGGATCGGACGGTGGCGGGTCGGGTCGTGACCGGCGCTGTCGGGGTGGGGCGGGCCTCCAGGTCGGGTCCCGGACGAGGGCCTGACGGGGCCGGACGCTCGTCGCGACCCGGCTGCGCCCCCGGGTGGTTCTGCGACGACAGGTCGAGGGTCGTGGTGACCCCGCTGCCGGCTGCGTCGCGCCGGAGGTCCGGCAGCACCTGCCGGACCGCGTCGCGTCCGGCGTCCGACGCGGCGAACAGCTCGACGTGCATCCCGTGCGCAGTGACGTGCGCGCGGACGGTGACGGGACCGAGCTGGTCGGGGACGACCTGCACGGTGACGACGTGGTCGCCGGGGCCGGCCTGCGCGAGCGTGAACAGCGGACGGGCGAGCTGCTGCGCGAGGGGCGCGGGAGCGTTCGCCGTGGCC
>NZ_RBLU01000101.1 GCF_003989515.1 Curtobacterium sp. HSID17257
TCCGCGGGGAGCACCGGCCACCGTCGCGGGGTCGCCTGCAGGTGGCACTCCGGGCACCACACCGACCTGCGGCGCTCGCGGCCGGGGCGTGCACGCTGCTCGGCCGGCGTCGCGACGAAGACGTGTCCGACGTCGCACTCCCACGTCAGCAGGACCTCGGCCGCGGGCGGCACCTGCGTGAGCACCACGCCGTGGTTCCACTCCGGGTGGTACTGCCGCACGAGCACCGGCCAGGACGCCCAGGCCGACCGGAACTCGCCGACGGCGTACGGCACGGCGGTGCCGCGCGACCACTGTCGCCGTCGCCACCACGCGTCCACCGGTTCGACCACGGAGCCACCGTAGGGAGCACCGCCGACACCGGCGTCAGCGCAGCACGTCGTCCCACCGACTCCGCTGGACGGTGTCGCTCGGGTGCTCGCCGAACCGCTCCGCGTACGCGGCGGCGAACCGACCGAGGTGCGCCCACTGCCACCGGCGAGCGACGTCGGCCACGAGGAGGTCCCCACCGGACGTCTCGAGCTCCCGGTGCGCACCGTCGAGCCGCTCGGCGCGGAGCCTGGCCATCGGCGACTCCCCGAACCGCCGGTGCATCGCGTTCTGCAGTCCCCGCTCGCTGATCCCCACCGCGTCCGCGATGTCCCGGAGGGTCACGGGCTGGTCGGCGTGCGTGCGGATCCACTCCGCGGCACGGTCGGCCGAGCCGCGACCGGTCGGCGTCGGGCTCGGCACGACCGGGAAGGCCTCCACGACGGCGTCGGCGATCGCGGTGTTGACGGCCTGTCGCGCCGAGTCGGAGAGCGCCGCGTCCATGACCGGTCCGCCGTGCGCACGGATCACGTCGCGCAGGGTCCGCCGGGCGGAGTCGTCCGTGGACTCCAGCGCGAGGACGACCGGACCCGTCGGCACGTGTCCCCGGCGCACGAGCGCGCGACGGAGCACGCGGTCGGAGAGGTGGACCATCGTCACCGTGCGGACGTCGGCCGTGAAGGCGTAGCGGCGCGAGGCGGAGAGCAGGACCGGGACGCCCGGTTGCACGGCGAGTGCGTCGCCGGTGTCGACGTCCTCGATGGTCGCGCTGCCGTCGCCGACCCAGAAGACGATGTGCTCGTCACGGGGCCGCATGGTGCCGGCGCGCGTGCCCTCGACCTCGGCACGTCTGACCGAGACCTCGGTGTCGCCCGCGCCGAGGTAGCGGAAGGTGTCCAGGGCGCTGTCGATCCCGTCGGCGGTCCCGTAGATCGTGTCGAGTTCGACGCCGCGGTCCTCGCTGACGGCGACCACCCGGAACCGGCGGAACGTGGGGCGTTCGGTGCCCGGTGCCTGCACAGTCACGACCGCATCGTCTCAGCACCGGCGCTCCTCGTACGCTTTCCGGACAGGTGTGTCGCGCGGTGGGCGGATCACCAGCGGATGCGGGCGAACTCCTCGCGCAGTCGGCGCGCACGACCGGGGTGCACCTGCTCGACCCAACCGATGCGGCCGAGCAGGTGCGCGCGGAAGTCCGTGTGGCCGTGGCGGTCCTGGGACGCCGGACCGTGCACCACGCAGTTGTGCAGGACCGCGTGCAGCCGGTCGACCTCGCGCCGACCGGGCGACGGCAGCTCGTTGACGACGACACCCGTGACCGACTGCCGGGTGCCCCGACGCCGCACGCGGGTCTTGTGCGGGTTGAGCCGGTGGCCCTGCTCGGTCACGATCCGCTCGACGCCGCGCAGGAACGCTCCGGACCTGGCGGCCAGCCGGTCGTCGCCGCTGAAGGTCAGGTCGTCGGCGTACCGCGTGTAGTGCCCGCCGGCTGCCGAAGCCCACCCGGCGAGCCGGGCGTCGAGGTGCCGGAGCGCCGTGTTGGCGAGCGCCGGCGAGGAGGGCGCGCCCTGCGGCAGGTGGGCGACGGCGAGCGCCTCGCGCAGGGCCGCGCGTTCCTCGGGACTCCCGCCCGCGGGCATCGCGGTGAGGACGTGCGGCGGGACCCGGTGGGTGCAGAGCCCGGTGAGCACGTGCGCGAGCGGCTCCGCGTAACCGGCGGACCGGAACACGCCGTAGACCGTCGGCGCGGTGACGCTGGCGAAGAACGTGGTCAGGTCGGCGGTGAGCACGACCTGCCGGCCCGTGTGCGCCGCGGCCCCGGTGACCACGCTGCGGCCGGGGACGAAGCCGTGGGCGGCGTCGTGCACCGGGAGCCGGACCAGCAGGCCGTCGAGGACCGCGCGCTGCGTCCTGCGGAGCAGGTCCATCGGTTTCTCGAGCAGCCGCGGTACCCGTCCGGGGCGGAGCACCCACTCGTGCCGGACGTGGTGGAGCGGACTGCCCGCCGGGGCGTGGCGGTTCCATGCCCTGGTGTCCGCGAGCCAGAGCAGCCGGCCGACGGTGACGTCGAGCGCACGGGCGAGTTCGGGGAGCGTGTCGACGAGCAGCGGGCTGTCGGTCTCGGGTCGCGCCCGGACGGCGGTCGCGCGGCGGGCGAGCACGCGGACCGGACGCCGGGCCTCGCGGGAGCGGTGCAGGGCGGCGAGCTGCGGTGCGGCCGCGAGCACCGCGGCGAGCTGACGGGGCGCGTCGACCGGTGGTCTCGGGTACGCGTCGAGGGCCGCCGCGACGGCTCGTCCCACGTACGCCCGTTCCACGCCGATGACCGCGTACCCGGCAGCGGTCAGGTCGTCGACCGTCCAGTCGTCGGCGGTGAGGAAGGCGTCGGCGAGCGCCGCCGCCACGACGGTGAGGGGCGTGGGGTTCCCGGGGGACCCGTCGGTGCCTCCGTGCGGCGTGGCGCGCGGAGCGCGCTCTCCCGCTCGGGGCGTGTCGTCCTGCTGGTCCTGCGTGCCCCGGGGTGACCCCGGAGAGGTCGACGCGCCACGCGCGTCGGCCGCCTCCCCCGGGAACTCCACCCGCCCAGCGTACGGCGAGCAGCCGTCGGACGGGAGGCTCGTCGCCGGCCCGGTGCGGACCTCCCGTCCGTCGTCGGGTCGGCCCGCGCTAGCGGCGTGGCCGGCCGAGCAGGACCGTGCCGACCAGGGCGGCGACGCCCGCCCAGACGAGCGGACGTGTCACGCGGCGGCGCTTCGCCACCCAGCCGCCGTCGGTGGCGTTGTGGGCGTCGGCGGGCTCGTACAGGTTCCCGTCGCTCGGGACGCCCTTGCCGCGGAGCGCGAAGGTCTCGACCATGGGCTTGGTGATCTTGTGGAACAGGCCGGGGAACACGTACTGCAGCGGCACGAGCGACGCCTGGATGCGTCCGACGAACCGGTAGCGCTTCGGGTGCAGTGCGGCCTGCACGACGGCCTTGCCGGCGCGCTGGACCGACACCGTGGGCGGCAGCGGGTGCGAGGTCTTGCCGGTGTAGTTCGCGCCGTTCTGGTAGATCGGGGTGTCGATCGTCGAGGGCAGCAGGGCGGTGAACCGGATGCCGGTGCCGGCGTACTCGTCGCCCAGGACGTCGACGAGGCCGAGGGCGGCGTGCTTGCTGGTGACGTACGCCGACTGGTAGGGCGCGGAGAGCAGTGACTGGATGGACCCGACCAGGACGTAGGTGCCCTTCCCCCGCTGCTTCCAGTGCGGCAGCAGGGCGGAGATCGCGTGCAGGTGTCCGTAGAGGTTGGTGTCGACGACGCGCTTGAACGCCTTCGTCGGGGTCTGCTCGAACAGCCCGTAGACGAACAGCGCGGCGTTGCCGACGAACACGTCGATCCGGCCGAACCGCGCGGTCGTGGTGGCGACCAGGGTCTGCACGGCGCGCTCGTCGGCGACGTCGGTGGGGATCGCGACGGCCTCGGCCCCGAGGGCGCGGCACTCGGCCGCGGCGGCTTCGAGCGAGCCCTGGCCCCGGGCGGCGAGCACGAGCGTCGCGCCCTGCCGGGCGAACTCGTGCGCAGCGGCCCTCCCGATGCCGCTCGATGCTCCGGTGACGACGACGATCTTCCCGCGGAACCGTTTGGTCATGTCTGCGTTGCTACCCGGCGGCGGCTCCGGTGGCACCCAGGCGCGGCGTTCCCTCAGCCGGCGCGGCGCGGCCACACCGTGTAGCTGACCGCCCAGAGCAACTCGATCCCGAGCACGACCCCGAGGACCGGGAGCCAACCGACCAGCGCCTCGGTCCGTGACCCGGTGCCGAACGCGAGCAGGAAGGCGCCGACGACCGCGGCGGCGATCGCGACGGCGAGGAGCGTCCGCAGCACGTCGGCCCAGCATGCTCGGGTGTACGCCCACCCGGTCGGTCTCGTCGGCAGCGGGCGACCGTGCCGCCGGTGCGCGAACCGGGCGTCGGCCCAGCCGACCATCCGCCGCCCGTAGGCGAGCGAGACGCCGATGTAGAGGGCGGCGAGACCGTGCATCCAGTCGGCCCGTCCGCCGCGCGCCAGGTCGAGGGCCGTGACGGCGAGGAGTGCCGCGTCGATCACGGGAGCGGTCCCGAGCACGAGGGCACCGGCACGGGGGCGCCCGGCGACGTACCGCAGGGCGAGGCCCGCGACGACGGCGACCCAGAAGCCCACCTCGCAGGCGATGACGGCGGCGATCAGCATTGGCTCACCTTTCTTGGTACGACTGTGTTCACACCGCCATGCTAGTACAGCTGTGTACGATCGCGACGTGCCCAAGCTCATCGACCACGACGAACGCGATCGCGAGATCGGCGAGGCAGCCTGGCGCGTCCTCGCACGCGAGGGCCTCGCCGCCCTCTCCGTCCGGAACGTGGCCGAGGAGGCCGGGATCGCGACGGCCTCGCTCCGCCGCGCGTACCCGACACAGGACGCACTGCGGGTGGCCTGCCTCCGACGGGTCTTCGAGCACGTGCAACGCCGACTCGACGCACTGCACGCCGCGCGTCGACCGCACGACGATCCCGTGGAGTTCGCGGCACGCTGCCTGCGGGAGCTGCTCCCGCTCGACCACGAACGCCGGGTCGAGGCCGGGGTGTGGTTGACGCTCGGCTCCCTCGCGCTCACCGACGACGGGGTGCGCGCGGCGTACGACGAGGCCCACGCCCTGCTGCGGGGTGCGTGCGCGGCCCTCCTCGCCCTCGCACGCACTTCCACGACGACCGAGGGCCGCGCCGACGTCGTCGTGACGCCCGACGCCGCGCGTCTGCACGCCCTCGTCGACGGCCTGACGCTCCACCTCGTGCACGCACCCGCCGACGCCGACGCCACCTGGGCGGTCGACGTGCTCACCGCCGAGGTGCGACGCCTCGCCGCGACCAGCTCGACCTGACGCGTGCTCCGCGCTCCGCTCGACGGGCGCACATGCCGCGCGCTTCCGGCGCAGGGGCCGAGGTGCGACGATTGGCGCATGCCGAAGGACGAGCTGACGGTCGAGGAAGCGACGGCGATCGCCGAGCACGCCCGGTCCGGGTCGCTGCCGCTCGACGACCCGGAGGTCCGCCGGGTGGTCGAGCAGGCCAACCGGACCCTGGTCCGCGCGCAGATGTGGGGCGAGGACCGCAGCCCGAAGCTCCGCCGACGTCGACGGTGGCTCGCCGCGGGCGCCCTCGTGATGGTGCTCGTCTGGGTGGCCGGGTTGCTCGTGCCGCTGGCGTTCCGACTCGGACTCTGAGCACGGCGGCGATCGTCCCGTGAGCGCGGCTCAACACGCCCGGCCCTCGGAGTGGGGTTGCCCGGAGCACCCGGTCCGGGTTGACTCGACCGTGTGACGAGCACCGCGGACCGCCCGTCGTCGGCGCGGACGTGGACGACCTCGGTCCGCGACGACACGGGGCCGATCGTGCTCGCCGGCCTGCGCAACTCGTGGGCGCCGCTGGCGAAGCAGACCGTCATCGCGGCGTTGATCGTCGGAGCGGCCGTCGCGAGCGCGTTCTCGCCGTGGCTGCTCGTGACCGACGCCCCCTGGATGTGGACCGGCGTGGGCATCGCCGTGGCGGGTCTCGTCCTCGCCGCTGTTGCCGCCCGGTGGCCCGCCGTGCTCCGCATCGAACTGGTCATCCCGGCCATCGACTTCGTCGCGGTCGGCCTGCTCCGCTACGGCACCGGGGACAGTCGATCGGTCTTCACCACGATCGTCGCACTGCCCCTGATCTGGGTCGCGGCGAACCCCGGTCGCCGGAACATCTCCTGGCCGGTGCTGGGGACGGCCGGCACGCTCATGCTGCCGTACCTGATCGCCCCGCAGGACCCACAGGGCAGCGAGTTCGTCCGACTGTTCACCGTCGTGGTCGTCTTCGGCGCGATGGCGGCTGTGACGAACGAGCTCGCGCGGCAGGCGAACCTCCAGCTCGCCGCGGTGCAGCGTCGACGACGCGTTGCCGAGGGCGAGCTCGATCGTGCAGCCCTCGTCCAGCAGTCACTCCTCCCGACCACCGCTGCAGGGCTGCCCGACGAGCTCCGCGCCGTGGGCGTGTGCATCCCCGCCCGGACCGTCGGCGGTGACTTCTACGACTGGTTCCCGACCCCCGGCGGGGCAGCCTTCACGCTCGGCGACGTGATGGGCAAGGGCGTCGGCGCCGGCATGATCGCCGCGGCCGTGCGCTCCCTCATCCGCAGCACGGTGGACGAGTCCGACCCCGCGGTCGCCGTCCGCCGCGCCGCGACCGGGCTCGCAACCGGCACGTCCGACCTGACGAGCGGGCAGTTCACCACGTGCTTCCACGTCCGGGTCGACCGCGACGGGCACGCCCGGTGGGTGGACGCGGGGCACGGACTGACGGTGCTGCGGAGCGCCGACGGATCGGTCCGCCCGCTGCGGTCCGCGCACCTGCCGATCGGCGTCGGTACCGCCTGGACCGCCGAGGACACCGTCCTCGAGCCGGGCGACGTCATCGTCACCGTCAGCGACGGGGTCCTCGACCTGTTCGGCGGTGACCTCGACTCGGTCGACCGCTTCGAGGCGTGGGTCGCCGAACGCGACCACCCGCAGCAGGTCGTGGACGGCATCGCCGACCTCGCGCACGCCGGCGAGCACCCCGACGACGTGACGGTGCTCTGCGTCGGCTACCGCCCCTGAGGCCGTGACCGCCTCCTTGTCCCTCGAACTGTGGACTGGCCACGGGTCCGATCACGGGCGATGATCGTGCGTCCCGTCCACCGACGGGCACGAGGACAGGAACACCGACATGCCGCACGACCACACGCCGGACGACGCCGGACACCCCGTCGACCGACGCCGCTTCCTGACGCTGGGCCTCGGTGGTGCTGCGACCGCGACGGTCGCTGCCACCGCGGCGCTCTCCGCTGACGGCCGGGCCGAGGCAGCCACCACGACGTCCGCAGCCACGCTGCTCGCCGCGGACGAGTTCGACGGCACCGCGGGCACCGCTCCGAACTCCGGCATCTGGCGGTTCGACACCGGCGCCGGCGGCTGGGGCAACGCCGAGCTGCAGACCTACACCGACTCGCGGCGCAACAGTGCGCTGGACGGCGCGGGCAACCTCGTCATCACGGCGCGACGCGAGGCCGACGGCACGTACACCTCCGCCCGGCTGAAGACCGAGGGCACCTTCACGGCGCAGTACGGCCGGATCGAGGCACGCATCCGTATCCCGCGCGGACAGGGGATCTGGCCCGCGTTCTGGATGCTCGGAGCGGACATCGGACAGGTGGGGTGGCCGACCTGCGGCGAGATCGACGTGATGGAGAACGTCGGGTACGAGCCCGGCACCGTCCACGGCACCGTGCACGGACCCGGCTACTCCGGAGCGAAGGGGCTGTCGGCCGCTGCGACCCTGCCGAACGGCGCAGCCTGGGCCGACGCGTACCACGTCTTCGGGGTCGACTGGCGACCGGGGTCGGTCACGTGGCTCGTCGACGGCGTCGCGCAGCGCACGGTCACCCGGGCCGACGTGGGGTCGTCGCTGTGGGTCTTCGACAAGCCGTTCTTCGTACTGCTCAACGTCGCGGTCGGCGGCACCTGGCCCGGCTCGCCGGACGCGACCACGCGGTTCCCGCAGCAGATGCTCGTCGACTGGGTGCGGGTCTGGCAGCAGTCCTGACGGCGGCCGGGAGGCCCGTGGCGACCCCGCCACGGGCCTCCCGTCCGTCCACTGCTCAGCGCCGGGCGCGTGCCAGCAGCCAGAGGTACGTCGCGTGGCCGACCAGGGCCAGGCCGAAGAACACCGCCGCGACCGCGTAGACGCGGTCGAGCTCGCCCTGGCCGATCACGAGCATCACGACGCAGAACACGACGGCGGCGGCGAGGACGCCGACCTGGATCGTCGACCAGATGCGGCGGAAGCGGGGCATGCCGGAGTCGTCCACGACCCCATTCTGCCCGACGCCCGTCGAGCGCCCGCGTCGCCGCGGTCTACTTCTCCGGGTCGTGGCCCCAGTTCATGAGCGAGTACCGCCACCGCGAGTCGTGCGAGTCGCCCTTCGGCTCCTGCTTCGTGTGCCGTGCCACGTAGCCGACGACCTTCCGCATGTGGGCGTGGTCGTCGTCGGTGTAGTCGCCCTGCTTCTTCTCGAGGATGCGGACGATGTGCCGACCGCTCTCGTGCCCGGTGGACTCGCCGCCGCCGTCGGACTTCTGCCCGACCTCCTTCGACTCGTCCGTGTCGAGCCACTTCTCCAGCTCCGACGCGGTCATGTTCACCGCGTCGGCGAAGTCGTCGCGCGTCTGCTTCTCGTCGTGCTGGTCGTCACTCATGGGCGCCAGCGAACGCGTCAGGCCTGGGTGTCCACGCAGCGCTGCGTGTCCCCCGTTCCGGTGCGCTGATCGGACGCCGCTCCGCGTCCGTCCAGGCCGCCGCGGGTTGTGTGTCCCCCGAACACCCCACGACAGGAAGCGAGAGCGACATGCGCGCAGTGGTCTGGCACGGCATCGGGGACATCCGTCTCGACGAGGTCCCGGAGCCCACCATCCAGCACCCGGAGGACGCGATCGTCCGGATCACCCGCAGTGCGATCTGCGGAACGGACCTGCACTTCGTCCGCGGCACCATGGCGCCGATGGAGGAGGGCACGATCCTCGGGCACGAGGCCGTCGGCGTCGTCACCGAGGTCGGGGACGCCGTCCGCGGGTTCAGTGCCGGGGACCGCGTGGTCATCAACTCGACGATCTCGTGCGGCGCGTGCCGGTACTGCCGGATGGGCAAGACCGCGCAGTGCGACGTCGCCAACCCGAACGGCCCGCAGGCCGGCACGAGCTTCTTCGGCGGCCCGCAGTCCACCGGGCCGGTGAACGGCCTGCAGGCCGAGTACGTGCGCGTGCCGTTCGCCCGCAACACCATGCACCCGCTGCCCGAGAACGTGAGCGACGAGCAGGCGATCCTGCTCTCCGACATCTTCCCGACGGGCTGGTTCGGTGCCGAGCTCGCCGGCGTGACCCGCGGTGACGTCGTGGTCGTGTTCGGTGCCGGCATCGTCGGCCAGTTCGCCGCCGCCTCCGCCTACAAGCTCGGCGCCGCCCGCGTGATCGTCGTCGACGGCGAGGAGACCCGGCTCGCCGCAGCACTTGCGCAGCACTGCGAGGTCGTCGACTACAACCGCGAGGACCCGGTGCAGGCGATCATGGACCTGACCAACGGCATCGGCGCGGACGCCGTGATCGACGCCGTGGGGGTCGACGCCGAGCGCCCGAAGCGGGGCCCCGCAGCGGTGTCCAACGAGCAGGCCCAGCAGTTCGACGCCGAGGTGCAGCAGGTCGCGCCGGACGCCTCGCCGGACGGCTTCGGCGAGCAGAAGCAGTGGAAGCCCGGCGACGGCCCGTCCCAGGTCGCCCAGTGGGCGGTGGCGTCCGTCGCGAAGTACGGCCGCATCGGCATCATCGGCGTCTACGGTCCGACCGCGCAGTCGTACCCGATCGGCGAGGCGATGAACAAGAACCTGACGATCCGGATGGGCAACTGCGACCACCACTCGGTCACCCCGCCGCTCATCGACCTCGTGGCGTCGGGTCAGTTCGACCCGACCGCGCTGATCACCGAGCACGAGCCCATCGGCGACGCGATCGCCGCGTACGAGGCCTTCGACCGGCGTGAGCCCGGCTGGGTCAAGGTCGAACTGGAGGCCACCCGATGAGCGCACCCGACCAGGCAGCACCCGCCGACCAGGCGGCACCCGCCGACCAGGCAGCACCCGCCGACCAGTACGAGTTCGGCGACCCGCGCAGCCGCTACCCCGACGTCTCCCCCGAGCCGCAGACGCAGGAGGAGCCGGGCCTGCAGTCCCAGATGGACCCGATCCCCGACCTCGGCGAGTCGAGCTACCGGGGCACCGGGCGACTCGAGGGCCGCAAGGCCGTCATCACCGGCGCCGACTCCGGCATCGGCGCGGCCGTCGCGATCGCGTTCGCTCGCGAGGGTGCCGACGTCGTCCTGGCGTACCTGCCCGAGGAGCAGTCCGACGCCGACCACGTCATCGAGCAGATCGAGGCCGCCGGACGGAGGGCCGTCGCGGTCCCCGGGGACCTGCGCGACAAGGCGTACGCGGGACTGCTCGTCGAGCGCGCCGTCGCCGAGCTCGGCGGCATCGACGCGCTCGTCAGCGTCGCCGGCAAGCAGCGCTGGCAGCCGGACCTGCTCGACATCACCGACGACCAGTTCGAGGCGACGTTCGACGTCAACGTCTTCGGGCTCTTCCGGCTGGTCAAGGCGGCGCTCCCGCACCTGCAGCCGGGGTCGACGATCACGACGACCGCTTCGATGGAGGCCTACCAGCCCGCACCGGACCGGCTCGACTACGCGGCGTCGAAGGGCGCGATCAACAACTTCTCGAAGGGGTTGTCGCAGCTCCTCGTCGAGCGCGGGATCCGGGTCAACATCGTCGCACCCGGCCCGACCTGGACGGTCCTGCAGCCGAGCGGCGGCGTCGACCCCGAGTCGCTGCCCGAGTTCGGCAGCAGCGAGTCCCCCATGGGTCGTGCCGCACAGCCGGCCGAGCTCGCCCCCGCGTACGTGTTCCTCGCGTCGCAGGAGTCGAGCTTCGTCGCCGGCGAGACCCTCAACGTCAACGGGGGCATGGTCACGCCCTGACCCCGTCCACCTCCGGCTCGTGAACCGGACACTCCGCTCCCCCGAGCGGGAATGCCCGAGCCGCCGACGATGTCGAACCATCCACACACCACGCGAAGGAGCACACCATGACCCTCGACCTCCACAAGGGGAACAGCGTCGACACCGAGCGTCGCTGCATGCCCACCAGCACCCTGCGCGCCCTGCACGACGACCAGCAGGAGCAGACGTTCGGCCGCTGGCTCGGCCAGATCAACGGTCAGCGCTGATCACCGGCCAGCGCTGATCGACGGTCGGCGCTGATCGACGGTCGGCGCTGATCGCGTTCGCTGCGCGACGACGGACGGGAGGCGCGGTGCCGGCTGGCACCGCGCCTCCCGTCCGTCCGTCGTTCCGCCGGAGCTGCCGGAGCGGCGAGACGCCACCGTCAGGGCGAGACACCGCCGGAGCGTCGAGACGCCGCCGGATCCGGCGGCGTCTCGGCGGGCCGAGGGCGCCCGGCGCTGACGCCGGCGTCTCGCCGACGGCTGCGCCCCGCGAGGACGGGGGC
>NZ_RBLU01000102.1 GCF_003989515.1 Curtobacterium sp. HSID17257
TTCCTTGCTGCATCCTCCTCACCGTAGGTGTACGTCTTCTGCGGCCGGGAGGCGCTGCTCACCCCGTCCGGGGCGGGCAGGGTCACCGAGGTGGCGCGGTTCTTCCCGTCGTAGCGGATGTCGGTCGCGGGACGCTTGTCCTCGATCGAGGCGATGAGGTCGCCCTTGCGGAGCTTCGAGAGCCCCGTGATGCCGAGCGAGGAAGCGATGCGCTGGAGCTCCGGCAGGCGGAGCGCGCGCAGGTCGCTGGGGATCTCCACCTGGGTGGAGTCGTTGACGTTCGTCAAGGTCGGTGTTTCCTTTCGAACCGCAGAACGCGGAGAGTTTCCACCGTCCCGGCGCATGGGTGCGCTGCGACCGCCGTTCAGACGACGGACCGGGATTCGGTGATCTGAAAGAGAGTGCCCCCGCGCACCGGACCCTGCGCCAGCGCCGACGGATCCGGTTCGGATCGGCCTGTGCGCCTACGCTGGATCGGCTTCGAGCGCCGAGTGCGGCACCACTGTAGCACCACCGAGGTCGACGGCCAGCATGAGCGCCCGCCAGTCGGACTGCGCGTGTCGCGACACCAGGTCGGCCGCGGTCAGGCGCTGCGACGGGTCGCTGCCCAGCACCAGCATGCTCGGACCCGCTCCGGACACCACCGCGGCGAGACCGTGCTGCCGGAGCAGGCCGATCAGCGCGTCGGTCTCCGGCATCGCACTGGCGCGGTACGACTGGTGCAGCCGGTCCTCGGTCGCGGCGAGCAGGAGTTCCGGGCTCTGGATGAGGGCGGCGACGAGCAGCGCCGAGCGGGACACGTTGAACGCGGCGTCCTCGTGGGGCACGCTCGCGGGCTGCAGGGACCGGGCGAGCTTCGTCGACAGCGTCGAGGCCGGCACGAAGACCACCGGCGAGACACCGCGGTGCACGAGCAGGCGCTTGACCGCTGGACCCTCGGCCGTCATCCACGCGATCGTCAGGCCGCCGAACAGCGCCGGTGCGACGTTGTCGGGGTGGCCCTCCATCTCGGTCGCCAGGGTGAGGAGCGTCGACGCGTCGAGGTCGACGACCCCCTCGAGCAGGCCACGGGCCGCCATCAGTCCGGCGACGATCGCCGCGGCGGACGAGCCCATGCCGCGTCCGTGCGCGATCGCGTTCACGGCGTGCAGCTCGAGCCCGGGCTGTTCCACCCCGGCGTGCTCGAGGCCACGGCGGACGGCCCGCACCACGAGGTTCGACTCGTCGGTGGCGACCTCACCGGCACCGACGCCCTCGACCGTCACGGTCGCGCCGGGCTCCGGGCGGACGCGCACGACGACCTCATCGTAGACCGACAGCGCCAGGCCGAGCGAGTCGAAGCCGGGCCCCAGGTTCGCGGAGGTGGCCGGGACCCGCACACGGACCGCCCGTCCGGCCGGTACAGCACTGCGGGCGGTCACGCCCTCCCCCGGTCCGGACGAGCGGTCGACGCTCACGCGGAGCCGACCAGTCCGAGCACCTCGGCGACCGACTTCGTGTCGACCGGCACGCTCGTCGGGGCGACCTCGCCGCCGTCCTCGGTGCGGAGGGCCCACTGCGGGTCCTTCAGGCCGTGGCCCGTCACCGTGATGACGACCTTCGCGCCCTGCGGGACGACACCGGCGTCCGCACGCTCGAGCAGACCGGCGACACCGATCGCCGACGCGGGCTCGACGAAGACGCCGACCTCGGCGGACAGGATGCGGTGCGCGGCGAGGATCCCCTCGTCGGTGATCGCGCCGAAGTAGCCGTCGGTCTCGTCGCGCGCCTCGAGCGCGTACTGCCACGACGCCGGGTTGCCGATGCGGATGGCGGAGGCGATGGTGTCCGGGTGACGGACGACCTCGCCCGAGACGATGGGTGCGGATCCGGCCGCCTGGAACCCGAACATGCGGGGCATCCTCGTCGAGCGGCCGGCGGCGACGTCCTCGCGGTACCCGCGGGAGTACGCGGTGTAGTTGCCCGCGTTGCCGACCGGCAGGAAGTGGAAGTCCGGGGCGTCGCCGAGCACGTCGACGACCTCGAACGCGGCCGTCTTCTGGCCCTCGATGCGGTCGTTGTTGACCGAGTTGACCAGGTGCACCGGGTAGTTCGCCGCGAGGTCGCGCGCGATGTCGAGGCAGTCGTCGAAGTTGCCCTGCACCTGCAGCAGCTGGGCGTCGTGCGCGACGGCCTGGCTGAGCTTGCCCATCGCGATCTTGCCCTCGGGCACGAGCACCGCGGCGGTGATGCCCGCGTGGGTGGCGTACGCGGCGGCCGAGGCGCTGGTGTTGCCCGTCGAGGCGCAGATGACGGCCTTCGCGCCGTGCTCGACGGCCTTCGAGATCGCCATCGTCATGCCGCGGTCCTTGAACGACCCGGTCGGGTTCATGCCCTCGAACTTGACGTACACCTCGGCACCGGTGCGCTCGGAGAGGCGTCGGGCCGGGATGAGCGGCGTGCCGCCCTCGCCGAGGGTCACGACGGGCGTCGCCTCGGTGACGTCGAGACGGTCGGCGTACTCGCGCAGGACTCCCTGCCACTGGTGGGCCATCAGGCTCTCCTTGTTCGGTGTTGTGCAGTCGGGGACGGACGGTGCGGGGGCTAGGCCCCGACCACCCGCAGGACGCTGGTGATCTCGACGACGACGTCCTCGTTCCGGAGGGCGACGACCGTGGCGGCCAGGTCGGACTCGCGGGCGAGGTGCGTGCCGATGACGAGGGTCGCGGTGCCGGCCTTGCCGTCGCCCGGGTCGGTCGCGGCGGACTGCTCGACGGTCTCGACGCTGACGCCGTGCGCCGCGAGCACGCCGGCGACGGTCGACAGCACGCCGGGGGCGTCGGCCACGTGCAGCGTGATCTGGTAGCGGGTCCGGACGGTGCCGATCGGGAAGACGGGCAGGGCCGACTGGGTCGACTCCGCGATGCCCGGGCCGCCGATGACGTGCCGACGAGCGGCCGACACCAGGTCACCGAGCACGGCCGACGCGGTCTCGACGCCACCCGCACCGGCGCCGTAGAACATGAGGTCACCGGCGGCCTCGGCCTCGACGAACACGGCGTTCTTCGCCCCGTGCACGCTCGCGAGCGGGTGCGACTCCGGCACGAGCGCCGGGTAGACCCGCGCGCTGACGCCCTCGACGCCGTCCTCGTCGGTGAGGCGCTCGGCGGTCGCGAGGATCTTCACGACGTAGCCGGCCTTGCGTGCGGCGCGGACCTGCTCGATCGTGACCGAGGTGATCCCCTCGCGGTGCACGGCGGCGAGCGGCACCGAGGTGTGGAACGCGAGCGAGGCCAGGATCGCGGCCTTCTGCGCGGCGTCGTAGCCCTCGACGTCGGCGGTCGGGTCGGCCTCGGCGTACCCGAGCTCCGTCGCGGTCGCCAGGGCGGCCTCGAAGGTCGAGCCCTCGCGGTCCATCAGGTCGAGGATGAAGTTCGTCGTGCCGTTGACGATCCCCATGATCCGCTCGATGCGGTCGCCCGCGAGCGAGTCGTGCAGCGGGCGGATGATCGGGATCGCACCGGCCACCGCGGCCTCGTAGTAGAGCTGTGCACCGACCTGCTCGGCCGCGGCGAAGAGCTCCGGCCCGTGCGTGGCGAGGAGCGCCTTGTTGCCCGTCACGACGTCCGCGCCGGACTGCAGCGCCTGGAGCACCAGGGTGCGCGCCGGCTCGATGCCGCCGATCAGTTCGACGACGATGTCCGCGCCGAGGATGAGCGACTGCGCGTCGGTCGTGAAGAGCTCCTTCGGCAGGTCCACGTCACGGGGCGCGTCGAGGTCCCGCACCGCGATGCCGACGAGCTCGAGCCCGGCACCGGCACGCGAGGCCAGCTCGTCGCCGTGCTCGAGGAGCAGGCGCGCCACCTGGGAACCGACGGAGCCGGCTCCGAGCAGCGCGACGCGGACGTTGCGGTATTCGATCATGTGGTGCGCATTCCTGTGGGGCGGGCGGCAGCCCGGTCGGTCGGGGTCAGCGGCGTCAGCCGGCGACGACCCCCGTGTCGCGAGCGAGCAGGTCGTCGATCGACTCGCCACGGACGAGGATACGGGCTGTGCCGTCCGCGACCGCGACGACCGGCGGACGGCCGACGTGGTTGTAGTTGCTCGCGAGCGACCAGCAGTAGGCGCCGGTCGCCGCGACGGCGAGCAGGTCGCCCCGGTGCACGTCGCCGGGCAGGTACTCGTCGTTCACCACGATGTCGCCCGACTCGCAGTGCTTCCCGACCACGCGCGTCAGGACCGCCGGGGCGTCCGAGCTGCGGGCGAGCCGGGCCGTGTAGTCGGCGCCGTACAGCGCTGGCCGGGCGTTGTCGCTCATGCCGCCGTCGACCGAGACGTACGTGCGCGTCGCCGACGAGCCGTCCTCGGTCTCCAGCGTCACGGGCTTGATCGTGCCGACGCGGTAGAGCGTCGTGCCGGCCGGGCCGACGATGTACCGACCGGGCTCGACGGCGATCTCCGGCACGGGGATGCCCCGCTCCGTGCAGGCGTCGGCGACGATCGTGGCGAGGGCCTCGGCGACGTCCTCGGGCGCGAACGCCTCGTCCGCCTCGGTGTAGTCGATCCCCCAGCCGCCGCCGAGGTTGAGCTCCGGCACCGGGCCGGACGCCACCAGCTCGGCGTGCACGTCCATCAGCCGTCGCGCGGCCTCGCGGAAGCCGGACTCGTCGAAGATCTGCGAGCCGATGTGCGAGTGCAGCCCGACGAACGCGAGCGACGGCTCGGACCGGACCGCGGCCGCGGCGTCGACGGCCTCGGACAGGGGGATGCCGAACTTCTGGTCCTCGCGCGCGGTGGCGAGGTACTCGTGCGTCGAGGCGTGCACCCCGCTGTTGATCCGGATGCGCACGCGCTGGACCGTGCCCGCGTGGGCGGCCGCACGCGCGACGCGGCCGATCTCCTCGTGGCTGTCGAGCACGATCGTGCCGAGCCCGACCTCGACGGCACGGGCGATCTCGGCGTCCGACTTGTCGTTGCCGTGGAAGCCGAGCAGCGCCGGGTCCGCACCCCCGGCCAGCGCGACCGCGAGCTCGCCGGCGGTGCAGACGTCGAGGCGGAGTCCGGCACCGGTCATCCACGCGGCGACCTGGGTCGTGAGGAACGCCTTCGCGGCGTAGTAGACGTGCGCCCGCGTGCCGATCCGGGCGAAGGCCTCGGTGAACGCCGTGCGGACCCGGGCTGCGCGGGCCTGGACGTCGCGTTCGTCGACGACGTAGAGCGGGGAACCGAACCGGGCGACCAGGTCCGACGCCGTGATGCCGCCGACCGCGAGCTCGCCGTCGTCCGTCCGCGTCGCGGACGCCGGCCAGATCCGCGCGGTCAGCGCGGAGGCGTCGGCGGGGAACCGCAGCCGCGGCGGGGCAAGGGGGTTGGCGCTCACGGGACCCGATCCTACCGAGCCGGGGCGGGCCTCCAGGCCGGTGTTACGCCACCGTCCACGAGCCCGACGCACGGGCGTCAGCCGCAGCTGCCGACCGTGCGGAGTCCCTGCTCGGTGAGCGGCAGCGCGTCCGCGGTGACCCGGACGGTGGCCTGCTCGGCGGTGACGTCGACGGACCGGACCCGGAGCTGCTCCGGGAGGAACTGCGCCGTGCAGACCTGCACCGGGACGCCCGTGACGCCCGGGATGCTGTCGACCCGCAGGCCGAGCGCTGAGTTCGTGATGCGGACGCTCTGCGGGGTGATGGTGACGCCGCGGCCGTCCTGCTGCGCGACCACGTCGCCGGTGGCGGCGTAGCTGATGTCGTAGCCGAGCACCGCGGTCGACCCGGAGAGCTCGACACCGTCGTCGACGAGCCGGAGCCGCTCGAACAGCGGGCTGTACTTCGCCAGGTCCTTCACGCTCGTCGCGGCGAGGGTCACGTGGCCGTCGACGTCGTGGACGTCGCCCTTGCCGTCGACCGGGACGTCGCGTGCGGTGACGTCGGCGGCGAGCGGGACACCGTCGACGGTCAGGCGGTCCGAGGTGATGTCGACGCGGTCGAGCGTGCCGGCGAGCAGCTGCGGGAGGACGATGCCCTCGGCGTGCGCGGTGACCTCGCCGGTGGCACCCTCCGGCAGGGACTGCTCGACCTGGTCCGCGATGATCCGGTCGACGACGCCCCGCAGGACGAACTCGGCGACGACCACCAGCGCGGCGAGCACGAGCACCAGGACGACGAGGACGACGGGCCAGCGACGGCGCTTCCGGGAGGGCGCGGTGGCGGAGGACATCGTCCCACCCTGCCAGGTGCTCCCCGTGGCCGGCCTGGAGGCGCGGTGTGCGCCCGGTGGGCGGGTTGCGGGCGCCGGGCGCGCCGCAGCAGCTACATGCGCTCGGGCGCGCTCACACCGACCAGGCCCAGGCCGTTCCGGACGACCTGCCCGGTGGCGTCGTTCAGCCAGAGTCGGGTGCGGTGCAGGTCCGACACGGCCTCGTCGCCGAGCGGCGTCACGCGGCAGGAGTCGTACCAGCGGTGGTACAGCCCGGCGAGCTGCTCGATGTACCGCGCGATGCGGTGCGGCTCGCGGAGCTCGGCGGCCTGACGCACCACGCGCGGGTACTCGGCGAGGGCGCCGAGGAGCGCGCTCTCCGTCTCGTGCGTGAGCAGGGACGCGTCGAACGCCGAGCGGTCGACGCCCGAGGCCGCAGCGTTGCGGGCGACCGACTGCGTGCGGGCGTGGGCGTACTGCACGTAGAAGACCGGGTTGTCGTTGGTCCGCTTCGTGAGCAGGTCGAGGTCGATGTCGATCGAGGTGTCGCTCGCGAACCGCACGAGGGCGTAGCGACCGGCGTCGACACCGACCGCCTCGACGAGGTCCTCCATCGACACGATCGTGCCGTTGCGCTTCGACATGCGGAAGGGCTGGCCGTCCTTGAGCAGGTTCACCATCTGGCCGATGAGGATCTCGAGGTTCTTGCCGGGCTCGTCACCGAACGCCGCGCACATCGCCATCATGCGGCCGACGTAGCCGTGGTGGTCCGCGCCGAGCATGATCAGGTTCCGCTCGAACCCGCGCTCGCGCTTGTCGAGGTAGTACGCCAGGTCGCCCGCGATGTACGCCGGCTGCCCGTCCGACTTGATCACGACGCGGTCGCGGTCGTCGCCGAAGTCGGTCGTCCGGAGCCAGAGCGCCCCCTCGGCCTCGTACATCTTGCCGAGGGACTGCAGCCGCTCGATGGCGCGCTCGACGGCCTTCGACTCGTGCAGCGAGTTCTCGTGGAAGTAGACGTCGAAGTCGACGCCGAAGTCGTGCAGCGAGGACTTGATGTCGGCGAACATGAACTCGACGCCCTCGCGGCGGAAGAGCTCCTGGGCCTCGTCGCGCGGCAGGTCGCGGACGTCGGTGCCTGCGGGCAGCGTGGCGATGACGCGCGCCGCGATCTCGCCGATGTACGCACCGCCGTAGCCGTCCTCCGGCGTGGGCTCCCCCAGCGCCGACGCGACGAGCGACCGGGCGAACCGGTCGATCTGCGCACCGTGGTCGTTGAAGTAGTACTCGCGGGTGACGAGTCCGCCCTGGGCCTCGAACACGCGGGCCAGCGAGTCACCGACGGCGGCCCAGCGGACACCACCCATGTGGATCGGACCGGTCGGGTTCGCGGACACGAACTCGAGGTCGATCGACACGCCCTCGTACAGGTCGCCGTGCCCGAACGCGACGCCCTGGTCGACGATCGTGCGGGCGATCTCACCGGCGGCGGCGGCCTCGAGCGTGATGTTGATGAAGCCGGGGCCGGCGACGTCGACGGACGCGACGCCGTCGAGCTCGGTCAGCTCGCCGGCGATCTCGGTCGCGAGCTCACGCGGGTTCGTGCCGAGGCGCTTCGCGAGCTGCATGGCCGCGTTCGAGGCCCAGTCGCCGTGCGCACGGTTCTTCGGCCGCTCGAGGGCCACGTGGGACTCCCCGATCGTCACGGTGTCGGACGCACCTCGTCGCTCGACGATCCCGGTCAGGATCGACAGGTACGCGGCGGAGAGTTCGGCAGGAGTCACGAGGGTCGAGTCTACCGGGACGCCCAGGTGCCTCGCGGGCCGGTGCCGGACGCCGTGCAGCATCATGGCTGGATGACCTCCCGCAGCCGTGCCCGGGCGATCACCGTCGCCCTGCTCTCCGTGTCCGCCGCCGTCCTCCTGGCCGGGTGCACGGGCGGGTCCGGCGACGCGGCTCCGAGCGCGAGTCCCACCCCGATCGGCACCGCCGTCCGGCAGACGTGCGCCGAGCTGCTCCCCACGAGCACCCTCGCGGTCTACGGGAAGACCTTCGAGCTGGACACGTCGTGGACGCCCGCGAAGGGCACGCCGGCCGCGACGATCGCGCGCCAGCGTGGTCGGGTCTGCCACCTCGTCGCCACCGACGACCCCTCGACCACGATCACGCTCGCCGTGGCGCACCTGCCTGAGAAGTCGCTCACGACCCTGAAGGACGCCCTCTACGAGCGCGGCGGCTCCGTGCCGACCTACCGCGTCGAGGGGTACTACGCGCTCGACGACGGCGTCGGCCGCGCGGACGCCTTCCCCGACCCCTACTGGATCACCACCGAGTCGACGCTCTACACCGAGCCGGGCGGAGCGCAGCCCGTCGTGGACGCGGTGCGCGCGGTGCTGCAGCCGTCCGCGTCGGCCAGCCCGGCGGGCTGACGCCACCACCGGTCGGACGGGAGGCGCGGTGCGGGCCGGTGCCGTGCCTCCCGTCCGGCGGTGGTCGCGACACGGACGCGACACGCGCTGTCGGGACCGGCTCGCGGGACCTGCTACGGTTGATCTCACCCACGAGCCCCCATAGCTCAGGGGATAGAGCACTGCCCTCCGGAGGCAGGGGCGGAGGTTCGAATCCTCCTGGGGGCACAGTCACATTCCCGCGCAAGCGGACGTTCTCGCTTCGCTCGATCGGCCGCGCGCGATGTCGCCTTCGGCGACTTTCCCCCGAGGTCGCGTCCGACACGTCAGGCTCGGTCTGCGTTGCGCGATGTCGCCTTCGGCGACCGTCCCCCGTGGTTGCGTCCCCCACGTCGGGCTCGATCGGCCGCGCGCGATGTCGCCTGTGGCGACCGTCACCCGTGGTCGCGTCCGTCAGGTCCTGCTCGATGGGCCGCCAGGCTGCCGGCCACTCCTCGTTCGCGGGGGCGACACCCGGCGTCAGTATGATCCGCGCCGATGAGCACCGGCACCACGGACACCCAGGCACCCCTCGCCCGCGGCCAGTACGCACCCGACCCCCGCACCCTGGTCGACGTCCTCGAGGCGACCGCACGCGCCACGCCCGACGCCCTCGCACTCGAGGACCCCGCGGGCTCCCTCGACTACGCGACGCTCCTCCGACTGGTCCGGGAGCAGGCCGACGACCTCGCCACGCGCGGGGTGTGCCGCGGCGACCGTGTCGGCGTGCGGATCCCCTCGGGTGCCCGTGACCTGTACCTGTCGATCCTCGCCGTGCTGGCCGCCGGCGCCGCCTACGTGCCCGTCGACGCGGACGACCCCGAGGAACGCGCCGCGCTGGTCTTCGGCGAGGCCGCCGTCTTCGGGGTGATCGGCGCCGGCGGGGTCCTGCGGTCGAGCGGCGCGCCGGACGCCGCGCCCGCACCGGTCGTCGACCCGGACGCGCGGGCCGCGACCCCGACCACCGACGACGACGCCTGGGTGATCTTCACCTCCGGTTCGACGGGGGTGCCGAAGGGCGTCGCCGTGACGCACCGCTCCGCCGCGGCGTTCGTCGACGCCGAGGCGCGGATGTTCCTGCAGGGCGCCCCGCTCGGTCCGGGCGACCGCGTGCTCGCCGGTCTCAGCGTCGCGTTCGACGCCTCGTGCGAGGAGATGTGGCTCGCGTGGGCGCACGGTGCGTGCCTCGTGCCGGCACCGCGGTCGCTCGTCCGCACCGGGGTCGACCTCGGCCCGTGGCTCATCGCGCACACGATCACCGTCGTGTCGACGGTCCCGACGCTCGCCGCACTGTGGCCCGACGACGCGTTGGAGCAGGTGCGCCTGGTGGTCTTCGGCGGCGAGGCCTGCCCGCCCGAGCTGGCCGCCCGCATCGCCTCGCGCGACCGGGAGCTCTGGAACACCTACGGCCCGACCGAGGCGACCGTCGTCGCCTGCGGGTCCCTGATGGACGGCAGCCAGCCGGTGCGGATCGGGCTGCCGCTCGACGGGTGGGACCTCGCGGTCGTCGACGAGCAGGGGCAGCGCGTCGCGCCCGGCGGTGTCGGCGAGCTCGTGATCGGCGGGGTCGGACTCGGCCGGTACCTCGACACGGCGAAGGACGCCGAGAAGTACGCACCGTTCCCCGAGCTCGGGTGGGACCGGGCGTACCGGAGCGGTGACCTCGTCCGCTACGAACCGGAGGGTCTCGTCTTCCAGGGCCGCGCCGACGACCAGGTGAAGCTCGGCGGTCGCCGGATCGAGCTCGGGGAGGTCGACGCGGCGTTGCAGGGCCTCGACGGAGTCGCCGGCGGCGCGGCGGTCGTCCAGCGCACACCGGCCGGCAACCAGGTGCTCGTCGGATACGTCGCCCCCGTCTCCGGCACCGAGATCGACACCGCCGCGGCGAACGCCCGCCTGCGCGAGGAACTGCCCGCCGCCCTCGTACCGCTCCTGGCCGTCGTCGACGCCCTGCCCACGCGGACCTCGGGCAAGGTCGACCGCGCAGCGCTCCCCTGGCCGTTGCCCGGGGCGACGGACGCGGCGCTGCTGCCCGACACCGTGGCGTGGATCGCGGAGCGCTGGTCCGCGATCCTCGGGGTCCCGGTCACGAGCGTCGACGACGACTTCTTCGCGCACGGCGGCGGGTCACTCACCGCCGCACAGCTCGTGTCGGCGATCCGCGAGCGCTTCCCCACCACGACCGTGTCGGACGTGTACGACCACCCCCGCATCGGCGCCCTCGCCGACGCGCTCGACGACGCCGGTCCCGCTGCGGCCGCGCGGCCTCCCGTGCGCCCGGTCCCACCGACGACCGGCCTGCTGCTCACGCTGCTCGGGCTGCCCGTCCAGGTGCTGCGGGGCCTGCGCGTCCTGACCTGGACGGCGCTCGTCGCGGCGGTCCTGCACGCGACGACCCTGCCGGTGCTGCCGGTCCTGCCGTGGTGGGCCCTCGTCGTCGCGCTGCTCCTCTTCGTCACGCCGATCGGCAAGATGGCGGTCACGGTGGTGCTCGCACGGCTGCTGCTCGTCGGCGTCCGCCCCGGCGACCACCCGCGGGGCGGGTCGGTGCACGTCCGGGTCTGGCTCGCCGAACGGGTCGCCGAGGCCGTCGACGGCCCGTCCACCGCGGGCGCCCCGTGGATCAGCTACTACGCCCGCGCGCTCGGTGCCCGCATCGGCCGCGACGTCGACCTGCACACCCTGCCGCCCGTCACCGGGATGCTCAGCGTCGGCAAGCGTGCGTCGATCGAACCCGAGGTGGACCTCGCCGGGCACTGGGTCGACGGGGACGTCTTCCGCCTGGGTCACGTGCGCGTCGACGCCGACGCGGTGGTGCACAGCCGCTCCACGCTGCTCCCCGGAGCCCACGTCGGCGCGGGTGCCGAGGTCGAGCCCGGCTCCGCCGTCACCGACCGGGTCCCCGACGGGGAAC
>NZ_RBLU01000103.1 GCF_003989515.1 Curtobacterium sp. HSID17257
AGCACCTGGCAGGGTGGGACGATGTCCTCCGCCACCGCGCCCTCCCGGAAGCGCCGTCGCTGGCCCGTCGTCCTCGTCGTCCTGGTGCTCGTGCTCGCCGCGCTGGTGGTCGTCGCCGAGTTCGTCCCGGGTGCGTTCTCGTCGCCCGCGTCGGTGGGGTGTCACCGGCTGGTCGCCGAGGGGCGCGCGCAGATCGTCGTCGGCCCGGACGATCCCGTCGACGCCGTCGTCGGTCCGTGCGGTCGGTCCGTCCGAGGTCGCTCGACACGTCGGGGCGGTGCGCTCCGGAGCGACGAGCCGCTCGGCGGTGGGCGGCAGGACCCCGAGGTGGTCCGGGTGGTGGACGCGCTCGGGCGGCGGGCGCTCGGCGAGCAGGAGATCGCCGTCCGGTCGGGCATGTCGATCGGAGCGGTGGCGGACGCCCTCGCGCTGGCCGAGCTGCAGGGGCTCGTCCGGCACACCGGCGGCGGGTGGGCCAGGTCGTGACGACGGTGGGCGCTTACCCTTGGGGCCGTGGCGGAGCAGACGGACGCGCGACTCGTGGCGGCGGTGGAGTCGTTCCTCGACCACGTCCGCAGTGCCCGTGGCCTCAGCGAGCAGACCGTCCGCGCGTACGCGAACGACCTCGACCAGCTGGTGGAGTTCGCCGCGCAGCGGGGGATCGGCACCACCACCGGCCTCGGGCTCGAGGCGCTCCGGGACTGGCTCTGGGACGCCGACCAGCGCGGACTGGCGCGGTCGACGATCGCGCGCCGGTCGTCCTCGGTCCGTGCCTTCACCCGGTGGGCGAGCGAGACCGGTGTGCTCGACACCGACCCGGCCGCTCGGCTCCGCGCGCCGAAGGGCTCCGCACACCTGCCCCGCGTCGTGTCGACGGACCAGGTCCGGTCGGTGCTCGACGGACTCACCGACCGTGCCGGGACGGACGACCCCGGTGCACTCCGGGACCTGGCGGTCGTCGAACTGCTCTACGCCGCGGCGATCCGGGTGAGCGAGCTCGTCGGCATCGACGTCGAGGACGTCGACCGTTCCCGACTGACCGTCCGCGTGCTCGGCAAGGGCGGGAAGGAGCGCGTGGTGCCGTTCGGCCTACCTGCCAAGGACGCGCTCGACGCATGGCTCGAACGGGGACGCCCGGTCCTGGCTGCCCGGGCTGCGGCGCAGACGCCGGACCGGTCTCCGGGTCAGGTGCGGGCGCGTCGCTCCGGGGGTGATGCACTGTTCCTCGGCGACCGGGGCGGCCGGCTGGGGGTCCGGAGCGTGTACCGGGTCGTCGCGCGCGCCCTCGAGGACCTGCCCGGTGCCGGACCGAGCGGGCCACACACGTTCCGGCACACGGCGGCCACGCACCTGCTCGACGGGGGAGCGGACCTCCGGGCCGTGCAGGAGCTCCTCGGGCACGCGAGCCTCGGCACGACGCAGATCTACACGCACGTGTCGTCCGCACGCCTCCGCGAGGTCTACCGGACGGCGCACCCCCGCGCCTGACCCCGGACGCGAGGCGAGACCCGGCGAGGCGAGACCCGGCGAGGCGAGCGAGGCCGGCACGCAGGGCGGTCGGGCGGGTGTCCCGATGCCGTCCCTCCGCACCGCCTCGCGGCCTCCGTCACTGCAGCCCGGCCACGCCGACTCCGGGAGCAGCACGGGCCAGGCCGCCGGTGACAGGAACCGCAGCGGATCGACGTAGTGACCGTCGACCCGGGCACCGAGGTGCACGCACGGATCGGTGGCCGGGCAGTGCCCGACCGTGACGACACCGACCACCGTCCCCTGCTGGACGGCGTCACCCGGCGCCACCGAGGGGTCGACGGAGTCGAGCGTGCTCACGAGGCCCTCCCCGTGGTCGATCGTCACGACGGCCCTGCCGGCGACCTGGCCGGCGAACGACACCGTGCCGTCCGCCACGGCCACAGCGGAGGCCCCGAGGGGGGACGCCAGGTCGATGCCGCGGTGTCCGGCCGAGTAGTCGTCCGCGGGCGCCTCGAACGGTCGGACGACCTCGCGCGTGCCCGTCGGCCAGACCCACGGCGGCGGGGCCTCGGCCTCGCCCGCCACGATCGTCGCAGTCGACCGGCCTGCCTCGTCGGAGGTCGCCGGACGCCCCGGCAGACGCGGGCCCACGAGCGCGACCACGAGCGCGACCGCGAGGATGAGGAACCCGAACGGCCGCTCGGGTCGGGGGAGGAGGAACGGTGACCGTCTCATGTGACGAGGGTCGTCGAGCCGGACCGGCCCATCGGCGGCGGCGAGCCGACCTGGGGACGGTGCCCGCTGCCTCCAGGCCTGTGCAGGGGCGGCGGCGGAGCAGCGCGCCAGGTGCCGGCTGCGACACGACGCGCGTCGATCGACGCGCGCAACGTCGGAGAACCCGCGCGATCCACGACGACCCCAGAACGCGTGCGACCCCGCACGACCCACCGCCCGCCGCGCCCCGCCGCACCTCGATGTGCCCCACGAGCCGCCAGCGAGTACAGTCGGGGCCGCTCCGGAACACGCAACGCCGCTCGGACGGCGAACCAGCCGACCGCCGGGGCACCGTGCGCCACCCAGCACGGCGGCAAGAACCTGGAGCACCGTGTCGAACACGTCCACCCAGCACGGCGAGGACCGTGCGTTCAAGGGGAAGGTCACCCTGTTCGCCATCGCGGCGGCAGTCGGCGGCTTCCTCTTCGGATTCGACTCCTCCGTCATCAACGGAGCCGTCGACGCGATCAAGGGCGAGTTCGGCCTGTCCGAGGCCGCGAGCGGCTTCGCGGTCGCCTCCGCGCTCATCGGCTGCGCGTTCGGCGCCTACTTCGCCGGCCGCCTGGCCGACCGCTGGGGCCGCACCCGCGTCATGTTCTGGGCAGCGGTGCTGTTCTTCGTCAGCTCGATCGGCTCGGCGTTCGCGTTCGCGACCTGGGACCTGGTCGTCTGGCGTCTCGTCGGCGGCCTCGGCATCGGGACCGCGTCGGTCATCGCCCCCGCGTACATCTCCGAGGTGTCCCCGAAGGCGATCCGTGGCCGTCTGGCGTCCTTCCAGCAGCTCGCCATCACGCTCGGCATCTTCGCCGCGCTGCTCTCCGACCAGATCTTCGCGGTGACCGCCGGCGGTGCGTCGGAGCAGGTCCTCGGCCTCGCCGCCTGGCGCTGGATGTTCCTCGTCGGTGTCGTGCCGTCCGTCGTCTACGGCGTGCTCGCGATCACGCTGCCGGAGTCCCCGCGCTTCCTGCTCTCGAAGGGCCGTGCCGACGACGCCCGCGAGGTCATGGGCAAGATCGTCCCGCGTGACACCGTGAACACGAGCCTGGAGGAGATCCAGGACGGCATCAAGAAGGAAGCCAACGAGAAGAAGGGCTCCATCCGGGGCAACCGCTTCGGCCTGCAGCCCATCGTGTGGGTCGGCATCATCCTCGCCGTGCTGCAGCAGTTCGTCGGCATCAACGTGATCTTCTACTACTCGACGACCCTCTGGCAGGCGGTCGGGTTCAAGGAGGAGCAGTCGTTCCTCATCTCGACGATCACGTCCGTCGTGAACGTTGCCGTCACCTTCATCGCGATCTTCACGGTCGACAAGCTCGGTCGGAAGCCGCTGCTCATCGCCGGTTCCTCCGGGATGTTCGTATCGCTCACGATGGTCGCGATCGCCTTCTCCCAGGCCACGATCGTCGACGGTGAGCCGAAGCTGCCGGGCGCCTGGGGCCTCATCGCGCTCGTCTTCGCCAACCTCTTCGTCGTGTCGTTCGGCGCGACCTGGGGTCCGCTCATGTGGGTGCTGCTCGGCGAGATGTTCCCGAACCGCATCCGCGCGACCGCGCTGGGCGTCGGCTCGGCGGCCAACTGGATCGCGAACTTCCTCGTCACGATCTCCTTCCCGGTGCTGTCCGGCTTCAACCTGACGGTCACCTACGGCATCTACGCGCTGTTCGCCCTGCTGTCCCTGTTCTTCGTCATCGCGAAGATCCCCGAGACGAAGGGCCGCTCCCTCGAGGAGATGGGCATCTCGGCCGAGGGCGACACGGTCTCGGCGAAGTAGCGTCCACCGGCGTCACCACCTGACGGGAGGCGCGGTGCGGGTCGGTCCCGCACCGCGCCTCCCGTGCGTCCACGGTCCGCATCCCATCCCGCGTCGGGCAGGTCACCGGGACCTGCTAGCATTGCCACCGCAGCGCGCTCCAGCGCGCTGACTTCGCGCGTCCACAGTGCTTGCAACGACACCGCTCGTCCAACGGCACGTCCCGCGGCCACCGGTCCCGCTCTCGCGAGCGGGCGGCCGTGCGGACAGGGCGCCAGGGGCCACGACCACCGGTCGTGACCGACACAACCGCAACCGTGCGCACGGCCTGACAGGCGTGCGCCGAGAACAAGGAGGGACGGCATGGCCGTCGTCACCATCCGCCAGCTGCTCGACAGCGGCGTCCACTTCGGACACCAGACCCGTCGGTGGAACCCGAAGGTGAAGCGCTTCATCCTCGCCGAGCGCTCGGGCATCCACATCATCGACCTGCAGCAGTCGCTGGCCTACATCGACCGCGCGTACGACTTCGTCAAGGAGACGGTCGCGCACGGTGGCACGATCCTCTTCGTGGGCACCAAGAAGCAGGCGCAGGGCTCCATCGCCGAGCAGGCGACCCGCGTCGGCCAGCCGTACGTCAACCAGCGTTGGCTCGGCGGTCTGCTCACGAACTTCCAGACGGTCTCCAAGCGCCTCGCGCGCATGAAGGAGCTCGAGGAGATCGACTTCGACGACACGACGAAGGGCTTCACCAAGAAGGAGCTCCTCATCAAGAAGCGCGAGCTGGACAAGCTCCACAAGACCCTCGGTGGTATCCGCAACCTCACGCGGACCCCGAGCGCGCTCTGGGTCGTCGACACCAAGAAGGAGCACCTCGCGATCGACGAGGCGCAGAAGCTCGGGATCCCGGTCATCGGCATCCTCGACACCAACTGCGACCCCGACGAGATCACGTACCCGATCCCGGGCAACGACGACGCGATCCGCTCCGTCGGTCTCCTGACCCGCATCGTCGCCGACGCCGCGGCCGAGGGCCTGAAGACCCGCCACAACGGTGGCGACGAGGAGACCGCCGAGCCGCTGGCCGAGTGGGAGCAGGAGCTCCTCTCCGGTGAGCAGGGCGGCGAGCAGGCTGCTCCGGCAGCCGAGGCCGCTCCCGCAGCCGAGACCCCCGTCGAGGAGAACGACGCCGACGCGCAGGTCGCCGCGAAGGAGATCGGCGAGCCGATCGCCGACGAGGCCAAGAACGCCGAAGCCACCTCGGCCGAGTAGTCACCGGGGGCGTCGGGCCGGTCGGCTCGGCGCCCCTTCCTTCTCTCCCCACAACCACAGTCCAGAAAGGACTCCAGTCAATGGCCAACTACAGCCTTGCTGACGTGAAGAAGCTCCGTGAGGACCTCGGGGCCGGCATGATGGACGCGAAGAACGCGCTCGTCGAGGCCGACGGCGACTACGACAAGGCCGTCGAGCTGCTCCGCATCAAGGGCGCGAAGGCCGTCGCCAAGCGCGACGACCGCGCGACCTCCGAGGGTGTCGTCGTCGCGACGACCGAGGGTGGCGCCGCCACCGTCGTCGAGCTCGCGAGCGAGACCGACTTCGTCGCGAAGAACGAGAAGTTCACCACCCTCGCCGACAAGGTCGTCGCCGCGGTCGCCGCCGCCGGTGCGTCCGACGTCGAGGCCGGCAACGCCGCGCCGCTCGACGGCAAGACGGTCGCCGAGACGATCGACGAGGCCGCCGCCGCGCTGGGCGAGAAGCTCGCGCTGCGCACGGTCGTCCGTGTCGAGGGCGACGCCTTCGAGGTCTACCTGCACAAGACCAGCCAGGACCTGCCGCCGCAGATCGCCGTCGTCATCGCCTACGCGGGCTCCGACGCCGCCGAGGCGCGCTCGATCGCCCAGCACGTCGCGTTCGCGAACCCGACGTACCTGACCCGCGACGAGATCCCGGCCGAGGCGATCGAGAAGGAGCGCGCGACCGTCGAGGCGATCACGCGCGAGGAGGGCAAGCCGGAGGCCGCCCTGCCGAAGATCGTCGAGGGTCGCCTCAACGCGTACCGCAAGCAGGTCGCGCTCCTCGAGCAGGACTACGCCAAGGACAACAAGCTGTCCGTCGCGAAGGCCGCGGAGAACGCCGGTCTGACGATCCAGGGCTTCGCCCGCGTCAAGGTCGGCGCGTAACGAACCCGTGACGGGGCTCGGAACCACATCGGTTCCGGGCCCCGTTTTCTGCGCGCTGCGACACGCGCGGACCCGGCCTGGAGGCACGGCCTCCTCCGCCGGACCGGCTCCGGCCGGGTAGATTCCCACGAGACATTCGACGAAGGGTGCGCCACATGACGAACGAGAAGACCGGACGCCGCCGGGTCCTGCTGAAGCTGTCGGGGGAGGCGTTCGGGGCCGGGTCCCTCGGGGTGAACCCGGACGTCATCAGCACCATCGCCAAGGAGATCGCGCAGGCCGCGCAGGACGTCGAGGTGGCCATCGTGGTCGGCGGCGGCAACTTCTTCCGCGGCGCCGAGCTCTCGCAGCGCGGCATGGACCGCGGGCGTGCCGACTACATGGGCATGCTCGGGACCGTGATGAACGCGCTCGCGCTCCAGGACTTCCTCGAGCAGGCCGGTGCGGCGACGCGGGTGCAGTCGGCGATCAGCATGACGCAGGTCGCCGAGCCGTACATCCCGCGGCGCGCCGAGCGGCACCTCGAGAAGGGGCGCATCGTCATCTTCGGCGCCGGTGCGGGCCTGCCGTACTTCTCGACCGACACCGTCGCAGCGCAGCGGGCGCTCGAGATCGACGCGCACGAGGTCCTGGTCGCCAAGAACGGTGTCGACGGCGTGTACACCGCCGACCCGAAGAAGGACGCCACGGCCGAGAAGCTGCACCACGTCACGTACCAGGACGCCCTGCTGCAGGGTCTCAAGGTCGTCGACGCCACCGCGTTCTCGCTCTGCATGGACAACGGCATGCCGATGCACGTGTTCGGCATGGAGGGCGAGGGCAACGTCGCGGCCGCGATCCGCGGGGAGCGGATCGGCACGGTCGTCAGCAACTGACCCGCACGCTGACTAGACTCGACGCAGTACCGAAGGAGAACCACCGTGATCAGTGATGTCCTGACCGAAGCCACCGAGAAGATGGCGAAGGCCGTCGACGTCGCCAAGGACGACTTCGCGACCGTCCGTACCGGACGCATCAACGCCGCCCTCTTCCAGAAGATCCCGGTCGACTACTACGGGACGCCGACGCCGCTCGCGCAGCTCGCGTCGCTCCAGACGCCCGAGGCCCGCACGCTCATCGTCACGCCGTACGACAAGTCGGCGCTCAAGGAGATCGAGCGCGCCATCGCGACGTTCCCGAACCTCGGCGCCAGCCCGTCGAACGACGGCGAGATCGTCCGTGTGACGATCCCCGAGCTCACGCAGGACCGCCGCAAGGAGTTCGTGAAGCTCGTCCGCGGCAAGGGCGAGGACCACAAGGTCGTCATCCGCAACATCCGTCGCCGCGCGAAGGACGACCTCGACGCCCTGAAGGGGGAGATCTCCGACGACGAGATCGCCCGCGGTGACAAGGACCTCGAGACCCTGACGAAGAAGCACGTCGACCAGATCGACGACGCGCTGAAGAAGAAGGAAGCCGAACTCCTCGAGGTCTGATGCGTCTCCCCGAGCCGGGCGGCGACCGCCCCACAGAACCGCGCCCGCCGGAACCGGTCCCGACTGCGAAGAAGGGGCTCCGACAGGACTTCGACGCCCGTGCCCGTGCGGCGCGCGCCGACTTCGAAGCGCAGCTCAAGCAGCGCAAGGCGGAGTTCGGCGCGCGCAACGAGGCCCTGACCGCCCGGACCGGTCGGAACCTGCCGGCCGCGATCGCGATCGCCCTGGCGTTCGCGGTCGTGATGCTCGGTTCGCTGCTCATCTGGAAGCCGGCCTTCATGGTCGTCGCGGCGTTCCTGCTCGGTGTCGGGGTGTACGAGCTCGCGAGTGCGATGCGCTTCGCGGGACGCGACGTTCCCCGCGTGCCCAGTGTCCTGACGGCGGTCGGCATGGTCCCGGCGGCGTTCCTCGGCGGACAGGTCGCGGCACTGTTCGCCATCATCGGCGGCATCGTCCTCATCGCGGTGTGGCGGCTCGTCGAGGTCGGACTCACACGTGAGAAGCCGCCGGCCGGGCACGTCGCCCGTGACCTGACCAACGGACTCTTCGTCCAGGCGTACATCACCCTGCTCGGCGCCTGCATCGTGCTGCTCTCGGCGCAGCCCCGCGGCGAGCTGTGGGTGATCGCGTTCATCCTCGTGGTGGTCGCCGTGGACACCGGGGCGTACGCCACCGGTCTGAACCTCGGCAAGCACCCGATGGCGCCGCGGATCAGCCCGAAGAAGACCTGGGAGGGCTTCGCCGGGTCCGTCGCGGCGAGCATCCTGGTCGGCATCGTCGTGACGTGGCTCATGCTCGGGCTGCCCTGGTGGACCGGCATCGTCCTCGGCGTGCTCATCTCGGGCTCGGCGACGCTCGGTGACCTGACCGAGTCGATGATCAAGCGGGACCTGGGCATCAAGGACATCTCGTCCTTCCTGCCCGGGCACGGCGGGCTCCTCGACCGCATCGACAGCATCCTGCCGTCGGCTGCCGTGGCCTACGTGCTGTACCTGATCGTCAACCACTGACCTGAACGGCCGACGACCCGGCGGGCCGCGCGTCCAGGCAGCGTCATGGTCCGGTGCTGGCAGAATGTCGCCGTGGCCACGACCTTCCCCTCCGCAGACCGCAAGTCCCTCGGGTACGACGTCGACGAGGTCGACCGGTTCCTCGAGGACGCCCGTCGTGCCTACACCGCGGGCGACACCGCACCGGGCATCGAGGCTGCGAAGATCCGCGCGACCGCGTTCTCGATGCGCAAGGGCGGGTACTCCACGGCGCACGTCGACGCGGCGCTCGAGCGGCTCGAGGACGCGTTCGCCGCACGGGAGCGGGAGCGCGAGATCGCCGACGTCGGCCAGAAGGCCTGGTACGCCGAGGCCCGCGCCAAGGCCTCCGACGTGGTCGCGCGGCTCGAACGCCCGGCAGGGCAGCGCTTTGCCCGCACCAGCCCGCTCGGCACCGGGTACCATCCGAAGGACGTCGACGCCTTCGCGGAGCGGCTCGCCGGCTACTTCCGTGACGGCAAGCCCCTGAGCCTCACCGAGGTCCGGTCGGTGGTGTTCCGTCCGAAGCACGGCGGCTACCGCGAAGCACAGGTGGACGCCCTTCTCGACGCCGTCGTCGAGGTCATGCTCGCCGTCCGCTGACGACGCGCGGGTCACGGGTGCTTCTCATCTCGTGACCGTTCCGTTATCCTGGTCCCACTCATGGGCAGGCACACGGCAGACTCCAGCTCCGACCGCGGTACCCGCGAGCACCTCGACCCTTCGGTCGTCGGTGAGCGCCGCGCGGCACGCGACCGACTCCGCACGACGGGGCACTCGGTCCTCCACGCGACCCCGCGGGTCGAGACGGCCTCGCTGCCGTCGGCTGCGCTGGGCGCACCCGTCACGGGCCAGACCCCCGTGGCGACGGCCGCGGCACCGACGACCGGTCCGGTCCTCGTGCGTGGCCCGATCGCGCCGACCGGTGTCGCCGACCCGCGTATCGTGCAGCGCCGCCGTGCGGTCGCCGCACCGGCGAAGCCGAAGGCCGCCCGCACCCTCAACTCCTTCATGCGCCGGCGCGCGACGATCCCCACGCTCTCCTTCTTTGCCGTGTTCGGCTTCGTGGGTGGCTCCCTCTTCAACCCGATGCAGCCCGACGTGGCCCAGGCCGCCGTCGTGGCACCGGTGCTCGTGAAGGCGCCGGTCGAGCCGCAGCAGTTCACGGCGCACGGCACCTACGCCGCGTTCGACGTGACGCGCGACGGCTACGGGGTCACGCTGCCGAAACCCAAGGTCGTGGAGCAGCCGGCCGAGACCACCGACGACCAGCCCGGCTCCGCAGCGAAGAGCTCGGCCGTCACACCGTCGAACACCCTCGCCGCGACGGCCGCGACGCCGAACCCCGGCAGCGCGCAGGCCATCGCGCAGCAGATGGTCGCCGCTCGTGGGTGGGGCAGCGACCAGTTCAACTGCCTCGTGTCGCTGTGGAACAAGGAGTCGGGCTGGCGCGTGAACGCGTACAACCCGAGCGGTGCGTACGGCATCCCGCAGGCGCTGCCGGGCAGCAAGATGGCCACGGCGGGCGCGGACTGGCAGACGAACCCCGCGACGCAGATCACCTGGGGTCTCAACTACATCTCCGGTGTCTACGGCACCCCGTGTGGCGCCTGGGGCCACAGCGTCTCCCACAACTGGTACTGATCGGCAGTTCCGGGGTGCCGCGCAGCAACCGGCCGCGGCGCCCTCGCGGCCGTGGTCCCGAGCCGACCGAGGACGAGACCGGCCTCGACCGTCTCATGAGCACGTGGAAGCGGACCGAGGTCCGTCGTGGTCGCACGTACACCGTGCAACCGGTGTCCGCAGCATCCGCGCAGAAGGAGTACGTCTGCCCGGGCTGCGGCCTCGCCGTGCTGCCGGGTGTGGCGCACGTGGTGGTCTGGCGCGCGGACGGTGTGCTCGGGGACGAGGCCGACCTGGCATCGCGCCGTCACTGGCACCACCACTGCTGGAGCATCGCATGAGCACCGAGATCCGCTCGAACACCGAGCTGCCCGCCCGCCGTACCGACATCGAGCTGGTGACGGACGACCACCTCACCCTCGTCGGTGAGCTCGCAGAGCCGCTCGACCGGCCGGCGCGGGGCACGCTCGTGACGCTCCACCCGCTCCCGACCGCGCACGGCTTCATGGACTCCCACGTGCTCAAGAAGGCCGCGGCACACTGGTACCACCCCTCATGGAGCCTCCCAGCAGCCCCGGGTCCCGCTCGACCACCTAGCGGCCCGCCCGCCGTACCGACATCGGGCTGGTGACGGACGACCACCTCACCCTCGTCGGTGAGCTCGCAGAGCCGCTCGACCGGCCGGCGCGGGGCACGCTCGTGACGCTCCACCCGCTCCCGACCGCGCACGGCTTCATGGACTCCCACGTG
>NZ_RBLU01000104.1 GCF_003989515.1 Curtobacterium sp. HSID17257
TTTCGACGCGGCGGCCTCGCTCGAGGTGCTCGCGACGCAGACGACCGGGGAGCCGGACGACGCGTTCCGCGACCCGCTGCGCTTCGCGACGATCGCCGGGCAGCGGTTGGCGCGGCTCGTCGGCTGAGCGCCCGGGGCGGGCGCACTGCCGGACGCGGCGGAGCGCGCGGGCACCGCACCCCGACACGCCCGCCGGGCCTGCGAGGGGTACCCCGGTGCAACCTCCCTGTCCCCAGGGCACGGGACCACACTGGGGAGCGGGTCGCACCCGGCCCGAGAAGCACCCCCACGAGGAGACCAATGCGCACCGTCAACGCGTACGCGGCACCGTCGGCCACCGAGCCGCTCGTCAAGACCACCATCACCCGCCGTGACCTCGGCCCGAACGACGTCGAGATCGACATCGCCTACGCCGGCATCTGCCACTCGGACATCCACACCGTCCGCGGTGAGTGGGGCCCGATCCAGTACCCCCAGGTCGTCGGTCACGAGATCGTCGGCCACGTCTCGGCCGTCGGCTCGGACGTCACGAAGCACCAGGTCGGCGACCGGGTCGGTGTCGGCTGCATGGTGAACTCCTGCGGCGAGTGCGAGCAGTGCGTCGCCGGCCAGGAGCAGTACTGCCTGAAGGGCAACATCGGCACCTACGCCAGCGTCGACCCCGCCGACGGCTCGATCACGCAGGGCGGGTACTCCGAGGCCGTCGTCGTGAACGAGGACTTCGTGCTCCGCGTCCCCGAGTCGCTCGACATCGAGAAGGTGGCACCGCTGCTCTGCGCCGGCATCACCACGTACTCGCCGCTCCGCCACTGGAAGGTCGGCCCCGGATCGAAGGTCGCCGTCGTCGGGATGGGCGGCCTCGGCCACATGGCCGTCAAGATCGCGGTCGCGCTCGGCGCCGAGGTCACCGTCCTGTCGCAGACGACCAGCAAGCAGGAGGACTCGCTCCGCTACGGCGCGAAGGCCCACTTCGCGACGAAGGACCCGGCGACGTTCGAGGAGCTCGCGCAGTCGTTCGAGCTCATCATCAACACCGTCTCGGCCAAGCTCGACATGACGGCCTACCTCGGCCTGCTCAAGATCGACGGCACGCTCGTCAACGTCGGTGCACCGGCCGAGCCCCTCGAGGTCCCGGCGTTCGCCCTCATCCCCCGCCGTCTGAGCTGGGCGGGCTCCGCGATCGGCGGCATCGCCGAGACGCAGGAGATGCTCGACTTCTGCGCCGAGCACGGGATCCTGCCGGAGACCGAGCTCATCAGCGCCGACCAGATCAACGAGGCGTACGAGCGCGTCCTGTCGTCGGACGTCCGCTACCGCTTCGTGATCGACACGGCGACGCTGGCCTGAGCGTCTGACGGCCTGAGGGCCTGACGGCCAGACCGTCGGACGGGAGGCGCGGTGCCAGCTGGCACCGCGCCTCCCGTCTGCGTCCAGTGCGATGCAACCGTGTCCCGTCCTGTCCGCAGAACGCGAGCGCGTCGTCCGCGTCACGCGGCGCGCCCGCGTCCACAGCACGAGGAGAGAGGCTTGATCGATGGACGACACGACGAACGAGGGACTCCGCTCCCTGGTGTCGGTGTCCGGCAGTGACACCGACGGCGCGATCGCCGACCTCGCCGGCATGTACGCCGGCAAGGCGTGGCACTCGGCGCACGTCGACGACGACTTCTGGTACCGCTACGTGGCCGTCGGCGACGAGCGGATGAGCATCCGCCGGTCGCAGATGCACGGCTCCCTGCGCGGCGACGTCGCCGTCGAGGGCGAGGTCGTCGTGCAGTGGATCGACTCCGGGACCGCGACCGTCGACACCGGACGCAACGCGATCCGCATGCAGCCCGGCGTCCCCGTGCTCTTCCCGATCGAACAGCGCTTCGACATGGAGTACCGCGACTGGGACCAGCGGCTCGTGCACCTGGACCGCGAGCTCGTCCTCGACGTCGCTGCGGAGCGCTTCCTGATCGACGGGACGCTCGCCTTCGACCGCTTCACCCCGCCCACGGCGGCGGCCGTCGAGCGGTGGCGCACGTCGGTGGGCTCCTCCGTCCGGGCACTCCGCGACGAGGGCGCCGGATCGCTCGCGTGGCACGAGTCCCAGCGCGAGGTCGCCCGGGCGCTCCTCGACCTCTACCGCTTCCACGGCGAGCCGGCACCCGTCGGCTGGGGTGAGCACCGCAACGCGCGGGTGCGGTCCGCCGTCGAGACCATCCACTCGCGGGCGCACGAGCCGTTGACCGTCTCCGACATCGCCTGCGCCGCCGGTCTGAGCGTGCGGGGCCTGCAGGAGTCGTTCCAGCGGACGCTCGACCGGACGCCCATGCAGTACCTGCGCGAGGTGCGGCTGCGGCGGGCACACGACGACCTGCTCCGGGCGGAACCCGGTTCGGTGGCCGTCGCGGGGATCGCGGCACGGTGGGGCTTCACCCACATGGGACGCTTCTCCGGCGAGTACCTGCGCCGGTTCGGCGAGTACCCGAAGCAGACGCTGCGCCGCTGACGTCCGGCCTGGTGGCGGCGGGCCGGTGGCAGTGGGCTGCGCCGGCCGTCGGTCGCCCGGCGGTCAGCCGATCTCGTCGCCGGACGGCAGCGCGCCGCACCAGTCGACCGACGACGCCTGCACGCTCGCCTCGAGCGCGCCGGAGGCCGCGTCCACGACGCTCACCAGGTCCCCCGAGGCCGACCGCGTGGTCACGGCGAGGAACTGGCTGTTCGGCGACGGGCACACCGCCGTGACGCTCGCGTCCTCCGGCACGGTGACGGGCAGCCGGGAGGCGCGGCTCGCGTCGACGCGCACCATCGACTGGGCGAGGGTGCCGTCGGCCCGCACGACGCCCACCACACGCACGTACGTTTCGTCGGTCAGCGGGGCGATCCGGCCGAGGTAGGGCGCGTCGGTGCTGCCCTCCGGCGCCGGCAGGTCCTCGCGCTGCCCGTCGGTCAGGTCGAGGCGGACGATCCCGGTGCCGGTCTCGACGACCGCCGTGGCGCCGCTGCCGACGAAGCCGTGCAGGTAGGTGGCGCTGCCGAGCCGAACGGGGTCGTTGCGCCCGCTCATGTCGACGAGCACCAGGTCGTCGGAGCCGGTGCGCACCAGGGCGCTCTCGGTGCGGGGCACGTAGGCCCACTGCGCGACGGTCAACGGCTCAGCACCGGTGGTCGGCTTCCCGTCGGCCGCGATCGCCGTCGGCAGGTGCGTGCCGGTCATGTCGACCACGTACAGCCCGACGTTCCGCGACTGGCCGGTGGAGGTGTCGGCGTACTCGAAGCCGAAGGACGCCCCGTCGTCGGCGACGTGCAGCGCGGTGACCCGTCCGGAAGCGCTCGGCAGGGTCAGGCGCTCGACCGGGGTGCGGTCGTCCTGCACGCCGCCGGCGAGGGGCACGATCTCGACCGTCGACCGGCCGTCGGCACCGCGGACGACGACGAGCGAGCGACCGAGGCGCGCGTACTCGGTGATGCCGGTGGCCTCGAAGACGGTGGTGGCTCCGCCGGCGTCGAGGGAGCGCCGGACGATCCGGTCCTTGCTCCCGGACACCCCGGGCACGAGGGCGAGCACGTCGGTGCTGCCCGTCGTGATCGTCGTGCGGAGCTCCGAGGTGGCGGGCTGCCCCGGGGCGCGGACGTCGCGGACGGCGATCTCGTAGGTGCGGTCGTAGGCGAGCGGCCCGGCGAACTCCACCGCGATCGTGTTGCCGCTCGACGTGACCGTGTGCGGGGCGGACGGGCGCACCGTCACGGCGTCGGCCGGGACCCGCTGCAGGGCCTGGTTCGCCGTCAGGATCACCCGCTGCGCCGGCCGGGACACGAGCCCGGACGCGTCGTACGTGACGTCCCGCAGCCGGGGGCCCTGCTGCGAGCCGACCACCGCGGCCACGGCGCCGACGAGCACGAACACGGTGATCGAGGCCACCAGGCGGCGGCGGAAGCGGTCGCGCGGGCGGCGGCGGAGCGGGCCGGAGCCACGGGGATCCGTGGGCGCGGTCGTGGGTGCAGGCGTGGCGGGCATCAGTACTCGTACGGGTCCGTCGGCTGGTCGATGTCGCGGACCGTCGCGGCGCGGATGACGATCCGTGCGTCGGCGGACTGGTCCGGGTTGGCGGCGAGCTTCCCCGTGACGCGGACCCACTGGTCGGCGTCGGGCACGGGACCGTCGACGACCACGCCGAGGCCGACCGGCTGGGCGTCGACCGCACAGCAGCTGATCACGAAGCGGGTGAGCGTGAAGGAGCCGTCCGAGCCGGGCACCACGAAGCCGGAGAGCTCGACCGGCTTGCCGACCAGCGCGGTCGTGTCCGTGGTCTGGCGGATGAGCGCCGCCCAGTCCTTCACGCCGTACTCCGAGGTGTCCACGCCCTCGCTGCCGAGCAGGGCGACGTCCTGGGTACCGGTGGCGTTCGACAGGGTCGGGGTGTCCACGCTCCGCTGCTGGGCGGTGCGGGCGGAGAGCGTGGTCGGCGGGAGCACGAGCATGGCGACCGTGACGCCGACGGTGGCCGCTGCCGCGATGCCGCCGAGGATGCCGCGGGTGATCCGGGCGGCTCCCGGGGCGCGGCGTCGGACGGCCCGGGCTGCGTCGGAGCCGTGCTCGTAGGCGGTCTCGTCGTCGGGTGTGCGCGAGCGGTCGCGCCCGCCGGCGTGGGCGGCGTGCTCGTCGTCGTGGGTGGCGTGCGCGTGGTCGTGCTCGTCGTCGTGGGCGTGCCCGTGCCCGCGCGCCACCGCGACGAGTCCTGCCACCGAGGCCGGCACCGCGATCGCGGCCAGGACGACCGTGAACAGGTCGTACCGCGGGTTGATGTACAGGTCGAGGTGTCCGACCAGGGCGAGCCACAGCGTGCACAGCGCCACCGCGAGCACCGACCCGAGCCCGAGGTACGCGGGGGCCTTCTCAGACGAGGACATTCATCACCAACCCGACCGCCGCGGTGAACAGGACGCAGACCACGGCGAGCAGCACCAGGAAGCGCGCGCGGAACGTGGTCCGGAGCAGGGCGATCATCTTGACGTCGATGATCGGCCCGATGAGCAGGAACGCCGTGATCGACCCCGGCAGGAACGTCGAGGCGAACGACAGCGCGAAGAAGGCGTCGACGTTCGAGCAGAGGGAGATCGTCATCGCCAGGAGCATCATCGCGGCGACCGACAGCACCGGGTTCGCGCCCACCGCGACGAGCGTCGACCGGGGCACCGCGACCTGGATCGCGGCCGCGAGCCCGGCGCCGACGAAGAGCGCGGGCATCATGGTCGCGGTCTCGCCGCCGAACTGCGATGCGCTCTCACGCCAGCGGTTGCGGTTGCGCGGTGCCCCGACGGCGGCACGGCACCGGGCCTCGAACGCGGGCAGGAGCAGCTCGGTCGGGCGGCGGTGTGCGGCGACGATCCACCCGACCAGGTTCGCGAGGACGAAGCCGCCGACGATGCGGACGACGAGGATCCACCCGGACCACCCGAACGCCTGCGCGGTGCTGATGATCACGAGCGGGTTGAGGATCGGCGCGGCGACCAGGAAGGTGACGGCCTCGGCCGGGGTGAACCCGCGCATCATGAGCCCGCGGGCGAGCGGCACGTTCCCGCACTCGCACACCGGGAAGAGCATGCCGATGAGCGAGATCACGGCACGCCGGGGCATCGGTCGCTCGGGCAGGATCCGCTCGAGCGCGCCGGCCGGCACCCAGACCTCGACGACGATGGAGAGCACGATGCCGAGCACGACGAACGGCAGCGACTCGACCACGACGCTGATCGCGAGCGTCAGGAAGTCCTGCACGACGTCTGGGAGCCCGGCCGTCCCCACGGTCGGCGACACCACGCGCACGCCGAGGAGCACCACGACGGCACCGAGCACCAGGCCGGGGCCGGTGAGCGTGCGGGTGGGGGCGGGGCGAGTGGGAGCGCTCGTCACCGGGACAGGATAGGCGAGGAGCGTGCCCGCTCCCTCCGAGCCGCGCGGGACGGGTGTCAGGCGGTGGGGAGTCCTGCCAGGTGGCGGTCGAGCAGGTCGATCGCCCATTCGCCGGACTCCCCCGGCGCGAGGCGGGTGACGTGGACCGCCAGACCGTCGACGAGTGCGTGGAGCCGGCACGCCTCGTCGACCCGGTGGTCCTCGGGCACCCCGACGAGGGCGACGATCCGGTCGCACCACGCGCGCATCTCGGCGACCACCCGGTCCAGGGCCGGCCGGAGTGCGGCGTCGGTGAGGGCGGCGTTGCCGAGCGCCAGGTACACGTCGAGCTCGACCACCCGTTCGTCGTCGAGCGGCAGCAGCTCGAGCAGCACCCGCCGCGCGGTCTCGCCGTCGGGCAGCCCCGCGGGGATCGCGTCGATCCGCTCCCGGGTCCGGTCGAACACGAGGGTGATGGTGTGCTCGCGCATCGCGGCCTGGGTCGGGAAGACGTAGCGCACGGTGCTCGGTGGCAGGCCGGCCTCGGCTGCGACCCCGCGGACGCTCAGGGCACCGAGTCCGTCCCGCGCGAGGACCCGGCACGCGGCATCCGAGACGTCGAGACGCCGCTGCTCCAGGTCCTCTCGGGTGGTCACCACGCCATACTCGCACGCTCGTGCGACTCGTGCTAACTTCGGGCCGGCAAGAGTCGCACAGTCGTGCGACTCGCGACGAGGGAAGGAGACCGTCATGGCATGGGTCGTGCTCGTCCTGTCCGGCGTGCTCGAGGCGGTGTGGGCCACCGCCCTGAGCGCGTCGAACGGGTTCAAGAAGGTGGTGCCGACGACCGTGTTCGTCGCCGGCATGGTGCTCAGCATGGTGGGACTCGCGTTCGCCATGAAGGCGATCCCGGTCGGCACGGCCTATGCCGTGTGGGTCGGCATCGGGGCGTCGCTCACGGTCGTGGTGGCGATCCTCCGCCGTCAGGAGGCCGCGTCCGTCGCCCGCGTCGCGCTCGTCCTGGGCCTGGTCGCCTGCGTGGTCGGCCTCAAGGTGGTGAGCTGAGGTGGCGTGGCTCGTCCTGTTCGTCAGCGCCGCGCTCGAGACCGTGTGGGCCACGGCCCTCGGCGCGAGTGACGGCTTCACCATCCCCGGGCCGACGGCCCTCTTCGCGGTCACCATCGTCGTGAGCCTGGCCGCGTTCGGGTACGTCCTGAAGCACATCCCGATCAGCACCGCCTACGCGGTGTGGACGGGCACCGGCGCGGCCCTCACCGTCCTGTGGGGCATGGCGACCGGCGCCGAGCCCGTCACGTTCCTGCGCCTGCTGTTCATCGCCGGCATCGTCGGTTGCGTGGTCGGCCTCAAGCTGGTCCCCGCACGCCCGGTCGCACCGACCCCGGAGCCCGAGGCCAGCACCGCGAAGGCGACAGGCCGCCGCGGTTGATCGGGCTCATCCTGTCGCTTCCGCGGATCAGACCGCACCGATGACGGACGGGAGGCGCGGTGCCGGCCGGCACCGCGCCTCCCGTCCGTCGCGGGGTCAGGTGATCAGACGGACGCGCCCGTCCACTCGTCCTCGGCTGCGACGTGGTCGCTGCCCGCGGTTCCCGCGGCGAGTGCCGCGGCCACGCGGTCGGCGTGCGACGGCGGGTCGGACGGCACGTGGGCCGGGCGGTCCGCCTCGTTGATCTTCCGGAGCTCGGGGACGATGTCCTCGGCCAGGATGTCGATCTGCTCGAGCACCGTCTTGAGCGGCAGCCCGGCGTGGTCGATGAGGAACATCTGGCGCTGGTAGTGCCCGACGTGGTCCTTCATCGTGGCGTAGCGGTCGATGACCTGCTGCGGCGAGCCGACGGTGAGCGGGGTCTGGGCGGTGAAGTCCTCCATCGACGGGCCGTGGCCGTACACCGGGGCGTTGTCGAAGTACGGGCGGAACTCGTCCCACGCGTCCTGCGAGTTCTTCCGGGCGAAGAACTGCCCGCCCAGGCCGACGATCGCCTGGTCGGCGGTGCCGTGTCCGTAGTGCTCGAAGCGCTGGCGGTACAGACCCACCATCTGCTCGGTGTGCTGGATCGGCCAGAAGATGTTGTTGTGGAAGAAGCCGTCGCCGTAGTACGCGGCCTGCTCGGCGATCTCCGGCGTGCGGATCGAGCCGTGCCAGACGAAGGGCGCGACGCCGTCGAGCGGACGCGGGGTCGAGGTGAAGCCCTGCAGCGGGGTGCGGAACTTCCCCTGCCAGTTCACGACGTCGTTCTCCCACAGCTGGCGGATGAGCGCGTAGTTCTCGATCGCCAGGTTCACGCCCTGGCGGATGTCCTGCCCGAACCACGGGTAGACGGGGCCGGTGTTGCCGCGACCCATCATCAGGTCCATGCGACCGTCGCTGATCACCTGGAGCATCGCGTACTCCTCGGCGATGCGGACCGGGTCGTTCGTCGTGACCAGGGTCGTGCTGGTCGACAGCGTGATGTCCTTCGTCCGCCCGGCCAGGTAGCCGAGCATCGTCGTCGGGCTCGACGCGACGAACGGCGGGTTGTGGTGCTCGCCGGTGGCGAACACGTCGAGCCCGGCCTGGTCGGCGTGTTCGGCGATCGTCAGGATGTCCTTGACGCGTGTGGTGTCGTCCGGTGTCGTGCCGGTCGTGGGGTCCGTCGTGACGTCGCTGACGGTGAAGATCCCGAACTGCATGGTGCCCGCCTCCTGGTGCTGGCTGGTGGTGCTGCTGTTTCGATGCGTTTGCATCGACTTGCTGCGTACAACGTACCGCAGCCGCGGACATTCCCGCCGGGGTCGGGTGACGTCGGTGCGCTCAGCGGCGGGATGGCAGGGCACGCTCGTCGGTCTGCGCGGCGTGGTGGAGCCCGTCCGCGAGCCATACGACCGTGACGACCGCCAGCACGCTCACGCTCGATGCCATGCGGCCAGCGACCAGGACGGCGCCGTGCAGGTCGGTGACGCCGGACAGGCCCGCGACCACGGCGACCACCCCCACCAGGAAGGTGACACCGGTCGCGAGCAGGAGCAGCGCCGTCACGAGCCGCCGGGGACCCCGACGGCCGTCACGGTCTCCGCGCTCACCACGGTCGACCACCGGACCGACCGCACGGACGAGCCCGAGCCAGAACAGGGCGATCGCGCACGCGCCGACGATGTCGCTCACCCGGTGCCATCCGTACACGACCGTCTGGTTCGCCACGAAGACCGCGTACCCCGCCCCGACGATCGTCACCACCGGTCGCCAGCGCCGGGGCGTCACGAGGAGCACGGCGAACAGCGCTGCCAGTGCGATCGTCGCGTGCCCGGAAGGGTACGAGTTGGGCGTCTCCGACTGGGCGATCTCCGGGCGCTCGGCGATACGCTTCACGAGAGTCGAGGTGGCTGCCGACGCGAGCACCACGACGCCCGCTCCGAGTCCCACCGCGAGCCGACGTCGGGCGAGTGCGACGGCGGCGATCACGACCACCAGCAACAGGATGACCGGCACCGAGATGACGTTCAGTGCAGTGTCCGACCCGAACAGGTCGGACTCCCGGACCCCGCCCAACGCGGCGTCCTCGACCCGCTGCCCGACCGGCGTCAGCACGGCGACGGCGTAGACGAGAGGCACGATCACGAACCCCAGAGCCGCCAGCAGGCCCCACCGCAACCGCCGCGACACCAACGGTCCGCGCGACTCGGGCGCGGTGCGTTCGGGCGTTCGGGTCACCGGCGTGGTCCTCCTCGGTGTGGCGATCATCGGTCTCCTCGTCCGGCTGGTGCCGCGTGGGCGATTCGGACGGTCGGGGTCCGACACGATACCGTTGGTCCGCCGGTCCGCGCCTGTGAACCAGGGGTCAGCCACCTCAGGATCCGACGGCCGCGCCGCCCGTACGGCACGGGCAGGCGCTCCGGCTCCCGTCGCCGGTCCGTCCGGTGCGACCACCCTGTACCAGGAGGAGACCGAAGTGGCCATCAAGGAACCCAGCATCACGGCGTCGCCGAACCGGGGCCTCGCCCTGACGGCCGGATCGCTCCTGGCGCTCTGGGGCTTCCTCGGCTTCTTCTTCGCTGCAGACGGCGACCCGGGCTTCTTCAGCCGCGAGGGCGGAATGCTCTGGAACGCGTTCGGCGTCAACCCGGCGATGTGCCTGCTCTGGATCCTGCTCGCCGTCGTGCTGCTCATCACGAGCCTCGGCACCACCATCGGAGCGCGGAACGGCAACCGTCTGGTCGGCGTCGTGCTCGTCGTCATGGCGGTGTACGGCTTCGCGCTCGGTGAGACCTCGGCGAACGTCTTCGCGCTGACCTTCGCGGACAACCTGTTCCACGCGATCATCGGCGTCGTCCTGCTCCTCACCGCCTTCGGCGCGGACCACGAGAACGTGCGTGCCATCCGGGCGGCCCAGCGCGCCTGACGCTCCCGCTGCTCGTCCTCGACGCCCCGTCCACCGCTCGGTGGGCGGGGCGTCGTCGTGCGGGCGGGCGTCGTGCGCGCGGGCCGTCGTGCTCGGGGGGGGGGCATCCGCCGGCGGGCGATGGGACCTGTGGCCGGTGGGGCGTCGTCTGGCCCGTGGGGCCAGCGCGGCCGTCGACCGGGGCCGCTGCACGCTCGCCGAACGGGCAGGACATGCCGCGGGTGGACCGCCGCGCGGGCACGATCCGTCGGCACC
>NZ_RBLU01000105.1 GCF_003989515.1 Curtobacterium sp. HSID17257
ATGGACGCCGCGAACGACGACATGGGCGGGTGGCCCGGCCAGGGCGGCGGCGGCAACGGCGCACAGCTCGGCGGTCTCGTGACCGGGATCGTGCTCGGCGGACTGCTGGGCGGACGCGGCGGCAGCTACGGTGGCGGCTCGTTCGGCGGCGGCGGCTTCGGCGGCGGTGGCGGCTTCGGCGGAGGCGGCGGCTTCGGCGGAGGCGGCGGTGGCGGCGGTGGCGGTGGCTTCTCCGGTGGCGGCCGCTTCTGACACCACGGACCACGACCAGCACCGCGCACGCACGACCCGCACGACCCGCACGACCCGCACGACGACGCTCGACCAGCAGCACCACCAGAGACCTTCCACGAAAGGGAAAGCAATGGCAAAGCAGACGATCTTCGGCCGGATCTCCTCGCTCATCCGGGCGAACGTGAACCAGCTCATCGACGACGCCGAGGACCCGCAGAAGATGCTGGACCAGCTCGTCCGCGACTACACGAACAACATCGCGGACGCCAAGACGGCGATCGCGCAGACCATCGGCAACCTCCGCCTGCTCGAGCAGGACAACGAGGAGGACAAGCGCGCCGCCACCGAGTGGGGGCAGAAGGCCGCGAACGCCTCGGCCGCGGCCGACAAGTACCGCGCCGAGGGCAAGACCGCCGACGCGGACAAGTTCGACAACCTGGCGAAGATCGCGATCGGCAAGCAGATCGCGGCCGAGCAGGAGGTCAAGGACAACGAGGCTCCGCTCGCGACGCAGAACGAGCAGGTCGAGAAGCTCAAGTCCGGACTGGCCGGCATGGAGCAGAAGCTCGAGCAGCTCAAGGCCAAGCGCAACTCGCTCGTCGCGCGCCAGAAGACCGCCGAGGCGCAGTCGAAGGTCAACGACGCCATCGGCACCATCGACATCACCGACCCGACCAGCGACCTCGCCCGCTTCGAGGAGAAGGTCCGCCGCGAGGAGGCGAAGGTCCTCGGACAGCAGGAGCTGCAGTCGTCGAGCCTCGACGCGCAGTTCGAGAGCCTCGAGGACGTCGGTCGCGACACCGAGGTCGAGGCCCGCCTCGCCGCGCTGAAGAACGGCGACTCGTCGAGCATCTGACGCGGAACTGCGGACGACGCCGGACCGTGCTGACAGACTGAGACGATGCAGTTCCTCGTCGTCGGTCAGTGGCAGGGTTCGGCGTCGTCGCGCGCGATGCGCCTCGGCGACGGAGCCCAGGCCATCGCAGCCGACCTCCCCCGCGCCGCCACCACCGTGGTCGACGTCCCGGCCGGTGCCGGCGACCGCCTCGAGACCGCCGTCGCCCGGTACACCTCCGTCCGCGCCGTCGCCGAGCGCGTCGCCGAGGAGGCCGGCGTGGCGAGCGAACCCGTGCTCGTGGTCGGCGGCGACGGATCGAGTGTGCTGGGCGCCACCGTGCTCGTGCGCCCGGACACCGCGTTCGTGCGCATCGCCGGGTCGACCGGCTACCGGTCGCTGAACCGCGCACAACCCGTCGCGGCCGAGACCGCCGTGCTGCGCCTGCTGGTCGACCGGCCGGACGACCTGTTCCCCGACCTGCCGGTCCTCGACCCGGCCGCCGTCGTCCTGGCCGGCGTCCGCGGTGCCGAGGAGGCCGAGGTCGCCGCCCTCGACCGGGTCGGGATCACCCACCTCGACGTCGACGCAGCGACGCCGGACGCGCTCTCCGCCGCGGTCGAGGCCACCGGCGCCGAGCGTGTCTTCGTGCACGTCGACCTCGACGTGCTCGACCCCGCAGAGGTGGACGGCCTGCTCGAACCGGTGCCGTTCGGGCTCGACGCCTCCGGGCTCGTCGAGCGCATCCAGGCCGCGACCCGCGGACGGCGGCTCGTCGGAGCCGCGCTGACCGGGTTCGCGCCGGTGGACCCCGACCGTGCGGTCGACGACCTGGGCGTGATCCTGCGCGCGGTCGGCGCCCTGACGACGGCGTCGCGCACCGCCTGACGGTCGGCGCACCGAGCCGCCGGGCGACCGCGCACGGCCGATGCCCCGCCGCTCCGCGTACGTTCGTGAGCATGACGGACTACGACCTCATCGTGATCGGCGCCGGCGCAGTCGGCGAGAACGTGGCGGACTACGCCCACAAGCGCGGCCTGTCGGTCGCCGTGGTCGAGGCCGAGCTGGTCGGCGGCGAGTGCTCCTACTGGGCGTGCATGCCGTCGAAGGCGCTCCTCCGCAGCGGCCACGCGGTCGCGGCCGCGAAGCGCGTGGACGGCGCCGCCCAGGCCGTGACCGGACGCGTCGACGCCGCGAAGGTCCTCGCCCGGCGCAACTCGTTCACCTCCGACTACCAGGACGACAGCCAGGTCGCCTGGCTCGAGTCCGCGGACATCGCCCTGATCCGCGGCCACGCCCGCATCACCGGCGAGAAGACCATCGAGGTCGGCGGCGAGACGCACACCGCACGCGCTGCCGTCGCCGTCGTGACCGGCTCGCTGCACCAGCTGCCCGACGTCCCCGGCCTCGCCGACGCGAAGCCGTGGGGCACCCGCGAGGGCACCAGCGCGCAGCAGGTCCCGGAGAGCCTGCTCGTCATCGGCGGCGGCGTCGCCGGCTCCGAGCTCGCGACCGCGTGGGCGTCCCTCGGGTCGAAGGTCACCCTGGTCGCGCGGCACGGGCTGCTCGGCGGCATGGAGCCCTTCGCGGGCGAGCTCGTCGCCGACGCGATGCGCGAACTCGGCATCGACGTCCGCACCGGTGTGAACCCCACGCGGGTCGACCGCGACGAGCACGGCCTCGTCACCACGACCCTCGACGACGGCACGACGGTCGTCACCAGCGAGGTCCTCGCCGCGACGGGGCGGAAGGCGCACACCGCCGACCTCGGCCTCGAGTCCGTCGGGCTCACCCCGGGCGACTGGCTGCAGGTCGACGACACGATGCTCGTGCAGGGCACCGACTGGCTCTACGCCGTCGGCGACGTCAACCACCGCGCGCTCCTCACCCACCAGGGCAAGTACCAGGCACGCGCCGCCGGCGAGGCGATCGCGGCTCGCGCGCAGGGCCGACCGGTGCACGCCGAACCGTGGGGTGCCCACGTCGCGACGGCCGACCACGCGGCCGTCCCGCAGGTCACCTTCACCGACCCCGAGGTCGCGAGCATCGGCCTGACCGAGGCCGCTGCCCGCGAGCAGGGCATCGACGTCCGGGCGGTCGAGTACGACCTCGGCGCGGTCGCCGGGTCGGCGCTGCAGGCGGACGGCTACACGGGCCGGGCGAAGATGGTCGTCGACGAGTCCCGCGGCGTCGTCGTCGGCGTGACCTTCGTCGGACAGGACGTCGCTGAGATGCTGCACGCGGCGACCGTCGCGGTCGTCGGCGAGGTCCCCGTCGACCGGCTCTGGCACGCGGTCCCGGCCTACCCGACGATGAACGAGATCTGGCTGCGCCTGCTCGAGACCTACGGCCGACCGGAGTAGGGGTGCGCAACCCGCTCCTCGACTCCCCCGTCTCCCGGGCCGGCTGGCTGTTCGCCACTGCCGTCGGGCTGGCGGTCGGCGTGCCGTTCTCGACCGGACGGGTCCGGGTCGAGGACGGGTTGATCGTGTGCACGGGCCTGCCGCGCTGGGCGTTCCGGCGCGGCGGCACGTGCGTCGGGTCGGTCTACCTGACGCGGGAAAACGACGGGCCCCGCGTGCTGCGGCACGAGCGGGTGCACGTCGCGCAGTGGCGCCGGTACGGCATGCTCATGCCGCTGCTCTACGCGCTCGCGGGTCGCGACGCCACGCGGAACCGCTTCGAGGTCGAGGCCGGACTCGAGGACGGCGGCTACCGCTGACCGGGTGACCAGCCGTCGGACGGGAGGCGCGGGGCGGTCCCGCCACGTGCCTCCCGTCCGCCACCCGGCGCACTCTGCCGCTTCACCCTGCCGCCCCGAGCGGGCCAGATCCGTCACGCTCGCCGCCGCGCACCGACCGATCGCGCCCGCTCGGCGAACGCGCGCGGCGCGTCCTGCCCGCTCGGCGAACGCGACCAGCGGACCGGGCAGCGGGAACCTCAGGCAGCGCGACGCCGCGGCACCACCAGGGGCGTCCCGGTTTCGGGGTCGGGGACGACCACGCAGGGCAGCCCGAAGACGTCCTCGACGAGGCCCGACGTCAGCACCGCAGCCGGCGCCCCCTGCGCCACGATCGCCCCGTCGCGCATCGCCACGAGGTGCGTCGCGTACCGGGCCGCCTGGTTCAGGTCGTGCAGCACGGCGACCACGGTGCGTCCCGACGCGTGCAGGGCCGAGGCGAGCTCGAGCACGTCGTACTGGTGTGCGATGTCGAGGAACGTCGTGGGCTCGTCGAGGAGCACGATGTCGGTCTCCTGCGCCAGGACCATCGCGATCCAGACACGCTGCCGCTGCCCGCCGGAGAGCTCCCCCACGCTGCGGTCGGCGAGGGCCACGGTGTCGGTCTGCTCGAGCGCGGCCTGCACGGCGGTGCGGTCGGACCCCGACGACGGGTGCAGCAGGTCCTGGTGCGGGAAGCGCCCGCGGGACACGAGGTCACGGACGGTGATGCCCTCGGGCGCGATCGGGGTCTGGGGCAGCATGCCCACCCGCCGGGCGACGGCCTTCGGGCGCAGCGAGTCGATCGGGGCGCCGTCGAGGTACACCGTCCCGGCGCTCGGCTTCAGTGTCCGGGCGAACGCCTTCAGCAGCGTGGACTTGCCGCACGCGTTCGGGCCGACGATCACGGTGAGTTCACCGTCGGGCACGTCGACGTCGAGCGACGAGACCACGACCCGGTCGTCGTACGCCAGGGTCAGCCCGCGTGCACCCAGGGCCGTCGTCGGGACGGTCGCGCCGCCGGGGAGGGACGCTGCCGCGCTCAGTGCTCGGCCTTGCCGTGCCGCCAGTAGCCCATGAACGCGACCTGCCGGCGGTCGAGCCCGACGCCGCGTACGAGGTGACGACGGAGCTCCTTCACGCAGCCGGCCTCGCCCGCGATCCACGCGTAGACGGGACGCTCCTCGGCGACCGTCGGCACGTCCCAGAGCACCTGCTCGTCGACGTCCACGTCGGCCAGCTCGACGGCGGCGCGGGACGCACCCGCGACACCGGCCGGGACCGACACGGCCTCGGAGGCCCACGCGCACACCTGGTCGGTCATCCGGACCCCGTGGGAGGCGCCGTTCCGGGCGATCCAGCGCACCTCGACACCGGCGGGCGCGGTGACCGGCAGCCGGTCGGCGTCGGTGGGCACCTCGATGAAGACGTGTCCGACGGTCGCGACGTCGAGCGCCTCGAGGATGGCGCAGATCGCCGGAGCGGCGGTCTCGTCACCGGCGAGCAGGATCCGGGTCGCGCTCCCCGGTGCGAACTCCGCCGCGCCGCTCGGCAGCTCCGCCGGCGAGGACGGCACGGCGGGCCCGACGATGCGGAGCTCGTCGCCGACCCGGCAGGAGGACACCCACCGCGAGGCCGGACCGGTGTCCCCGTGCGCCACGAAGTCGATGTCGAGCTCGCGCGCGTCCGGACGGAAGGACCGCACGGTGTAGGTGCGGAGCGGGTTGCGCTCCGCGTCGGGCAGTGCCCGCCACGCGCCGTACCAGTCGTCGCCGTCGGGCAGGTCGGTGAACCCGTGTCCGGGGATCGGCAGGACGACCTTGATGCGCTGGTCGAGCCCGACCGCGGAGAAGTCCGCGAGCGCGTCACCGGTGAGCGTCACCCGGACGAACGACGGGGTGAGCGCCGACACGGCCGCGACGCGGACGGAGAAGACTCGGTACCGGGCTGCCACGAGGTACGAGTATGGCATGCCTTACCTAAGGCTTCCAGGGTGCAACGGGGTGCCCGCGAGGGTGCGAGGATCGGACCCGTGCACGAACCCGACGACGAATTCTCGGACCTGGCCGCGCTGGCGGCCGCGAGCGGCGTGACGGAGCCGCTCCGCGCCTCCCGTCAGGTGGTCCGCACCGACGACGGACGCGAGACCGCAGCGATCCGCTGGGACACGGCGGACGGCCGGGAGGCACGGATCACCTACCTGCACGGGCTCGGCATCGACGCGCACAGCTTCGACCAGACGGCGATCGCGGTCGGGGAACCGGCGGTCGCCCTCGACCTGCCCGGGCACGGCCGGTCGTCGTGGCGCGACGACGCCGACTACGGCGCGAGCACGACGGCCCCCCAGGTGCTGGCCGCGCTCGACGCCCTCGGGGTCCCGCCGGGCGTGGTCGTCGGGCACTCGCTCGGCGCCATCCTCGCCGGCCGACTGGCGGCGACGGCCCCGGAGCGCGTCACCGGCCTGGTGCTCGTCGACATGTCCCCGGACTTCGCGCAGCGCGCGGTGGACCGCATCGCCCGGGCGCTCGAGGACGAGACACCGTTCGCGTCGCTCGAGGAGGTCGTCGACCGCGCCGTCGAGGCCCGCGTCGGCGACGACCGCGCGGTGCTCCTCCGCGAAGCCCGGCACACCACCCGCCTCGGCGCGGACGGCCGACTCGTCCGCCGGCACCACTTCCCGCACCTGCCCGCAGGTCGGACGGCGTCGGTCGGCCGGTTCGCCGACGCGTGGCCGGACCTCGAGGCCCTCGACGTGCCGCTCCTGCTCGTCCGCGGCGACCGCGGCTACGTCTCCCCGAAGCTGCACGCCGGCTTCACCGAGCGACTGCCCGACGCCGAGGTCGTCACGGTGACCGCCCGACACGCGGTGCAGAACCAGGCCCCCCTCGAACTGGCGTCCGCCATCCGGGCATGGGGAGCACGGCACCGGTTGTTGCACGAGGTCCAACAACCGTCGTCCGGCACCGATCGCCGGTAACCTCGTCCCGCGCGATGCGACGACCGTCGCCACCACGCGCCCGGAAGGAACCCACACCCATGAGTCCGCTCCTCCCCCGTCGCGGCGGCCGTGCAGCACGCGTCGCCCTGACCGCCACCGCGGTCGCCGTCGCCGCGGCCCTGACGCTCACCGCATGCTCGGGCTCCGACGGCGCTGACCGCACGGGCGACGACGCCACCGTGCGCGTCGGGCTCGTCCTCGAGCCGACGAGCCTCGACATCCGCACGCAGTCCGGTGCCGCACTCGACCAGGTGCTCATCGACAACGTCTACCAGGGACTCGTCGGGCGCACGGCGGACGGCGAGATCCGCGACGTGCTGGCTTCGGAGCACGAGGTGTCGGCGGACGGGTTGACCTACACGTTCACGCTGCGCGAGGGCACGACGTTCCAGGACGGCAAGCCCGTCACCGCGGCCGACGTCGTCTGGTCGCTGCAGCAGGCGAAGGACAACCCGTCCTACGTCGACTCCGCCAAGCTCGCGGGCGTCACGTCGATCAGCTCTCCCTCGGACGGCGTCGTCGAGCTGCGCCTGGCCGCGCCGGACTCCGACCTGCTCTTCACCCTGACCGGCCGCGCCGGACTCGTGCTCGAGCAGGCCGCGAGGAACGACCTGTCCGACAGCGCCAACGGCACCGGACCGTACGAGGTGTCGTCCTGGAAGCAGGGCGACTCGCTCACCTTCAGCCGCAACGACGACTACTGGGGCAGCGAGCCGAAGGTCGCGAAGATCGTGTTCCGGTACATCACGGACCCGTCGACGGCCGTGAACGCGATGGCCAACGGCGACCTCGACGTGCTGAACCCCGTCGACGGCACGCTGCAGGGCCAGCTGCAGGGCAACCCGGACATCGAGCTCCACCGCGGCAGGACGACCGACAAGTACACGCTCGCGTTCAACGACGCGCAGGCACCGTTCACCGACAAGCGGGTGCGCCAGGCCATCCGGCAGGCGATCGACCCGAAGGCGCTCATCAAGGCCATCGGCGGCACGGGCGTCGAGCAGGGCGGGCCGATCCCCGAGCTCGACCCCGGGTACGAGGACCTGACGTCGATCGACGCGTACGACCCCGACAAGGCCAAGCAGCTCCTGGCCGAGGCCGGGCAGCCCGACCTCGACCTGACCCTGACCTACGCCAACGTCTACCCGGCGACGATCGGCGACGTGCTGAAGTCACAGCTCGCCGACGTCGGCATCACCCTGAAGGTCCAGCGGGTCGACTTCGCCACATGGCTCGACCAGGTCTTCACGAAGAAGGACTTCCAGCTCTCGATGGTCGACCACGTCGAGGCGCGGGACTTCGGCAACTGGGCGAACCCGGACTACTACTTCGGGTACGACAACCCCGAGGTGCAGCGGCTCTACGCCGAGTCGATCGCCGCGACCTCGCAGACCGAGAAGGAGCAGGCCCTCCGCAAGGCCGCCCGGATCGTCAGCGAGGACGCCGCCGGCGAGTGGCTGTACACCGCGACGGAGATCACCGCCGTCCGGAAGGGCGTGACCGGCTTCCTCGTCGACGGCGGCAACTCGCGCCTCGACCTGGCCGGGCTGGCGGTCCGGTGACCGCTGCCCTGCCGATCGTCGGGCGCTCGTCCGGCGACACGGTCCGGCCGGTCGCCGGGCGCCCGTCCGGCGCTGCGGTCCGGGCTCGTGCCGCCGCCCCCGTAGCATCGGACGCGTGACCCGGTTCCTCGTCGGGCGACTGCTGCTGCTCGTCGTCGGCCTGCTCGTGGCGAGCATCATCGTGTTCGCCACGCTGCGCGTGCTGCCCGGCGACGTCGCACAGATCGTCGCCGGCACCCAGTCGACGCCGGCCCAGGTCGAGCAGCTCCGGCAGCAGCTCGGCCTCGACCGACCCGTCGTCGTGCAGTACCTCGACTGGATCGGCGGCGTGCTCCGCGGTGATCTCGGCCGGTCGCTCGTGACGAACGGCGCGGTGGGACCGGAGGTCGCCCAGAAGCTCGCCGTCACGCTGCCGCTCGCGGGGATGTCCCTGGTGGCCGCCCTCGTGCTCGGCGTCCCGCTCGGGGTGCTCGCTGCGGTGCTGCGCCGTCGGGCCGGCGGTGCGGTGATCGGCTTCGTCGCACAGGCGGTCGCGGCCGTCCCCGTGGTCTGGGCCGGCATGCTCCTCATCGCGCTGTTCGCCGTCACGCTGCACTGGCTGCCGACGCAGGGCTTCCCGCTCGACGGGTGGGACGAACCCGGTCGCGCGTTCTCGTCGCTCGTGCTCCCCGCGCTCACCATCGGCGCCGTCGAGGGTGCCGTGATCCTGCGCTTCACCCGCTCCGCGACGCTCGCCGTGCTCGACGCGGACCACGTCCGGACCGCGGCGGCGATCGGCCTCACGCGGACGCGGGCGCTCCTGCGGCACGGCCTGCCGTCGGTGGCCCTCACGGTGCTGGCCGTCCTCGGCGTGCAGATCGCCGGGCTCCTGGTCGGGGCCGTCGTCGTCGAGCAGCTCTTCTCGCTCCCGGGGGTCGGCCGCATGCTCGTCACGGACGTCGGACGGCGCGACGTCACGAAGGTGCAGTCGGAGCTCCTCGTGCTCACCGGCCTCGTGCTGGTCGTCGGCTTCGCGGTCGACGTCGTGCACCGGGCGCTCGACCCCCGGCAGCGGGAGGTGGGCGAGTGATCCGCCGTCTGCTCGTCCGACCCACGGGGTGCTTCGCGGTCGTGGTCCTCGCGCTCCTCGTCGTGCTCTCAGCGGTGTCCCTCGTGTGGACGCCGCAGGACCCGTTCCGCGCCGACCCGTTCCAGCAGTGGGCCGCGCCGAGCCCGGCGCACTGGTTCGGCACCGACGCCGCCGGCCGTGACATCGCCAGCTACCTGCTCGCCGGCACCCGGACGACCGTGCTCGTCGCGGTCGGCTCCGGCATCGTCGCGAGCGTCGTCGGCATCCTCCTGACGGCGATCGGCTCGCTGACCACGAGGTGGGTCCGCGAGGGCACCGCCGTCCTCCTCGACATCCTCGTCGCGTTCCCCACGCTGCTCACCGCCATGCTCCTGACGGCGGTGTTCGGCGGGTCGCTCGGCATCGTCGTGGTGAGCGTCGGGCTGTCGTTCGGCGTGACGATCGCGCGCGTCGCCCGCGGGGAGATCCGCCGCATCGCCCGGAGCGACTACGTCGTCGCGGCGCGGGCCTCCGGCGTCGGACCCCTCGGCGTGCTCACCCGCCACCTGGTGCCCAACGCGGCGCCGCTGTTCACCGTGCAGCTGTCGCTCGCGATGGCGACGGCGGTCCTCGCCGAGGCCGGCCTGTCCTACCTCGGCTACGGCGCGGGGTCGGACACGGCATCGTGGGGCAACCTGCTCGCCGACCTGCAGACGTACATCGGCGTGCACCCGTGGAGCGCGACCTGGCCGGGCGCCGCGATCGCCCTGGTCGTGGCCGCGCTCTCGCTGCTCGGTGACGCGGTGCGCGACGCGACCGACCCACGACTGACGACAGGCGACCGGACGGCCGCGGGCGACGGAACGGACCCGCACGACCGTCCGAGCACCGATCCGGCGACGGACCGCCGCGCGCCGGACGGCACGACGACGACCCCGGGGGTGACGGCGTGAGCGACCAGCGGACCGGACGCGACGGACTCGAGGTGACCGGACTGTCGGTCCGCATCGCGGGGCGGACGGTGCTCGACGACGTGACGTTCACCGTGCCTCCCGGCCGTCGCGTCGGCGTGATCGGCGCGTCCGGGTCCGGCAAGTCGATGACCTCGCTCGCCCTGATGGGTCTCGAGCCGGCGGGGGCCGAGGTGCGCGGGAGCATCCGCCTCGACGGCACCGAGCTCGTCGGCATGCGGGACCGGGACCGCGCACGGCACCGCGGTTCCGGCATCGGCATGGTGTTCCAGGAGCCCGCGACCGCCCTCGACCCGCTCCGCCGGGTCGGCGCGCAGGTGGCGGAACCGCTCCGGCTGCACCGCGGGCTGGACCGCCGGGCTG
>NZ_RBLU01000106.1 GCF_003989515.1 Curtobacterium sp. HSID17257
TGTCGTGTCCACGCTGCACGACCGCGCGGAGCACCCGACCGTGCTGGTCGGGTCGGCGTTCGGTGACCTGCCGGACCCGGAGTGGACGGTCCGGGCAGCGGAGAGCGGCTGGCAGCTGCCGCACGGCGGGCAGCGCCCCTTCGACGGACACCGCTACGTCGCGCTGTACGGCGCTCCCGGCGCGCCGGTGCTCGGCGTGCTGGGCGAGCAGGACCCGGCGGCGACCGTGCGTCGCGCCGAGGGCATGGCGAAGGAGTACGACGGGCTCGGCGACGAGCCGGTGACGCCGGCGATGGAGGTCATCGCGACCGTCGCTGCCGGGGACGCCGGGGCGGACGGCGACTACTCCACCGAGCTGCCGGCGTCGACCCTGGAGCCCTACGTCGACGCGGCGACCGACGCCGGGATGCCGGTCATCCTCGACCTGCAGCCGGGGCGGTCGGACTTCCTGTCCCAGGCGAAGCGGTACGAGGCGCTGCTGGCGAAGCCGAACGTGTGGCTCGCGCTCGACCCGGAGTGGCGGCTGACCGCTGACCAGGTGCCCTTGAAGCAGATCGGGAGTGTCTCCGCGTCCGAGGTGAACGAGGTCTCGTCGTGGCTCGCCGACCTGGTGCGGTCGAAGGGCCTGCCGCCGAAGGCGTTCGTGCTGCACCAGTTCCGGCTGTCGATGATCCAGGACCGCTCGTCGCTCGAGTCGCACCCGGAGCTCGACGTGCTCATCCACGTCGACGGGCAGGGCTCGCAGCCCGACAAGCAGGCGACGTGGAAGGCGCTGCACCAGGACGCGCCGGAGGGCGTGCACTGGGGCTGGAAGAACTTCTTCGACGAGGACACCCCGATGCTGTCGCCGGAGCAGACGATGGCGGACGTGCAGCCGACACCGTCGCTCATCACGTACCAGTAGCGTCCCTCTTCTCCACAGACTGGAGGGACGGGGCGCGTTCCGTCGGCGGGTGCTGACAGCATGGGGGCATGTCTGGTCTCGGTGTCGGTTCGTCCGTCGGCTCGCCTGCTCCTGCGGCGGCTCCGCCGTCCGCCGAGATCGCTGCGGAGGCGCAGGCGGCCCTGGCCGCGCTGACGGGGCGACCGGACGCGGTCTTCCACCCCGGACAGCTCGAGGCGATCTCGGCCCTGGTCGAACACCGGCAGCGCGCCCTCGTGGTGCAGCGCACCGGGTGGGGCAAGTCGGCCGTGTACTTCCTCGCGACCCTGCTGCTGCGCCGTCGCGGGGGCGGGCCGACCGTGCTGGTGTCGCCGCTGCTGGCGCTGATGCGCGACCAGGTCGCCGCGGCCGCGCGGGCCGGCGTCCGTGCGGTGTCGATCAACTCCGCGAACGCGCACGAGTGGGCGGACACGCAGGCCGCCCTGGCACGGGACGAGGTCGACGTGCTCCTCGTCTCCCCCGAGCGGCTCAACAACCCGCGGTTCCGCGACGAGCAGCTGCCGACGCTGATCGCACGGATGGGCATGCTCGTCGTCGACGAAGCGCACTGCATCTCCGACTGGGGTCACGACTTCCGCCCGGACTACCGCCGGCTCGCCGAGCTCATCCGCTCGCTCCCCCAGGGCGTCCCCGTGCTCGCGACGACGGCGACCGCGAACGAGCGCGTGGTCGAGGACGTCGCCGAGCAGCTCACCGCGGGTCCGGACGCCCCCGTCTTCACGATCCGCGGCTCCCTGGCGCGGGCGTCGCTCCGGCTCGGTGTCCTCACCCTGCCGGACGCCCGGCAGCGACTCGGGTGGCTGCTCGCGCACCTGGGCGACCTGCCCGGCAGCGGCATCATCTACACGCTGACCGTGTCCGGGGCCGAGGACATCGCCCGGCTCCTGCGCGAGAACGGGTACGCCGTCCGCGCCTACACCGGACGGACCGACACCGAGGAACGCGAGCAGCTCGAGCAGCAGCTCAAGGGCAACGAGCTCAAGGCGCTCGTCGCCACGAGTGCGCTCGGGATGGGCTTCGACAAGCCGGACCTCGGGTTCGTCGTGCACGTCGGCGCGCCCTCGTCGCCCGTCGCCTACTACCAGCAGATCGGCCGCGCCGGGCGTGCGACCGACAACGCCGACGTGCTGCTGCTGCCCGGGCGCGAGGACCGCGAGATCTGGCAGTACTTCGCGAGCGCATCGATGCCGACCGAGGCCCGCGCCTCCGCCGTGCTCGGCGCGCTCTCCACCGACACGGCGATGTCGACCGTCGCGCTCGAGGGCCTGGTCGACATCAAGCGATCGACGCTCGAGCTCCTGCTCAAGGTGCTCGACGTCGACGGGGCCGTGCACCGCGTCGCCGGGGGTTGGGTGTCGACCGGGCAGCCGTGGCAGTACGACGCCGCCCGGTACGAGCGGGTCGCCGCCGCCCGTGAGGCCGAGGCCGCGTCGATGCTCGCCTACGAGTCGACGTCGGCGTGCCGCATGCAGCTGCTGCAGCAGGACCTCGACGACCCGTCCGCCGAGCCCTGCGGGCGCTGCGACAACTGCGCGGGCGTCTGGTACCCGACGTCGGTGTCCGACTCCGACGCGTCCGGTGCGGCCGCCGCGCTCGACAAGGTCGGCGTCGAGATCGCACCCCGTGCGCAGTGGCCGTCCGGCATGTCGTCGCTCGGCGTCCCCGTGAAGGGGAAGATCCCGGCAGGTGAGCTCGTCGAGCCGGGCCGGGCCGTGGCGCGCCTCACCGACCTCGGTTGGGGTGGGCCGCTCCGCGCGCTCTTCTCGGCTGCGACTCCGGACGGTCCGGTGTCCCGCGAGCTGGTCGACGGGTGCATCCGGGCGCTGAAGGACTGGCCGTGGGCCGAGCGTCCGACCGCGGTCGTGGCGATGTCCTCGCGGTCGCGGCCGGAGCTCGTCGGGTCGTTGGCGCAGGCGCTGGCCTCGATCGGACGGCTGCAGTTCCTCGGGACGCTCGGACGGAGCGGCGGGGAGCCCCGCGGGGACGGTGCGACGAACAGCGCCTACCGGCTGGCCGGGGTGTGGGACACCTTCGTGGTGGACCCGGCGCTGACTGCGGCGCTGGCGTCGCACCAGGGGCCGGTGCTGCTCGTCGACGACCTGGTCGACAGCCGGTGGACCGTGACCGTCGCCGGGCGGGAGCTCCGGCGTGCGGGGGCGTCGGCCGTGCTGCCGTTCGCGCTCGCCACGGTGGCCTGACGCCGGCGACCGGGCAAGCGGGCCCGTCGGGTCCGGGGTCGGTCCCGTGGTGTCGCGTGCTCCCGCACAACCGGAAGCGCGTCGCGCCCGGGATTCCCATGGTGCGACGTGCTTCCGGTTGTGCGGACGACGGTGCCCGCCGGCGACGCGAGGGTCAGGCGGCGCCGATCGCGTCCAGCTCGCGGATCGCGTCGGCCGGCAGGGTGATGCGCGCGCCCTCGACGTTCTGCCGCAGGTGTTCAACGGACGACGTGCCGGGGATGAGCAGGATGTTGTCCGACCGCTGGAGCAGCCAAGCGAGGGCGACCGACAGCCGCGACTCCCCCAGCCGCTCCGCGACGGCGTCGAGCGCCTCGGACTGGATCGGCGAGAAACCGCCGAGCGGGAAGTACGGCACGTAGGCGATGCCCTCGGCTGCGGTGAGGTCGACGAGGTCGTCGTCGCCCCGCTGCGCCACGTTGTACATGTTCTGCACGCACACCACGGGTGCGATCGTCAGGGCCTCGACGAGCTGCGCTCCCGTCACCGTCGACAGCCCGAGGTGGCGGATCTTCCCCTGCTGGCGGAGTTCGGCGAGCGCCTCGAACTGCGGCGCGATGCTGCCCGGCTCCGGGGCGTCGAACCCGCCGACCCGCAGGTTGACGACGTCGAGCTGTTCGAGGCCGAGGCGGTCGAGGTTCGCGTGGACGTCCTCGACGAGCTGCTCGGGATTCCGAGCAGGTGGCCACTGCCCCTTGTCGTTCCGCCGCGAGCCGACCTTGGTGACGATGTGCACCTGCTCCGGGTACGGGTGCAGGGCTTCGCGGATGATCTCGTTCGTGACGTGCGGGCCGTAGAAGTCCGCGGTGTCGATGTGGGTGATGCCGAGGTCGATCGCCGTCCGCAGCACCCGGACGGCCTCGTCGCGGTCGGCGGGCGGGCCGAAGACGTGCGGGCCGGCGAGCTGCATCGCGCCGTAGCCGAAGCGGGTGACCTCGAGGTCGCCGAGGTCGTAGGTGCCACCGGGGAGGCTGTTCGTCGTCATGCTCCGACGATGCTCCCGTTCACTGCGGTGTGCCCGGCCCCCGTTGTCCCCTGGTCGCTCGGACCGGCTTCGGGAAGGTCGCTCGCATGTGGTCACTCGTCAGCACGTCCCCGATGCCGATCATCAGCAGCGAGAACAGGATCTGCTCGATGACCATCCAGAACGGGTACAGCCCGGGGATCGCCGCGACCACGAGGGTCACGACCGGGAAGATCCGACTGAACAGCCGGAGCCGCTGGTACGCCCAGTAGTAGCCGAGCTGCGCCCGCCACGCGAACACGTAGAGCGTCAGCGTGATGAGGAGCACCACGGTCGCCCGGAACCAGACCGCCCACGCGACCGTCTCCCCCGCGCGGGTGAGCAGCACGGCGACGACGATCGCCGCCAGTCCGACCGCCGTCTCGGCGACGAGCAGCCACCGGATCCACCGGAACGACCGGACGGTGTCCCGGTGGGCGAGCATGTCCTCGCGGATCACGTAGTCGGCCTGCCGACCACCGGCCAGGCGGTCCAGGTGCAGCCGACACCAGAGACGGTCGGCGAGGACGGGGAGCGACACATCTCCATGGTGCCGTATCCGGCGCCTCCCGGAAGGACGTCCGGGAGGCGCGTACGGGTGGTCGACGTCGTCCGACGTCGGCCCTGGCGTGGCCGGGGTCGAGGCCTCGGCTGCTCCATCGGTCACACGATTCACGCGTCGGCGGCACGGAGGGATCTGCGGCGGCAGGTGCGCCAGTGTGAGCGCCCGCATCGGCATCCGCTACTGGGCCTGCGACCGGCCCCGCGCCCGCGGCCGGGCTCGCGGCCGGGCCCCGCTCGCAAGGGAGACCGCGTCCCCCGCCCGCGCCCCCGTCCGAACCCGCACCGCGTGTCTGGCTTCACGCGGTGAGGCCCGCCCGCTGGGACGTGAGCAACAGGACAGCGGTGACCCACGCCTCCCGGCCGGATCGGCGCTCGGCATGGAGTGCCGCCGGCACCGTCCCCAAGGCGGGAGTCAGTCGGTGGGGACGAGCAGTGCGACGCCGAGCACCTCATCGGTCTCGTCGTCCACCAGGGCCGCGGAACGTGTGTCCGCCTGGAGCGACGACCCGTCGGTGATGAGCGAGAAGCCCTCCGACGTGTGTTCGTCGACGGGGGCCGTCACGACGCCCGGGGCGTGCGCGAGGGTGCTGCGGTCGGGCATCGCGTCCGGCGACAGGACGAGTCGGACCGCGCGCGTCCCCGGCGGCGTGGACAGGTCGTCGACCCGTACCGCCACGGTCGACTCGTCGGTCCGCTCGATCCGGACGGTCGCGGTGACCCCGTCGGCCTGGGGCGCGACCGAGCCGGCGACCGGGAGGACCCGCTCGATCCAGTCCTCGACGCTCCGCGGGACGCCCTGCCGGACCTCAGCACCGGGGATCGGCGCGCCGAGGGCGTTCGACACCCCGATCGGGCCCGAGCCGACCATCGACTTGGACCGGTCTGTCGACTCAGACCCGTCCACCTCACCGGACGTGGACGGCCGGTCCGTGGGACGGCCGGTCCGCGACCCGTCGTCGCCCCCGCTGACGAGCCAGGCGGCACCGAGCGCGCAGACGACGACGGCGAGCGCCAGCAGGACCCCGAGGGATCCGAACCGTGCTCGCCGTGCCACGTCGTCGACCGACCGTTACGTGCGCTTGCGGCGCTCGCGCACCCGCATGTTGACGTTGATCGGGGTGCCGTCGAAGCCCCACACCTCGCGCAGGCGACGCGTGATGAACCGGCGGTACTGCGGGTCGAGGAACGCCGAGGTGAACAGCACGAACGTCGGCGGCTGGCTCGACGCCTGCGTCCCGAACAGGATGCGGGGCTGCTTGCCACCACGGACCGGGTGCGGGTGCTCCTGCACGAGCTCGGCGATGAAGGCGTTGACCTTGCCGGTCGGGATGCGGGTGTCCCACGACTCGAGCGCGGTCTCGAGCGCCGGCACGAGCTTCTCGAGGTGACGGCCCGTCCGGGCGGAGATGTTGACGCGCGGGGCCCAGGCGACGTGCGCCAGGTCCTGCTCGATCTCACGCTCGAGGTAGCGACGTCGGTCGTCGTCGAGCAGGTCCCACTTGTTGTAGGCCAGGACGAGCGCCCGACCGGACTCGAGCACCAGGTCGATGATGCGGAGGTCCTGCGTCGAGATCGGCTCGGTCACGTCGAGCACGACGACGGCGACCTCGGCCTTCTCGAGCGCCGCGGTGGTGCGGAGCGAGGCGTAGAAGTCCGCGCCCTGCTGCAGGTGCACGCGCTTCCGGATGCCGGCGGTGTCGACGAAGCGCCAGACGCGGCCACCGAGCTCGATCTGCTCGTCCACCGGGTCACGGGTGGTGCCCGCGAGGTCGTTGACGACGACGCGCTCCTCGCCCGCCGCCTTGTTGAGCAGCGAGCTCTTGCCGACGTTCGGGCGGCCGAGGATCGCGACGCGACGGGGTCCGCCGACCTCCTGCTTGGCGACGGCCGACGTGTCCGGGAGCGTCTTGATGATGAGGTCCATCAGGTCCGCGACGCCGCGGCCGTGCAGCGCGGAGACCGGGTGCGGCTCGCCGAGCCCGAGGTTCCACAGCTCGAAGGCGTCGAGGTCACGGCGGTCGTCGTCGGCCTTGTTCGCGACGACGATGACCGGGCGGTCGGTTCCGCGGAGCATCTTCACGACGTGCTCGTCCGTGGCGGTGATGCCGACCGTGACGTCGACGACGAAGAGCACGGCGTCGGCGAGGTCGACCGCGACCTCGGCCTGCGCGGCGACCGACGCGTTGATGCCGCGGGCGTCGGGCTCCCACCCGCCGGTGTCGACGAGCGTGAAGCGCTTGTCGTTCCACTCGGCCTTGTAGCTCACGCGGTCGCGGGTGACGCCGGGGACGTCCTGCACGACGGCCTCGCGGCGGCCGATGATGCGGTTGACGAGCGCCGACTTGCCGACGTTCGGCCGCCCGACGATCGCGAGCACCGGGTACGCGGGCAGGTAGTGGACGCCGTCCTCGCCGAGCTCGCCGGCGTCGAGGAGCGCGACGTCCTCGTCGTCGAGCTCGTACTCGTCGAGCCCGACGCGGAGCGCGTTCGCACGCTGCTCCGCCTCGGCGTCGTCGAGTCCGGCGAGCCGTTCGCCGAGCGCGTCGTCGTACTCCGGGAAGTCGTCGTTGTCGTGGCTGTCCTGCTGGGCCATGGTGGGTTTCCTCGTGTGCGACCGGAGCCGCGGTGTCGGTGGCCGGTGCCGGCCGGGCCGGTTCCCCGGCCGTGGTGACCGGGCGACCCGGTCGTGGTGACCGGGCGACCCGGTCGTGGTGACCGGACGGCGCCCGGTCGTGCGTCAGTGCGTGGCCGCTCGGGCCAGGTCGACGACCGCCTGGACGGTCTGGTCGAAGTCGAGGTCGGTGGAGTCGAGCGTCGTGACACCGTCTGCAGCGTTCATGAAGTCGACGACCTTCGCGTCCGCCGCGTCTCGACGGGCGAGTGCGGCAGAGGTCTCGGCGGCCGACTGCGTGGTGACCTCTGCCGAGCGCCGAGCCATCCTAACCGACTCGTCGGCGGTCAGCAGGATGCGGACCTCGGCGTCGGGTGCGACGACCGTGGTGATGTCGCGTCCCTCGGTGATGATGCCCTGCGGGTCGGCCTTCCGCATGACCTGCCGGAACAGCTGGACGAGCTTCTCGCGGACCTCGGGCAGCTTCGCGATGTGCGCGACCGCCGCGGTGACCTCGGGGGTGCGGATCGCCTCGGTCACGTCGGTGTCGCCGACGCGCACGAAGTAATCGTCGGGGTCGGTGCCGATCGTGTAGCCGAAGGTGTCCCAGCTGGCGACGACCGCGGCGGCGTCGTCGAGGTCGACGCCCTGCTGCAGTGCGTGCCACGCCAGAGCACGGTAGGCCGCGCCGGTGTCCTGGTACCCGAAGCCCAGGGCTCGGGCCGCTGCGCGCGAGACGCTGGACTTGCCGCTGCCGGCGGGGCCGTCCACCGCGATGACGGTCTTCGCGACGAACGCGCCCTGCGGCAGGCCGGACGGCACCGGGGCGCTCGTCGAGCCGGGTTCCCCGCCGGGAACGCCGAGGCCGCCTGCGGGTCCGCCGAGTGCACCGCCGTCGGCGCCACCGGCCGCACCGTCGCCCGGGGTGGGGGTGGGCAGACCGGAGTCGGGCCCCTCGGGACCCCCGGTGACGCCGGAGTCGTTCGGCGTGACGTGCGTGTCGTCGTTCAGGCCCATGCTGCTGCGATCCTCCATCCGCGCCCCTCGAGTTCCTCGACGAGTCGCTGTTCCTGCTCGGGGACGACCGACACCTCGACGATGCCGATCGGTGCGCCCGGTGAGTGCTCGAGGCGCATGTCCTCGAGGTTGATGCCGATCTCCCCGATGAACTGCAGGAGCGCGGCGATCTGCCCCGGGGTGTCGTCGACGAGGACGACCACCCGGGCGAAGCGCTTGGTCGTGCCGTGCTTGCCGGGCAGCCGCTCGACCCCGCGGTTGCCGGCGGCGATGGTCTCGGCGATCGTCCGCGGCGACCCTTGGCCGTCGGGGTCGTCGAGTGCGTGGAGGACCCGGTCGAGGTCGTCGCGCAGGTCGGCCAGCACCGGCCGGATGTTCGCGGCGTTCGCCCCGATGATCTGCACCCAGAGGCCCGGGTCGCTTGCGGCGATGCGTGTCACGTCACGGACACCCCCGCCCGCCAGGTCGAGCGACCCGTCGGGGGCCTCCTGCAGCCGCGCGGCCATCAGGGTCGACACGAGCTGCGGCGCGTGCGACACGTACGCGACGGCGAGGTCGTGCGACTGCGGCTCCATCGGGACGACGGTCGCACCGACGTCGAGCGCGAGGTCCTCGACCACGGCGGCACGCTGGTAGGAGATCGCGTCGTGACCGGCGATCACCCACGGGCGGCCCACGAACAGGTCGGCCCGTGCCGCGGTCGGTCCGCTGCGCTCGCGGCCGGCCATCGGGTGCGAGCCGATGTACCGACTGACGTCGGCGCCCGACGCCAGCAGTCGTTCGAGCGGTCCGGTCTTCACGCTCGCCACGTCGGTGACGACCGCGCGCGGGTGAGCCGCGAGCTCGCGCTCGACGACCGTCGCCACCACGTCCGGCGGGACCGCCACCACGACGAGTTCCGGCTCGTCACCCTCGGCCGGGCGCCGGCCAGCGCCGTAGTCGACGGCGAGCGCCAGCGCGGCGGGCGAGACGTCGTCGAGCACGACGTCGACGCCCTTCTCGCGGAGGGCGAGCCCGATCGACGCTCCGAGCAGCCCGGCACCGACGACCCGCACAGGTCCGCGCAGCCGCCGGTCGATGTCCGGTTCAGCGTGCGGGGCGGGGGCGTCGGTCACGGGCTCCAGCCTACCGAGCGTCAGTCGGCAGTCTCCTCGTCGGTGTCGCCCTGTGCAGGAGCCTTCGCCTCACGGGCGATGCGCAGCAGTCCACCGAGCTCGACGGTGGAGAGCTCCCGCACCCTGCCGATCGGCAGCGATCCGAGCTGCAGCGGCCCGAACGAGCGACGCACGAGCTCGAGCACCGGGTGGTCGACCGCGTCGAGCATGCGTCGCACGATCCGGTTGCGCCCCGAGTGCAGGGTGATCTCGACCAGGGACTCGCCGCGGGCGGACTCGAGCAGTCGCACCTTGTCGGCGGCGATCGGACCGTCCTCGAGCTCCACGCCCTCGAGCAGCCGCTGCACCGTCGCCGGGTTCACGTTGCCCGCGACCTTGGCGATGTAGGTCTTCGTCACGCCGAACGACGGGTGGGCCAGCACGTGGGCCAGGTCGCCGTCGTTCGTCAGCAGGAGCAGCCCCGACGTCTCGGCGTCGAGCCGACCGACGTTGAACAGGCGTTCCTCGTACCGGTCGACGAACTCCGACAGGTCGCGTCGACCGCGTTCGTCCTGCAGGCTCGACACGATCCCGACGGGCTTGTTGAGCAGCACGTACCGCCGTGAGCTGTCGACCTGCACCGGCACGCCGTCCACCGCGATCTGGTCGGTCTCGGGGTCGACACGGCGTCCGAGGACCTCGACGACCTCGCCGTTCACCGTGACGCGCCCCTCGACGATCAGGTTCTCCGCGACCCGTCGGGACGCCACGCTCGCAGCGGCGATCACCTTCTGCAGCCGCTCACCGTCGGCCTGGAGGCTCGGCGCACCCCCGGCGTGCGACCCCGCCTCGTCCGCGTCCCAGTCCGGGATGATGGGCCGCTCCGGCGTGCCCTCGACGGGG
>NZ_RBLU01000107.1 GCF_003989515.1 Curtobacterium sp. HSID17257
CCTCGCGGACGCTGCACCCCGGTGCCCGGGGGCGCGACGTCCGCTCAGGGGCGCGGTCCGACCGCGTCCGGGTGCACACCGCCGTCGCCGAGCCGTCGGTGCACCTGACGGTCGAGGCCAGCGGGACGCTCCCCGAGCCGTCCGGCACCCCGATCCGGATCGGGGCGCGGGTCGCCCTCGACCCGAACCCGATCGACCTCGCCGAGCCGGGGGCGTTCGACCGTCTGGTGGAGACCGTCCCGCCCGAGGCGACGGACCGCACCGCCCTGATGCGCGAGGCAGCGCGTGCGACGCTCGCCGTGCCTCCCGTCCGGATCCGGGGCACGCTGCCCGGTGACGTCGACCGCGCACTGGACGCCCTGCCGGACGGCGTCCGACCGGTGGTGCTCACCACCGGGACCCTCGTCTACGTGCCGGGACCCGACCGGCAGCGCGTGGTCGACCGCCTGCGGGAGCGGGGCGTGCACTGGGTCGCCCTCGAGCGCACCGGGATCCTGCGCGGGGTGGCCGCGACGCTGCCGGACGACGTCGACCCGGCGGACCCGGACGCGTTCGCGACGGTCTCGCTCGACGGTGTGGCGCTGGCGGTCTGCGACCCGTTCGGCGTGCGCGTCCGGTGGTTCCGGCGACCGGGAGCCTGAACCGGGTCTCGCGACAGTCCAGCCGCGTACCAGGGTCGGACCGCCGGGCACCCCTACGATGTGCGAGACCCGTGACCGAACCGTGACCGGAAGTGCCGTGACCGCCCTCCCCACCGACGAGCTCAGCGAGCTCGACCAGCGCGTGCTCGCGTTCGAGCACGACCGGGCGCGACACGACCGCACGAAGGAAGCGGAGATCCGGGTCGAGTTCGACATGTCACCGGCGCGCTACTACCAGGTGCTCAACCGCGTGATCGACCTGCCTGCCGCGCTGGCCCTCGACCCGCAGCTGGTCGGTCGGCTGCAGCGGCTCCGCCACGAACGCACCCGAGCACGAGCGGCGCGCGCGTTCGTCGCCCCCGCGCCCGATCCCCGTGAAGAGGAACGATGACCGAGAGATACCCGCGAGACCGGTTCGACGAGGTCTCCGACGGCCCCCGGGTCGGAGCGCACCGCGGTGCCCGTCGTCGTGGACGCGGGTGGATCGCGTTCGCCTGGGGCGCGCTCGCCACCGGCGTGCTCGTGCTCGTCGGTGTCCTCGTGCTCGCGCTGCTGAACGGGAGCTACTCGTTCCCGGGCTCGACCTCGTCGCCGCGTCCCTCGTCGAGCTCCTCCGCGTCGGCCGCGCCCTCGGAGTCGCCGTCCGACGAGCCGTCCGCGCCCGCGTCCGAGGAGCCGAGTGCGGCGGAGCCGTCGGCGCAGGGCACGACGAGCGTGGTCGTGCTGAACGGCACGACGACCACCGGTCTGGCCGCCCGCGGCCGCACCGCATTGACCAGCGCCGGCTGGAAGGTCGCGTCGACGGGCGACGCCGGGACGACGGGGGCGACCACGTCCGTCGTCTACTACCAGCAGCCCGACCAGCAGGCCGTGGCGCAGGGCGTGGCGAAGGCCCTGGGCATCGCGACGGTGGAGCAGTCCTCCGCCTTCCCGAACGCCGACGTCAGCGTGGTGCTCGGCGCCGACTACGGCGGCTGACGGGCTCGTCGGGACCGCGCCGACACGCGCTGTGTGACGGCGGTGTTTCGGGCACGTTGATTCTTGACGGAATCGGCGTGGAAGAACGTCACACCTCTTGCCTTGCAGCGGTTGTTGCACGAGAGTCATCGCCAGACGGCGACGGCGTCGTTCGCAACAGCAGCACCAGGGAGCAAGAGATCATGGCCAACGGAACCGTGAAGTGGTTCAACGCCGAGAAGGGCTTCGGCTTCATCACCGTGGATGGAGGGGGCCAGGACGTGTTCGTGCACTACTCGGCAATCGACATGTCGGGCTACAAGGTCCTCGAGGAGGGCCAGGCGGTGACGTTCGACGTCGGCACCGGGTCCAAGGGCCCGCAGGCCGAGGCGGTCCGTCCCGCCTGAGTCCGGGACCACCCGTCGACGCGCCGTCCCCTCGGGGGCGGCGCGTTCGTCGTGTGCGGTGCCGTGGTCGCGGGGCCGGCACCGCCCGGGCTGGCTGGTGGACCCGGTGCCGCACCGTCACCTGGGAAGTCGGGCCGTGCCTCCCGGCTGTGTTGCACTCGCACCCGGCGAGTGCCAGAATCGGCGTTGGCACTCGCTCACGCTGAGTGCCAGCACGACCCCCATGACGACGTCCGGGAGGGACGAGAAACTCACATGGCTAAGATCATTGCTTTCGACGAGGAGGCCCGCCGTGGCCTCGAGCGCGGCCTGAACATCCTGGCCGACGCCGTGAAGGTGACGCTCGGCCCGCGCGGCCGCAACGTCGTCCTCGAGAAGAAGTGGGGCGCCCCCACGATCACGAACGACGGTGTCTCCATCGCCAAGGAGATCGAGCTCGACGACCCGTACGAGAAGATCGGTGCGGAGCTCGTCAAGGAGGTCGCCAAGAAGACCGACGACGTCGCCGGTGACGGTACGACCACCGCGACCGTGCTCGCCCAGGCGCTCGTCCGCGAGGGCCTCCGCAACGTCGCCGCCGGTGCCGACCCCGTGTCGCTCAAGCGCGGCATCGAGAAGGCCGTCGCCGCCGTCTCCGACCAGCTCCTCGCCAACGCGAAGGACATCGAGACCAAGGACCAGATCGCCGCCACCGCGTCGATCTCGGCCGCTGACTCCACCATCGGCGAGCTCATCGCCGAGGCGATCGACAAGGTCGGCAAGGAGGGCGTCGTCACCGTCGAGGAGTCGAACACCTTCGGCACCGAGCTCGAGCTGACCGAGGGCATGCGCTTCGACAAGGGCTACCTGTCGCAGTACTTCGTCACGGACCCGGAGCGCCAGGAGGCCGTCTTCGAGGACCCGTACATCCTCATCGTCAACTCGAAGATCTCCAACATCAAGGACCTGCTCCCGGTCGTCGACAAGGTGATCCAGGCGGGCAAGCAGCTCCTGATCATCGCCGAGGACGTCGACGGCGAAGCCCTCGCGACCCTCGTCGTGAACAAGATCCGCGGCATCTTCAAGTCCGTCGCCGTCAAGGCCCCGGGCTTCGGTGACCGTCGCAAGGCCATGCTGCAGGACATCGCGATCCTGACCGGCGGCCAGGTCATCTCGGAAGAGGTGGGCCTCAAGCTCGAGAACGCGACCCTCGACCTGCTGGGCAAGGCCCGCAAGGTGATCATCACCAAGGACGAGACCACGATCATCGAGGGTGCCGGCGACGACGAGCAGATCGCGGGCCGTGTCCGTCAGATCCGCTCCGAGATCGAGGCGACCGACTCCGACTACGACCGCGAGAAGCTCCAGGAGCGCCTCGCGAAGCTCGCCGGTGGCGTGGCCGTCATCAAGGCGGGTGCCGCGACCGAGGTCGAGCTCAAGGAGCGCAAGCACCGCATCGAGGACGCCGTCCGCAACGCGAAGGCCGCCGTCGAGGAGGGCATCGTCGCCGGTGGTGGCGTCGCGCTCATCCAGGCGTCCGTCGCACTCGACTCGCTCGACCTGCAGGGTGACGAGGCGACCGGTGCGAACATCGTCCGCGTCGCGATCGACGCGCCGCTCAAGCAGATCGCGCTGAACGCCGGTCTCGAGCCGGGCGTCGTCGCCGCCAAGGTCCGCGAGCTCGAGTCGGGTCACGGCCTCAACGCCGCGACCGGCGAGTACGTCGACCTGGTCGCCGCGGGCATCATCGACCCGGCCAAGGTCACGCGCTCGGCGCTGCAGAACGCCGCGTCGATCGCCGGTCTGTTCCTCACGACCGAGGCCGTCGTCGCCGACAAGCCGGAGAAGAACCCGGCCATGCCGGCCGGCGACCCCACGGGTGGCATGGACTTCTAGTCCCGGTAGCCGGAAGGGCCCCGCACGCGCTGCGTGCGGGGCCCTTCCGCGTGCGGGGGTGGGAGTGGGGTGGGGTTCACCCAGCGGGCCATTTCCGTCACGCTCAGCCCGTCCTGGCGACGGATCGCGCTCGCGCGACCGTCACCGCGCGGCATGTCCTGCTCGCTCACTGCGACGCTCTGTCCCGCACAGGAGGCTCGACCTGCGTCGTTCTCCACAATGCGGGCCGCTTCGGGCTGGTTCCGGCGCCGAGCGGGCGATCCTCGCAGACGTGCCCCAGCCACCACCACTCCCCGTCCCGTTCGGCCAGACCACCTTCGCGGTCGGTGACGCACTTCGTGCAGGCATCGGCCCCGAGCGGCTCCGTCGCAGTGACCTCGTGACACCCCTCCACGGCGTCCGCGCTCCCGCCGGCACCCACGTCAGCAGGATCGAGGCGGTGGGTGCCGTCCTCCGGCCGGGGCAGCGCTTCAGCCACGCCACCGCCGCTCGGCTCTGGGGTGCACCGGTACCGCGAGCGCTCCGCGACGACGACACAGTCCACGTCTCCTCCGAGCACGACGTGGCGATGCGGCGCGCCGGGGTCGTCGGCCATCGTTCTCCGAGCACGGAAGTCGCGTCGAGTCCGTACGGACCGGTGAGTCCACCAGCCCGGGCCTGGTTTGAGTGCGCCGAGACGTTCTCCGTCGCGGACCTCGTGGCGCTGGGGGACCACCTGGTGGGGAAGGCCGGACTCGCCACGCTCGACGACCTCGCTGCCGCGATCCGACCCGGTGCACGAGGCGTCCGGACGGCACGGCTCGCGCTCGACCGGATCCGTGTCGGTGCAGAGTCGGCGATGGAGTCGCACCTCCGGCTCGGCGTGGTCGACGCCGGGTTCCCGGAGCCCGAGCTGAACGTCGACGTGCACGATGCAGACGGGCAGTTCCTCGGACGGGTGGACATGGCCTGGCCGACGTACCGGATCGCCCTGGAGTACGACGGTGATCACCACCGCGATCAGGACACCTACCGACACGACCAGCGCAGGAACAACGGCTTCACGGTCAACGGATGGCTCGTGATCCACGCGACCGCTGTGGATCTTGCTCGCCCGGCGGTGTTGTTCGAACGGTTGCGCCGTGCGTTCGCCGATCGAGCGGGCAAGACACGCCGCGGGTGATGCGCCCCTCGGGTCTGTTCGGTCGGGTGGAGGGCCCGATCGTGCCAGATCGTGCGCGCTCGATGAACCAGCGACCGGCGGGCCGGGGCGGGCGCCGTCAGGCGGTGGGGGACTTCGGGGTGGGGGTGTAGTCGCGGGGGAGCAGGGGGAGCCAGACGCGGAACGTGGCGCCGCCGCCCTCGGTGTCGAAGACCTCGACGGAGCCGTTGTGCGCGTGCACGATGCCCGAGACGATCGCGAGACCGAGGCCCGATCCGCCGGTGTCCCGCGCGCGTGAGGTGTCGGCACGCCAGAAGCGCTGGAAGATCTTCTCGCGCAGCTGCGGCGGGATGCCCTCGCCGTGGTCGATGACGTCGATGTGCGCCATGCCGCGGTCGTCGTCCACGCCGATGCCGATCTCGATCGGGTCGTCGTGCGCGGTGAAGCGCATCGCGTTGCCCATCAGGTTCGTCACGACCTGGCGGATCTTGTTCTCCTCCGCCAGGACGATCGGCGGACGAGCGGGCAGCACGACGGTCGGCAGGGGTGTGGTCTCGTCGGTCGGCACCGTACCGTCGACGCCCATCGCCCGGGTGCGTCGGGCCCGGAGCCGCGCGATGGTCTGCCGCGAGAACGCGATCGGACCGGTCGTGTTGGCCGACGGCGGGGACACCGGGGTGTCGCCGGTGTCGTGCTGCCCGAACGCGCCGGGTCGCACGGCCTGCGGCACGCTGACACCAGTCACGGCATCCTCGACCAGGACCTGGATCTCACGGTCGGGGTTCGACGCCATGGTGTCGAGCGCCGAGTCGCGGGCGATGGCGACGAGGTCGACCGGGCCGAGCTCGAGCGGCTTCGACTCGTCGATGCGCGCGAGCTGGAGGAGGTCCTGCACGAGCAGGCCCATCCGCTGCGCTTCCTTCTCGATGCGGTCCATCGCCTGGGCGACGTCCTCCTCCTTGCGGAGCGCCCCCATCCGGTAGAGCTCGGCGTAGCCACGGAGCGACACCAGCGGCGTTCGGAGTTCGTGCGAGGCGTCACCCACGAAGCGACGCATCTGGTCGATGGTGCGCTCGCGGTCCTCGAACGCCGAGTCGATCCGCTCGAGCATCGCGTTCAGGGAGCGGTTGAGCCGGCCGACCTCGGTGTTCGGGGTGTCCGCCTCGAGGCGCTGGTTGAAGTCACCCGCAGCGAACCGTGCGGCGGTGTCCTCAACGTCGCGCAGCGGGTCGAAGGTGGCCGTCACGAGGAGCCGGGTGAGCATCGCGCCGAGCAGGATCACCGAGATGCCGAAGCCGAGGAAGATCACCGTGAAGCGCGCGATGGTCTGGTCGGTGTCGGCGCTCGACACGGCGACGAGCACGTACCCGGTCTCCGACGTGCCGCTCGACTGGTTCTGCAGCGACGCCGGGATGACCTGTGCACGCCACTCGTGGTCGTGCTGGCTGTCGTACAGCGAGAACCGCTGCGAGTTCTGCGCCGCGGCGGCGAAGTCGAGCGACCGGATGTCCGGCCGGCTGGACGCACGGGTCTGGCAGATCTTGTCGCCACGGGAGTCGTAGGCGGCGACGTAGGCGCTCTGCGACAGGACGATCGACAGCGTGCAGTACTGCTGGCCGTCGCTGATGTTCTGGCCCTCGAGCTGCTCGGTGGTCTGCTTGACGGTGTTGTCGAGCTGCTGCATCAGGTACGTCGACAGCACCGTCATGGTGCCGAGGCCGGCGACGAGCAGTCCGAGCGCGACGAGGAGCACCGTGATCCCGGTGATCTTGGTGCGGAGGGAGATCCCGTCCCACCAGCGGCTCATTCGCGTGTGCATGCTGCCCCAACGATAAGCGGCGACCGCCCGGTGAAACCGGACGGTCGCCGTGTACCCGACGTCAGGACGCCTTGGTCGCCTTCAGCATGTAGCCGAAGCCGCGCTTCGTCTGGATGATCGGCTCGGTCGAGTACTGGTCGAGCTTGCGACGCAGGTACGAGATGTAGGACTCGACGATGCCCGCGTCGCCGTTGAAGTCGTACTCCCACACGTGGTCGAGGATCTGCGCCTTCGACAGCACGCGGTTCGGGTTGAGCATGAGGTAGCGCAGGAGCTTGAACTCGGTCGGGGACAGCTCGATCTGCGCGTCGCCGATGGTGACCTCGTGGGTGTCCTGGTCCATGGTGAGCTCGCCGGCGCGGATGATCGCGTCCTCTTCGTCGTTCATCGTGCGCCGGAGGATGGCCTTGATGCGGGCGACGATCTCGTCGAGCGAGAACGGCTTCGTGACGTAGTCGTCGCCGCCGACCGTGAGCCCGGTGATCTTGTCCTCGGTGTCGTCCTTCGCGGTGAGGAACAGGATCGGCGAGGTGTACCCGGACGAGCGGAGGCGCTTGGTCACGCCGAAGCCGTTCATGTCGGGGAGCATCACGTCGAGGATGATCAGGTCGGGCTCCTCCTCGAGCACGGCCGAGATCGCCTGGGCCCCGTTGCCGACCGCACGGACGGCGAACCCGGCGAAGCGCAGCGAGGTCGTGAGGAGGTCGCGGATGTTCGGCTCGTCGTCGACAATCAGGATCTTGGGGCCATCGGTCATGGACCCATCCTCTGACCGTTCCCTAGAGGTTTCCTGGGAGCGCGTCGTGTGGTGGCTACGCGGCTGCCAGGACCTGGTCGGCGTCGAGGATCGTGTAGGCGTACCCCTGCTCGGCGAGGAACCGCTGGCGGTTCTGCGCGAAGTCCTGGTCGACGGTGTCGCGCGTCACGAGCGTGTAGAACGACGCCGGGAGGCCGTCCTTGTTCGGACGGAGCAGACGGCCGAGGCGCTGCGCTTCCTCCTGTCGGGAGCCGAACGAGCCGGACACCTGGATCGCGACGGTCGCGTCGGGCAGGTCCACCGAGAAGTTCGCCACCTTCGAGACCACGAGCACGTCGATCGAGCCCTCGCGGAAGGCCTGGAACAGCCGCTCGCGCTCGTCGACCGGGGTCGATCCGGTGATCTCGGCGGCGTCGAGCGACGCGGCGAGGTCGTCGAGCTGGTCGATGTACTGCCCGATCACGAGGATCTGCTCACCGTGGTGCTTCTCGATGAGCTCGCGCACGACCGGGGTCTTCGCGGGGGAGGTCGCCGCCATCCGGTAGCGCTCGTCGTCGCCCGACGCCGCGTACTCCAGGCGGTCCTGGTGCGGCAGGTCGATGCGGACCTCGTAGCAGGCCGCCGGGGAGATGTAGCCCTGCGCCTCGATCTCCTTCCACGGGGCGTCGTAGCGCTTCGGCCCGATGAGCGAGAACACGTCGCTCTCGCGGCCGTCCTCGCGCACCAGGGTCGCCGTGAGCCCGAGTCGTCGCCGTGCCTGCAGGTCGGCGGTGAGCTTGAACACCGGCGCGGGGAGCAGGTGGACCTCGTCGTAGACGATCAGGCCCCAGTCGAGGGCGTCGAGCAGCGACAGGTGCGTGTACTCGCCCTTCCGTCGGGCGGTCAGGATCTGGTACGTCGCGATGGTGACCGGGCGGATCTCCTTCGAGGTGCCGGAGTACTCGCCGATGTCCTCCGGGGACAGGGTCGTCCGGCGCAGGAGTTCGTCGCGCCACTGCCGGGCGGACACGGTGTTGGTGACGAGGATGAGCGTCGTCGCCTTGACGGTCGCCATCGCCCCGGCGCCGACGAGCGTCTTGCCGGCACCACAGGGCAGCACGACCACGCCGGACCCCTGCGCGAAGAAGGTGTCGACGGCCTGCTCCTGGTACGGCCGCATGTGCCAGGACGCCGTGTCGAGGTCGATCGGGTGCGGCTGCCCCGGCGTGTAGCCCGCGAGGTCCTCCGCCGGCCACCCGAGCTTCACGAGCTCCTGCTTGACCTGCCCGCGGGCCCAGGGCTGCAGCTCGATCTCCGAGGGGGAGCGCTGGTCGCCGAGCAGGGGCTTGATGCGCTTCGACCGGGTCACCTCGGCCAGGACCGACGGGTCCTCGGCGGTGAGGAGCAGGAGCGGCTGGCGCTCGAGCTCCTCGGTCGGGGAGTTCGCGATCGCCGGGGCGTCCTCGCGTTCCTCACGCCGGATGACGAGCCGGCCGTAGCGCGAGACGGTGTCGCGGATGTCGACGGTGACGCTCTGCGGGACCGGGAACTTCGCGAACCGCTCGAGCGTGCCGATCATCGACTCGGCGTCGTGCCCGGCCGCGCGGGCGTTCCACAGGCCGAGCCGCGTGATCCGGTAGGTGTGCACGTGCTCCGGGGCGCGTTCGAGCTCGGCGAACGCCGCGAGCTCGTGCCGGGCGTCCTCGGCCTGGGGGTGGGCGACCTCGAGGAGCACGGTGCGGTCACTCTGCACGATCAGCGGTCCGTTCATGACGGATCAGCCTAGGCGGCGCGGCTGCGAGCCGTCGCCCCCGGTGCGCAACGGTGGAGAACCGGCTCGCGAGGCGCGGCTGTGCAGGAACGCGTGGCTCAGGCCTCGCTCTCGACCGCGACGACGAGCGACAGCGGCAGCGTCCGCTCCACGTCGACCGCGGTGTCCCGGCCGCGGACCCGTCCGGCGGCGACCGACGTCGGCACGATCGACATCGGTCGCTCCGACCCGTCCGGCATCCGGACCGTCAGCCGGATCGGCGTCTTCCCGCGCACCGCCAGGTCGATCTGCCGCCCGAGCCACTCCTGCTCCGGCTCCGCGTCGCCACGCTCCGTCGTCAGGCGCAGCCGTTCCACCAGCGCGTGCGCGGCCTGCTCCGGCGTGCGGCCGGCGCCACGTCGACGGCCGGGAGGCGCGTCCTGCGCCACCGGGCGTGCCGCGGCCGTCAGCACGGCCGGGTACCGCTGCTCCTCGAGCGCCGCGTGGACCACGTGCGGAGGGTGCGGGGCGGTCAGCGTCGACAGGTCGACGCGCTCCCAGGTCAGCTGCCGCAGCTCGGCGTCGACCCCGACGAGGTCGAGCTGGTCCGGCGTCCCGTGCACGACCGCTCCGCGGCCGTCCGGTGCGACGTCGACCACGAGGCCACCGTCGCGGGAGGCCACCTGGTCGACGAGGTAGGTGAGGGGCTGGGGCACGTCGGTCGCCGAGAGCCGCTCCAGCAGTGCGAGCAGCTCGTCGCGCGTGCTGCCCGCCCGGAGGGCCCGGCGCACGGAGTCCTCGGAGACGCGGTAGCGCGCGGCCAGCCCCGGCGCCTCGAGGTCGGCGACGGTGCGCAGGGCGTGGTCGTCGGCCGGCGACAGCGGACCTGGGGCGATCACCGTCAGGTCGTGCTGCAGGTAGACGCCCTCGACGGTCGGCGGCAGGTCCTCGGCCGCGGCGGCGGCGTCGCC
>NZ_RBLU01000108.1 GCF_003989515.1 Curtobacterium sp. HSID17257
CGTCGGTGTCGGCGACGATCCGGCCGGCGAGGTCGGTGAGCACGATGCGGACGTGGTGGGCGCCGAGGTCGGCCGCGGCGACGAAGCCGGCGTCCGCGACGAGCTCGAGGCGCCGGGCGCGTCGGCCGCCGCGGGAGCCCTCGGCGCCGCTCTCGCGCACGAGTCCGAGGGCGGTCAGCGCATCGACCCGGGCCGAGGCGGTGGAGGGCGCGAGACCGGTGCTCCTGGCGATGCTCGAGCGCGACGTCGTGTCCGAGACGCGGATCAGTCGGAGGACATCCCCGACGGACCCCGGACTGCGGTCCATGTCCTGGAAGTGCTGCTCGTGCATGTCGTCACTGTAGCGACGAAACGGTCGATTACCGAACGAAGTCGTTCCAGATTCGACTGTTTACTTTTGGTGATCGAACGGTAATCTGCTGGAAACAGCCTGTTCCTAGCGTTCAACGACGAGCCAAGAGGAGGTCCGCATGACGAGTGCGGTTCAGAACCCGACCAGGGTGCGCGTTCCCGGTCGACGGTCGTCCACCGCGGACGCGAGCCGGATGGAACGACGCGAGGGCAGGGCGGGCTACGTGCTCATCGCCCCGACGACGGTGCTGCTGGCGCTGTTCTACCTGTACCCGCTGGCACAGACGGTCTACTACTCGTTCACGGACTGGAACCCCGCGTCCGGCGAGACGAACGGCTTCGTCGGCCTGTCGAACTTCACCGGACTGTTCCGGGACGGCGAGTTCGTCCGGGCGGCGGGCAACACCGCGCTGTACGTGGTGATCGTCGTGCCGATCACGATGGCACTCGGGCTCTTCTTCGCGGCGCTGCTGGCCCAGCCGTTCCGCGGCCGAGGGGTCTACCGCGCACTGCTGTTCGTGCCGTACATCGCCCCGATCGTCGGCAGCGCGCTGATCTTCAGCTTCATCCTGTCGCCGCTCGGCGGCCTGGTGAACGGCGTGGTGACCGCGCTCGGCGCTCCCCCGATCGGCTTCCTGACCTCGGAGCCGTGGGCACTGGTCTCGGTGATCGTGTTCTCGATCTGGCAGGGCGTCGGCTACACGATGATCATCTACTCGGCGGCGCTCACGAACATCCCGGCGTCCTACATGGAGGCCGCGACGCTCGACGGCGCCGGGCCGATCCGCCGCTTCTTCCGGATCTCGCTCCCCCTGGTCGCCCCGACCACGGGCTTCCTCGCCATCACCGGCGTGATCGGCGCGCTGCAGGTCTTCACGCAGGTCTACGTCCTGACCCAGGGCGGCCCGATCAACTCGAGCGAGACGATCCTCTACTACATCTACAACCAGGGCTTCGTGTTCTTCCACGGCGGATCGGCCAGCGCTGCCGCCGTCCTCCTGCTCATCGTCGGCATCCTCGTCGCGGTCGTCCAGCTGCGGGTCATCAACCGCCGCGACCCCATCGAGCTGAACTAGGACCGCCACCGTGACCCAGATCGCCTCCCGCAGCCTCCCGGCGGACGCACGCCGCGCCTCCCGTCCGCACCGCAGCCGCCCGTTCGGCGTGCTGTTCCGCAAGCACTCGCCCGCCGTCCTGCGGCACGTGATCCTGCTCGTCGCGGTCGTGCTGTTCTTCGGCCCGTTCCTCTGGATGCTGCTGACGAGCTTCAAGTCCTCGGAGGAGGCGCTCGCCTTCCCGCCGACGTTCCTGCCGCGGCAGTGGGAACTGTCGAACTACACCGACATCTTCACCGTCGCCCCCTTCGGGTTGTACTTCTTCAACTCGACGGTCGTGGCCATCGCGACGACCCTCGGGCAGATCGTGACGAGCCTGGCCGCGGGCTTCGCGTTCTCGCGCCTGAAGTTCCCCGGCAAGAACGTCGTCTTCGTCGTCCTGCTCGCGGCGCTCCTCGTGCCGTTCGAGGTCGTGTTCACGCCGCTCATCACCCTGCTGTCGTCGTTGCACTGGCTGAACAGCTACCAGGGCCTCATCGTGCCGAACATCCCGTCGATCCTCGGCACCTTCCTGTTCCGGCAGTTCTTCACGTCGTTCCCGAGCGAGATCGAGGACGCCAGTCGGGTCGACGGTGCCGGCGTGTGGCGGCGGATGTGGTCCGTCGTGACGCCGATGGCGACCCCGATGATCGGGTCCTTCGCGGTCCTGTCGTTCGTCTACAACTGGAACAACTTCTTCTTCCAGTTCCTCGTGGCGTCGCGGACCGAGTTCTTCACCGTCTCCGTCGGCCTCACGCAGCTGCAGTCCGCGAACGCGAGCCAGAGCTTCAACCTGCTGATGGCCGGCTCGACACTCGCGATCCTGCCGGTCTTCATCGTCTTCATCATCTTCCAGAAGCAGATCGTGTCGGCCATGGCCGGCGGACTCCGCTGATCCCGCACCACCCCCCTTCGCTCCACCCGAAGTCCGAGAAAGGACGACTCATGCGCAAGCGACTGCTCGGTGCCACGGCCCTCGCCGTGGGTGCCGCACTGGCCCTGTCCGGGTGTTCCGGCGGCTCCGTCACCGGCAACTCCGGCGGCAGCGGCGGCAAGACCACGATCACGGTCTGGCACAACTACACGGGGCCCCAGGCCACCGAGGTGAAGAAGCTCATCGACGAGTACAACTCCTCGCAGGACAAGATCGACGTCCAGCCCCAGTACGCGGCCTCGTCCGACCAGTTCGACGCGAAGCTCATCAACGCGCTGAAGAACGACACCGGCCCCGACATGGTGCTCGGCGACAGCACGCCGCAGCAGACCGGCGAGGTGATCCAGACCGGCAAGGTCCTGCCGCTCGAGGACTACCTGTCCAGCGGTGACGTCACGAAGGACAGCTTCACCGAGGGCATGCTCTCGACCGGCGAGTTCGACGGCAAGCAGTACACGCTGCCGACCGACATCGGCGACTACGCCGTCGTCTACAACAAGGAGATGTTCAAGGAGGCCGGGATCACCGACACCCCGAAGACGTGGTCGGAGTTCCAGGACGACGCGAGGAAGCTCACCAAGGGCACGACCCAGTACGGCGCCTACCTGCCGATCGGCACCGGTGAGTGGCCGGTCTTCACGTGGCAGTCGATGCTCTGGGGCGCCGGCGGCGAGTTCCTCAACGAGGACAACACCAAGGTCGAGTTCAACAGCGACGCGGGCGTGAAGGCGCTCACGGCCTGGACGGACATGCTGCAGGACGGCTCCGCCTACCCGCAGTCGCTCCTGACCACCTCGACGAACGGCGCCGTCCCCGCGCTCACGTCGAAGAAGGCCGCGATGGCGATCACCGGCGCGTACGACCTGTCGACCATCGACAGCACGCTCGGCAAGGACAACGTCGGCGTCTTCGCCCTCCCCGGCATCGAGCAGCCCGCGATGAACCTCGGCACGAACAACTCGTACGTCATCAAGACGACGACCGCGAAGCAGGACGCCTCGTGGAAGTTCCTGCAGTGGTGGCTCAGCCCGGACACGCAGGCGAAGTGGGACATCGCGACCGGCCTGCTCCCCGCGAACCAGGCCACGGCGGACAACGCGACGTGGAAGAAGTACCTGGAGGAGAACCCGCGCCTCAAGGCCTTCGCCGACGAGCTCGAGTACGCCAAGGCCCGCCCGTCGATCACCGCGTACGGCGAGGTGAGCGCGGCCCTGTCGACGCAGCTGCAGTCCGCGATGCTGCTGAAGACCAGCCCGAAGGAAGCCCTCGACGCCGCGGCGGAGAAGGCCCAGGCGGCACTGGACGACGCCGCGAAGTAGCGGTCGCTCCGCAGGACGGCCCCGCTCCCGACCGGGAGCGGGGCCGTCCTGCGTGTCGTCCTGACGACGAGAGCAGACTCGCGATGTAGCGTGTCGTCACCAGACGCGATACATCGCGAGTTCGAGGAGGCAACATGGCCCAGGAGAAGTGGCTCGTCGAGGAGCCCAAGGTGATCGACACCGGCATCGTCCGCGCCCTGCGCGTCGGCCTCGCCGGTGGGCAGGTCGACGTCGTCGCCCACGACGAACCGACCGCCCGGATCGAGGTGCACGGCGTGTCCGGCAAGCCGCTCAAGATCGAGCTGGACGGCGACACGCTCACCATCGACCACCCGCAGATCCGGTGGGACGACCCGCTCGGGTTCCTGAAGTCGTTCCGTGGACGCGCCACCGCCGACGTCAGCGTGCTGGTCCCCCGCGACGCACGGGTCACGATCGGCGTCGTCTCCGCGGGCGTGCTGCTCTCGGGCACGAACCGCGGCGCCTCCGTGAACTCCGTCTCGGGCGACGCCGTCGTCGACGGGCTCGCGGGCGACCTCGCCGTGCACGCCGTCTCCGGGTCGACCACGGTGCGCGACCTCGACGGTGCGCTGACCGTCCGCACCGTGTCCGGTGACGTCGTGGCGACGGGGGCGATCCCGCGCCTCACGGCCGACGGGGTGAACGCCGACGTGGTGCTCGACCTGCAGGGCACACCCGACGCGGCGCGGATCAACACGGTGTCCGGATCGGTCAGCGTCCGACTCGAGGACGGCGTCCCCTACCGCTGCACCGTCAGCACGGCGACCGGCGGACTGCAGTTCGACGACTCCGAGGTCCGCGGGGTCCGCGGCTCGTACGTCAAGCAGGGCGGCGAGCTGTCCGGGCAGTGGCTCGACCTGAAGGTCAACTCGGTCTCGGGTGACATCGCGGTCCTGCACGCGCCGCCGGCGGCGCCGTCCGACCCGAGCGCTCCCGCCGCACCGACGGCAACCGACGACGAGACGGTGGTGCCCGACCGGGGTACCAGCACTGCCCCCGGCGAACGCGCAACCGACGACGAGACGGTGGTGCCCGAATGAGTCCCGTCTTCGCGCACGGCCACCTGCGCCTGTCCCTGCTGTCGATGCTCGCCGACCGTCCGATGCACGGCTACGAGCTCATCCAGGCCCTCGGCGAGCGCTTCGGCGGCGCCTACGTCCCGAGCGCCGGCACCGTGTACCCGCGGCTCGCCAAGCTCGAGTCCGAGGGGCTCGTCACGAAGACCGTCGACGGCCGCAAGACCGTCTACGCGATCACCGACGCCGGCCGCGCCGAGCTCGACGCCCGCGCCGAGGAGCTCGCCGCGGTCGAGTCCGGGGTCGCCGACTCGGTGCGGTCCCTCGCCGACGGCGTCCGCGCCTCGGTCGGCGAGGCCATGCGCTCGCTCCGTGCGGACCTCGCCGCGAGCGCCCAGGCCCCTCGAGGCCAGACCGCCGACGAGCCCGTCGACGTCCCGACGGAGGGCGCCCGCGCCCTGCGCGAGGTGGAGATGGCGATCGCCGCGTTCCGGCAGCAGGTCCGGGCGGACCTGCGTCGCCGCGCGACGCGCGGGACGCTCACCGAGGACACGGTGACGCGTCTGCGGGACGGCCTGGAGGCCCTGCGCCGCTCCGTCTGACGGCCGCCGGCGGACGGGTGGTGGCGATCCGCGCCTCCCGTCCGCCACCCGACGGCACGCGTCCGTCGCGTGCCCTGTGGGGCCTGTCCGTTCCCACAGTGTTGACTCGCGCGCGCAACTGAGTAGGTTTGCCGCTCGTGACGAACGAGATCCGGTCGCTGAAGGCGCGACTGATCGGGGATCCCCTGCCCTCGGAGAAGCTCGAGGGACAGCTCCTCCCGAAGCACCTGGCGCTGCCGATCTTCGCGAGCGACCCGCTGTCGAGCGTGGCGTACGCGCCGCAGGAGCTCCTCATGATCCTGCTGCTCGGCGGGATGGCGTTCCTGACCTTCGCGCCGTGGGTCGCGGCCATGGTGGTGCTGCTGCTCGTCGTGGTCGTCGCGTCCTACCGACAGCTCGTCAAGGCGTACCCGTCGGGCGGTGGCGACTACGAGGTCGCGCACCGGAACCTCGGCGAGAAGGCCGGTCTCGTCGTCGCGAGCGCCCTGCTCGTCGACTACGTGATGACGGTCGCCGTGTCGGTGGCGTCGGGCGTGGACAACATCATCTCGGCCCTGCCCGGCCTCGACCCGTTCCGCGTCGAGCTCGCGGTCGCCTTCGTGGTGCTGCTCGCCGGGGTGAACCTGCGCGGGGTCCGCGAGTCGAGCAAGGCGTTCGCGGTGCCGACCTACCTGTTCGTGGGCTCGGTGTTCGTCATGGTCCTGACCGGCCTGGTCCGCACCGCACTCGGCAACGCCCCCGTCGCCGAGTCCGCCGCGTACACGATCGACAACGTCGAGCACACGACGCAGGCGGCCTTCGTGCTGCTGCTCCTGCGCGCGTTCGCGTCCGGCTGCTCGGCCCTGACCGGTGTCGAGGCGATCGCGAACGGCGTGCAGGCCTTCCGCCGACCGAAGATCCGGAACGCCCAGACGACGCTGGTGCTCATGGGCTCGATCGCGATCGTGCTGTTCGTCGGGCTCATCACGCTCGCACTCGTCTCCCACGTGCACTACGCCGAGCGCGCCTGCGACCTGCAGGGCTTCACCGCGTGCGCGACCACGCCGCAGCGCTCGCTCATCGCGCAGATCGCCGCCGCGACCTTCGGGAACGGCAGCATCCTGTTCTTCGTCGTGCAGGCGACGACGGCCGCGGTGCTGCTCCTCGCCGCGAACACGGCCTTCAACGGCTTCCCGCTGCTCGGCTCGATCCTGGCGCGGGACTCGTACGCACCGAAGGCCCTGTCGACGCGTGGTGACCGGCTCATCTACTCGAACGGCGTCATCGTGCTCGCGCTCGTCGCGGTCGCGCTGCTCGTGGTCTACCGGGCGAACGTCACGAGCTTGATCCAGCTGTACATCATCGGCGTCTTCGTGTCGTTCACGCTCGGCCAGACCGGCATGGTCCGGCACTGGCTGCGGCTCCTCCGCGCGGACCGCGACGGCACCGCGGACGAGCCCGTCGACCGGGGCCAGGTCTGGCGCTCGCTGACCATCAACTCGATCGGCGCGACGTCCACCTTCGTCGTGCTCGTCATCGTCACCATCACGAAGTTCACGCACGGCGCCTGGCTCGTGTTCGTGATCATGCCGGTGCTCTTCGTGCTGATGCTCGGCGTGAACCGGTACTACCGCGACGTCTCGCACGAGGTCGAGGCGGACGTCGACACGCAGTTCGGCGCGACCGGCGACCACGCGATCGTCCTCGTCAACAAGCTCCAGAAGCCGGTGCTCAAGGCGATCGACTACGCCATCGCGGCGCAGCACGCCGGACTCGAGGCGGTGCACGTCGCGATCGACGACGCCGAGGCCCGTCGCCTGCAGGCGCAGTGGGTCGAGCACGGCATCGAGGTCCCGCTCACCGTCGTGCCGAGTCCCTACCGCGACATCTCGATGCCGCTCATCCGGTACATCAAGGCGCACCGGGCCGAGCACGGGTCCGAGGTCGTGACCGTCTACACGCCGGTCTTCGTCGTCGGTCACTGGTGGGAGACGCTGCTGCACAACCACCGCGGCCGCCGGATCCGCAAGAAGCTGCTGCTCGTGCACGGGGTGACCGTCGCCCTGGTGCCGTGGCTGCTCGACTCGTCCGAGCTGCTGTACGGCCGTCGCTCGCGGCCGCTCCCGGGCCAGGAGCGCCGCGGGGAGCCGATCCGTCCGGCGCTCCGCCGCTCGCCGCAGGGGGTGTTCCACCACGACGCGCAGGAGGACCGGCTCCTCCGGTCGGTGCAGCGGAACAGCCTGCAGCCCGTGGGACGGCCGGTGCAGCGCGAGGGCCTGCAGCCGAGGCGCGCGATGCGTCCCGCCGGCCCCGCCGAGGGCGTCGACCAGACCCAGTGCACGGGCGAGATGCGCCTCCTCGTCCCCGCACCTGCACGACGTGACGGCGACCGGTCGTAGCATCGTCCGCGACATGACGATCTCCGACCTGCGCACCTTCGCGACCTTCGACGGCCACGGCGGCAAGGTCTCGAAGCGCGTCGAGGTGCTCGACCACGAACCATCGACGGCCGGACCGTACGCCGGACTGGTCCCGGTGCGCGGCGAGCACCCGCTCGGCGCCCTCGACGAACGACCCGCCGACGACGGCGCCGACCTCGCCCGCGGAGTCGCCAGCATCGGCTGGGTGGACCCCGCGACGCTCCGAGACTGGTACCGGCCGGACAGCGTCGTCGTCACGCGGCTCGAGGCACGCCGCTCCGGGCTCGAGCCCGGGACCTACGCCGACTCGCGTGGTCGCGGTCGCGTCCGGATCGACGGCCTGGAGGCACGGCTCGCCCCCGACGGTCGGCCCGCCTTCCGCGCGCTGGCCGGCCCGGTCGACGCGCCCGTCGTCGACGTCCCCCTGCCCACCGACCAGGCGGTGCGCCTGGTCGCGGTGCGTCCGGTCGACGACGGACTCGAGGTCGTGACCACCCCGGTGTCGCCGTTCCTCTCCCCCGGTCGCCACGCCGTGTACGGCGCCGACGTGGTGGGACTCCCGCCCCGGCCGTCGACCGGGCAGGTGTCGGTGCGCGCTGCGGTGCTGCTCGACGGGTCGCTGCACGAGGTCGTCCGGATCGACGAGCAGGCCGCGACGATCTGGATCCGGCAGGGCGACACCGAGGTGCCGATCGCGGCCAGCGGCGTCGGGCCGGACCTGGTGCGCTACACGGCGACGCCGGTCTGAGCGCTCGGTCCCGTGGGGGACGTCCTCGCTGCGTGTCGGGTCCGCCGTCGCGCGTAGGTTCGGCGCCATGACCGACGCAGCAGACCACACCCCCGACGAGTCGCACCAGGGCGAGACCCTGGGCGGCGAGCGTCCCGACCCCTCGACGACCGCGAGCAAGGACCCGGAGCAGTGGGTGACCGGCGACGAGCCCATGACCGGCCCGCAGCGCAGCTACCTCGACACCCTGGCCCGTGAGGCCGGCGAGGAACTCCCCGCGGACCTCACCAAGGCTGAGGCGTCCGAGCACATCGACCGCCTGCAGCAGCAGACCGGGCGCGGCGCGGACTCCTGACACCTCGCTCCTCCCACCGACGCCGGTCCCCGCTGTGGCGGACCGGCGTCGGTCGTTCCTGAGAGCCGGTCCCCGCTTCGGTGGACCGTCTCCTGGACGACCCCTGGCAGAGTCCGGGCGGTTCGCCGAGGCCACCGGGTCGATGACACGTCACCGCATAGCGTCGGCACCATGCGAACGACATCGACCTCCATCGGACTGACCGCGCTCCGCATCGTCCTCGGCGTGGTGTTCATCGCCCACGGCGCCCAGAAGTTCGCCCAGGGCATCCCCGGCGTCGCCCAGGGCTTCGCGAGGATGGGCGTCCCGCTCGCCGAGGTCGCAGCCCCGCTCGTGGCGGGACTCGAACTCGTCGGCGGGATCCTCCTCGTGCTCGGCGTCGCCACCCGTGTCGTCGGCCTGCTGCTCGCGGTCGACATGGTCGTCGCGGGCCTGCTCGCCCACGCCACCGCGGGGTTCTTCGCCCAGGAGGGCGGCTTCGAGTACGTGCTGGTGCTCGCCGTCGCGTCCCTCGCCGTCGCGCTCACCGGACCCGGACGGTTCTCGGTCGACGCCCTCGTGCTGCGCTCCGCGCGACGGAAGCGCGGGGTCCGGGAGCCCCTCCCCGCCTGAGTGCTGATCAGGTCTTCCTCCCCGCCACGGGGGACGTCGGTGGCCAGGTGGGGAACGGGGTACATGGTAGAGTGATCGGCAGATTTCAAACCACGAACCGTTCGGTTCCCCGGGTGGCAACCACGCACCCGCCAGGACCGGACCAGAGCCGATCACGAGGGGGTCACGCATGGGGCGCGGCCGTCAGAAGGCAAAGCACACCAAGGTCGCCCGGGAGCTGAAGTACTTCAGTCCGGACACGAACTACGGTGCGCTCGAACGCGAGCTCTCCGCCGGGCAACACTCGGACGAAGACTCCTACGTCGACCGCTGGGCTGACCAGTACGGTGAGGAACCGGGCGACGACGAGGACGAGTTCGAGCCCCAGCAGGACCAGAACAAGTCCGCCTGACCCGAACCGTCGACGCCGCGCACCCTCCGGGGCCGCGCGGCGTCGTCGTGTGCGCGGGCGGCCGGTGCCGGGCTCCGGGCTCCGGGCTCGTACTCGCCGAGCGGGCCTGATCCGTCACACTCGACGCTGCCCGACGACAGAACGCACCCGCTCGCCGGACCTGAGCGGCATGTCGTGCCCGCTCGGCGGCAGCCTCGTCGGCCTGTCAGCCTCCCGGTCATCCGACGCACGTCGACCGGCCGCGGACGCCTGGCAGCCGACTCGGCCCTAACGAGCGGGCCCGATCCGTCACACTCGACGCCGTCCGACGACGGAACACACCCGCTCGCCGGACCTGAGCGGCATGTCGTGCCCGTTGAGCAGGAGCGCCGACCCGACCGACGTCGAGCTGCCGACCGCGTCTGACTGGCTGCGGCCGAGGCGCCGGGCAGAGTCAGTCGACCGGGAAGAGTCAGCCGACCGGGTGCGATCAGTCGCGCTCGATGCGCCGCAGCGACCGGAACTGCTCGACCGCCGAACCTGAGCGGCGCGTCGTACCCGCTCGTGCCCGCGGCCGAG
>NZ_RBLU01000009.1 GCF_003989515.1 Curtobacterium sp. HSID17257
CCGCGTCGGCGGGGTGGGTCGCGCCTCCCGGCCGGTCGATCCGTCGGTACGGCCACGCCGCCTGCTCGTGCCGCCCCGGTGCGTACCCGGGCACGCGCAGCGTGACGACCCCGTCGAGCAGGTCGACGCGGCGCTCCTCGGTGATCGGCGCCGTGGCGTCGACCGTCAGGTCGTCGACCGTGAAGCCCTGCTGGCCGGCCTGCTCGACGGCGTACACGAGCGGGCCGCGCTCGATCGCGAGCTGACCGCGCGCCGCGTCGATGCGGGAGTCTGCGACGTACCGGTGCGGTGTCGTGTCGAAGGCGAGCTCGACGGTCTCGCCGACCGACCAGTCGCGCTCGACCACGTGCAGGGTGCCGGGCTCCGGCGAGGCGGTGCCGTCGGGGGTCGTCACGGTGGTGGTGTCCGACCACGCGGGGATGCGCAGCCCGAGTGCCAGGGGGCCGCCCTCGGTGACCGTCACCACCACGCGGCCGTCGTGCGGGTACCCGGTCGCGACCCGCACGGGACCGAGGTCGGCGTCCGCGTACTGGTGGACCTGCAGGCCCCCGTCGGTCGCGGTCGCCAGGTAGCCGTCGAGGCTCGCGAACGTGCGCATGATGTTCGGCGGGCAGCAGGCGCAGTCGAACCAGCCGCGGCGGCCGTGGGCGGGGGAGCGGTTCTCGTCCCGGTGGGCGCCGTCGCGGTGCTGCAGCGGGTTGACGTAGAAGTACTCCGTGCCCGCCAGGCTGACCCCGGGCAGGAACGCGTTGTAGAGCAGGCGCTCGATCGCGTCGGCGTAGACCGGCTTCCCGGTCGCGAGCAGCAGGCGCCACGCCCACTGGACGCCGCCGATCGCCGCGCAGGTCTCGGCGTAGCCGCGGTCCGTCGGGAGCTCGTACGGGTCGCCGAACGCCTCCCAGTCCCAGCGGGCGCCGAGGCCGCCGGTGATGAACGCCTTGGTCGCCTGCATGTCCGCGAACTGCCGCTCGCTCGCCGCCAGGAGCTCGGCGTCACCGGTCTCGATCGCGACGTCCACGGCACCCGCGGCCAGGTACACGGCGCGGACCGCGTGGCCCTCGACGGTGGTGGCCTCGCGGACCGGGACCCGGTCGGAGAAGTACGTCGGCTCGCCGCCGGCGCGCTCGATGATGCCGTGCCCCCGGGCGTCGACGAACCAGTGCGCCAGGTCGAGGTAGGCGCGGTCCCCGGTCTCGCGGTACAGCTCGACGAGGCCCGTCTCGACGACCGGGTGCCCGTCGACGTCCTGGGTGTGGTCGTCGCCGGGCCCGAACGTGGCGACGAGGTGGTCGGCGTTCTTCGTCGCGACGTCGAGCAGCGCGGTGTCGCCCGTCGCACGGTGCTGCGCGACGGCGGCCTGGTACAGGTGCCCGGCGCAGTAGAGCTCGTGGCTCCACTTCAGGTCGACGTAGCGCTCGCCGTTCCCGCGCACCTGCTGGACGGAGTCGACGTAGCCGTCCGCGGCCTGTGCCCGGGCGTACAGGGCCGTGACCTCGCGCTGCAGGTCGAGCAGGTCCTGGGCGGGGGCGCGGCCGTACTCCCACGCGACGGCCTCGAGCCACTTCGTCACGTCGGAGTCCATGAAGACCGGCCCGACGACCTCGCCCTGCTCGTCGCCGGCGGCGATCCGGAGGTTCCGGAAGTTCCCGGCGTCGCGGAGGCGCTCGTACCCGCTGCGGACGGCGTCGCGACCGTTGCGGTCCTGGCGCTGGGCCCAGAAGCCCCCGGTGATGCGGGCGGCTCCGGCCGGGAGCGGACGACACGACAGGTGCGCCGCCGCGGTCGGGAGGGCCGGGGTCGCGGTCCGCACGCGGCGCCCGGTCGCGGGGGTGTCGGTCCTGGTGCCGGTCGTGGTGGTCATGGCGCCTCCTTGCGTCTGACTGGCGGCCGTCCGTTCGGAAAGCGCTTTCCGTTCTTGACGCTACGGCACCGTCAGGGCATGCACAAGAGCCTTCCGCGCTAGCATCGGGCCAGCCCTCCGAGTCGGAAAGGACCTTGCCGTGGCCGTCGATCACCCGAACCGGTCCGTCCGCATCACCGACGTCGCAGCGCTCGCCGGGGTGTCGATCGGGACCGCCTCGAAGGCACTCAACGACACCGGGCAGCTGCGCGACGAGACCCGTCGTCGCGTGAAGGACGCCGCCGACAAGCTCGGCTTCGTCGGTGACGCACGGGCGCGGGCGCTGTCGTCCGGCCGCACGTTCATGGTGGGCATGATCACGACGGACTCGTTCGGACGGTTCACCATGCCGGTGCTGCTCGGCGCCGAGGACGCCCTGTCCGCCGGCGAGATGATGGTGCTCGTCTGCGACACCCGCGACGACCACGTCCGCGAGGCCCACTACCTCCGCTCGCTCGTCGCCCGGGGTGTCGACGGCATCGTCGTCACCGGTCGGTCCGCCGACGCCCGTCCGCCGATCGACGTCCCGGTGCCGGTCCCCGTCGTCTACGCGCTGACGCCCTCGACCGACCCGTCCGACGTGTCGGTCACCCTCGACGACGCCGCCGGTGCTGCTGCTGCGGCCGCGCACCTGCTCGGACTCGGGAAGCAGCGGGTCGCCGTCGTCACCGGGCCCGAGGACGCGCGGTCCGCGGTGGACCGGGCACGCGGCGCCGCTCCGGTGCTCGGGGAGCGCATGGTGGGTGCTCCGATGCACGGCGAGTGGTCCGAGCGCTGGGGGCGGCAGGCCGTGGACCTCCTCGACCGGAGCCCGGCCGCGGTGGACGCGGTGCTGTGCGGGAACGACCAGATCGCCCGGGGCGTGTGCGACCGGCTGCGTGAGACCGGTCGGACGGTGCCGGGCGACGTCGCGGTGACCGGGTACGACGACTGGGGCGTGGTGGCGCTGGCCTCGAGGCCGCCGTTGACCACCGTCGACCTGCGGCTCGACGAGCTCGGTCGCATCGCGGGGCGGGCGCTGCTCGACCTCGTGGCGGGTGGGCGTCCGGCGTCGACGGCCGTCACCCCGGCGCTCGTCGTCCGCGAGAGCACCCTCGGCGCGTAGCCCGGCGGGTGTCCGGGGCCGGCGGACCGGGGCGCCGAGTGGGCAGGACGTGCCGCGTGCGCGTCGCCGAGCGGGTGAGATGTGTCGGCGAGGGGTGCTGAGCGTGACAGATCGTGCCCGCTCGGGGCGACCCGAGCGGGGTACGGGCGGAGGGTGGCGGAGGGAGCGGCGAGCGGCGGGGACCGCGGCGCGCCGTCGCGTTGCACGCGTGAGCGCTCACGTGCCAGGATGTGAGCGCTCACGCAGGACGACGAGGTCTCGGGAGGACACATGAGCGACGACCGCCGGCAACAGGTCGAGGACGGCCGCACGACCCTCGGTGTCGAGCTCGGCTCCACCCGGATCAAGGCCGTGCTCGTCGACGAGCAGCTGCGACCGATCGCGAGCGGCTCCCACGAGTGGGAGAACGAGTACGTCGACGGCCGCTGGACCTACCCGCTGGTCGCCGTCGAGGCCGGGGTCCGCGCGGCCTACGCCGACCTGGTCGCCGACGTCGAGCGGCAGTTCGGCGTCCGTCCGACGGCCTTCCGCGCCGCGGGCGTCTCCGCGATGATGCACGGGTACCTGGCGTTCGACGAGGACGGCGAGCTCCTCGTCCCGTTCCGTACCTGGCGCAACACCTCGACCGGCCCCGCCGCCGAGCGCCTGAGCGCCGCGCTCGACTTCAACGTGCCGCAACGCTGGTCGGTCGCGCACCTGTACCAGGCCGTGCTCGACGAGGAACCGCACGTGGCGCAGCTCGCGGGCATCACGACTCTCGCCGGGTACGTGCACCGCATGCTCACGGGCCGCGACGTCCTCGGTGTCGGCGACGCCAGCGGCATGTTGCCGATCGAGTCCGGCCCGGTCGAGAGCGCCCCGGGGGAGCCCGGCCGCCGTGACTACGACGCCGCGATGCTCGCGACCACGCAGACCCTGCTCGGCGACCACGTCCCCGACCTCCGCGCCCTGCTGCCCGAGGTGCTCGTGGCGGGCGAGGACGCCGGCGTGCTCACCCCCGAGGGTGCCGCGTGGCTCGACCCGACCGGCACGCTGCAGCCCGGCATCCCGTTCTGCCCGCCCGAGGGCGACGCGGGCACGGGCATGGTCGCGACGAACGCCGTCGCCCCGCGCACCGGCAACGTCAGCGTCGGCACGAGCATCTTCGCGATGGTCGTGCTCGAACGGGCGCTCCGGACCCCGCACGAGGAACTCGACGTCGTCACGACCCCGGCCGGCGACGCCGTCGCGATGGTGCACTGCAACAACGGCGCGAGCGAGATCGCCGCCTGGGCACGCGTGTTCGGTCGCTTCGCCGACGCCACGAGCGAGCGGACCGGCAGCCCGTCGGTCGCGGTCGACGACGTCTACGCGACCCTGCTGGCCGAGGCCGCCGACGCCGACCCCGACGCCGGCGGGCTGCTCTCCTTCAACTACCTGGCGGGCGAACCCGTCACGGGCGTCGAGGACGGCCGTCCGCTGCTCCTCCGCACCCCCGACGCCCGGTTCACCCTGGGCAACCTGGTCCGCTCCGAGGTCCACGGCGCCTTCGCCACCCTCGCGATCGGCATGGAGGTCCTGCACGGCGAACACGTCGCCGTCGACCGGATGACCGCGCACGGCGGACTCTTCCGCACGCCGGGTGCCCCGCAGCGCCTGCTCGCCGCGGCGCTCCGCGTGCCGGTCGCCCTCGAGGAGACCGCGGGCGAGGGCGGCGCCTGGGGCATCGCCGTGCTCGCGGCGTACCTGGAGCACACCGACCGGCCGCTCGAGGACTTCCTCGCCGACACGGTGTTCCGCGGCGACGCGGTGCACGTCGCCGAGCCCGAGGAGCGCGACGCCCGGGGCTTCCAGGACTACCTGGCCCGGTACCGCGCGGCCCTCCCCGTGCAGGACGTGGCAGCCGCGGCGACCCGCACCAGCCCGACGACCGATCAGGGCGAGCCGGCGGGGCAGCCCGCACCGACCGACCAGGGCGAGCCGATCGACGTGGTCGAGGCGCGCCTCCAGACCGAACAGGAGCCGACCCGATGACCGAAGCGCCCACCGACGAGACGAGGCAGGCCGTCGCCGCCGCGCGCGAGCGCGTCGCCGCCCTGCACGGTGAGCTCGTCCGCTACGGCCTGGTGATCTGGACGGGCGGCAACGTGTCGCAGCGCGTCCCCGGCACCGACCTGTTCGTCATCAAGCCGAGCGGGGTCGCCAGCGACGACCTGACCCCCGAGAACCAGGTGGTCTGCACCCTCGACGGCGTCCTCGCCGACGGGTGGGGCAACGCGCACGGCCCGTCGTCCGACACCGCAGCGCACGCCTTCGTCTACCGGAACATGCCCGAGGTCGGCGGCGTCGTGCACACCCACTCGACGTACGCGACCGCGTGGGCGGCGCGCGCCGAGGAGATCCCGTGCGTGATCACGGCGATGGCCGACGAGTTCGGCGGACCGATCCCGGTCGGCCCGTTCGCGATCATCGGCGACGACTCGATCGGCCGCGGCATCGTCGACACCCTCGCGGGCCACCGGAGCCGCGCCGTGCTCATGCAGAACCACGGGGTCTTCACGATCGGCAAGGACGCGAAGGACGCCGTGAAGGCCGCGGTGATGTGCGAGGACGTCGCCCGCACCGTGCACATCGCGAAGCAGGGCGGCGAGCTCGTGCCCATCGCCCCCGACGACATCGATCGACTCTTCGATCGCTACCAGAACGTCTACGGACAGAACCCCGAAGGAGCCATGCGATGACGCAGGTGAACCCCCAGGCCACCCTCGACAGCTACGAGGTCTGGTTCCTCACCGGGTCGCAGGGCCTGTACGGCGAGGAGACCCTGCGCCAGGTCGAGGAGCAGAGCCGCGCCGTGCACGCCGAGCTGGCGCCGCACGTGCCGGTGAAGCTCGTGTGGAAGCCGGTCCTCAAGGACGCCGACGGCATCCGCCGCGCGCTGATCGAGGCCAGCGCCGACGACAAGGTCATCGGTGTGACGACCTGGATGCACACGTTCAGCCCGGCGAAGATGTGGATCGGCGGCCTGCAGGCGCTCACGAAGCCGCTGCTGCACCTGCACACGCAGGCGAACGTCGCGCTGCCGTGGGGCGACATCGACTTCGACTTCATGAACCTCAACCAGGCCGCGCACGGCGACCGCGAGTTCGGCTACGCCCTCGCCCGTCTCGGCGTCCGGCACGCGACAGCGGTCGGGCACGTGTCCGACCCGCGCGTGGTCTCGCGAGTGGAGAACTGGACGCGCGCGGCGGCCGGTGCCGCCGCCGTCCGTGAGCTCAAGCTCACGCGCTTCGGCGACAACATGCGCTACGTCGCCGTCACCGAGGGCGACAAGACCGAGGCCGAGATCGAGCTCGGCGTGCAGGTGAACACCTGGGCGGTCAACGAGCTGGCCGCAGCGGTGGCCGAGGCCGAAGCGGACACGGCAGCGGTCGACGAGCTCGTCGCCGTCTACGAGCGCGACTACGACGTCGACGCATCGCTGCGGCGTGACGGCGGTGACCGTCACCAGGCGCTCCGCGACGGCGCCGCGATCGAGCTCGGCCTCCGTGCACTCCTGGAGCAGAACGGCTCCGCGGCGTTCACCACGAACTTCGAGGACCTCGGCACGCTCAAGCAGCTGCCCGGCCTGGCGGTGCAGCGGCTCATGGCCGACGGCTACGGGTTCGGCGCCGAGGGCGACTGGAAGACCGCCGTGCTCGTCCGTGCGATGAACGTCGCGGGCGCGGGCCTCCCGGGTGGTGCCTCGCTGATGGAGGACTACACGTACGACCTCACCCCGGGTGCGGAGAAGATCCTCGGCGCCCACATGCTCGAGGTCTCGCCGACGCTCACCACGACGAAGCCGACGCTCGAGATCCACCCGCTCGGCATCGGCGGCAAGGACGACCCGGTCCGCCTGGTCTTCACCGCGGACGCCGGCGAGGCGGTCGTCGTCGCCCTGTCGGACACCCGTGACGGCTTCCGCCTCACCGCGAACGTCGTCGACGTGGTGCCCCCGACCGAGGCGCTGCCGAAGCTCCCCGTCGGCCGCGCCGTCTGGGAGCCGCGCCCGTCCTTCCCGGTCGCCGCGGAGGCCTGGCTCACCGCCGGCGCCGCGCACCACACCGTGATGACGACCGCCGTCGGCCTGCAGGTCGTCGAGGACCTCGCGACCATGGTCGGCACCGAGTTCCTCGTCATCGACGAGCACACCACGGCCCGCGCGTTCAAGGACGAGCTCCGCCTGCAGCAGGCGTGGCACCGTCTGGACCGCGGGTTCTAGGGCCGTGACCGTGGCCGCGACGACACGCACCAACTGGGCGGGGAACGTCACCTACCATGCCTCCGCGCTGGAACGCCCCACCTCGGTGGCGGCCCTGCAGCAGCTCGTCGCGGCCACGCCGCGCCTGACGGCGCTCGGCTCGACGCACTCGTTCAACGAGATCGCCGACACCGACGCCGTGCAGGTCACGCTCGCCGGCCTGCCTCCGGTGCTCGAGATCGACGCCGACCGGCGCGTGGTGCGGGTCGCGGCCGGCATGACGCACGCGCAGGTGGCGGCCGGCCTGGAGGCTCGTGGCTGGGCCCTCGCGAACCTCGCCTCCCTGCCGCACATCTCGGTCGCCGGCGCGGTCGCCACCGGCACGCACGGCTCCGGCGTCCGTAACCCGTCGCTCGCGCAGGCGGTCGTCGGTCTCGAGGTCGTCCGGGCCTCCGGCGACGTCGTCGGGGTCGACGCGTCGTCGCCGGACGGCGCCCTCGACGCGCACCGGGTGGCACTCGGCGCGCTCGGCGTCGTCACCGCGGTCGAGCTCGCGATCGAGCCGACGTTCCAGGTGGCCACGACCGTGCACCTCGACTTGCCGTGGGACGCCGTGACGGCACACTTCGACGCGGTGATGTCGGACGCGTACTCGGTGTCGATGTTCACGTCGTTCGACGACCGCGGCGCCCGCCAGGTGTGGACGAAGCACCGCGTGGACGAACCCGCACCGTCGGTCGACCTCGTCGCAGTCGGTGCACGCCGAGCCGACGGTCCGGTGCACCCGGGGGAGAACGACGCCGCGAGCGTGACCGAGCAGGGCGGTGTCCCCGGGCCGTGGGCCGAACGGTTGCCGCACTTCCGGTCGACCTTCGAGCCGTCCACCGGCGCCGAGATCCAGGCGGAGTACCTGATCCCCGCCGAGCACGCCGTCGCCGCGCTCGAGGCCCTGCGTCCGCTCGAACCGCTCTTCGCGCCGCTGCTCATCGCGGCCGAGGTCCGCACGGTCGCTGCCGACACGGCCTGGCTGGCGCCCTCGTCGGGACGGCAGTCGGTCGGCCTGCACTTCACGTTCCGACGGGATGCCGCCGCCGTCGCGGAGACGGTCGAGCGGATCGAGGAGCTCCTCGCGCCGTTCGACCCCCGGCCGCACTGGGGCAAGGTCTCGGCCGCGAGCGTCGAGCGCCTGCACGAGGCGTACCCGCGGCTGGACGACTTCTCGGCGCTGGCGCGGGACCTCGACCCGACCGGGCGGTTCCGCAACGCGTTCCTGGCGCGCCTGCTGTCCTGACGCGCCTGCTGTCCTGACCGACGGGGTGCCCCTCGCCGCTGGTGGCGGCGAGGGGCACCCGCATCCTCAGCCCTTGCGGAGCAGGTCGACCAGCAGCCTGGTGGTGTTCACGAGCAAGCTCGCGATCCCCAGCCAGAGCGCGTGACGCCTGTTCCGGCCGTCGTCGTCTCGCGACATCGAGGACCTCCTGGTGTCGTCGCCGGCGGACACGAAGAGCTTCGAGCCAGGGATGCGAAGCCGAGCGGGCTCGGCTACCATCGGTCCGAGCGCTGAGCTCGGGGATGGGTTTGCATCCCTGGCTTTCCACTCGGAAGGCGAACTGAGGCCCGGATCTGTTCCAGCAGATCCGGGCCTCGCACGTTCACCTGGCCGCGCTCCGGCGGGTGCGCGGGCGAGGACACCCTACCGAACCGTCCGGTGATGTACTAGTGATCGGTCCCGAACAGGGGCTGCCCCGAGCGTGACCGATCTGGTTACGCTCCGAGCATGCCTCAGAGAGATGACCTGTGACTCTCCCCCTTGCGGGCTGGTACCCGGACCCGCAAGACCAGGCCCGGCTTCGTTGGTGGGACGGCCAACGGTGGGGCGATCCCGCTCCACAGCCAGTGGTGCCCTCGTTCGGGAGGTTCGTGGAGGCCTCGCCGCGCCCACCCGCTCCATCCGAGTACCGAGGGATCGCAATGCCCGGGCGTGCGACCGGACGCGGGGCGAGGATCGCCCGTGATCGTGCCACGCGGGCAGCGAATCCCTACGGGTACGCCGGTCTCGTGCTGTCCCTGATCGCCTTCATCGTGAACCTGTTGGCGATCCCCAGCCTGCTCGGGATCGTCTTCGGCGCGATCGGCCTCGTGCGAGCTGGGCAGTTGGTCGGGGAGCGGGTCACTGGCTTCGGCGTCTCGCTCGCCGCCGTCATCCTCGGCCTCGTCAGTGGTGCGCTCTTCTTCGTCCGGCTGGCAGAGGTGTTCGGCTGAACAAGCGTTCACAGCGCTCTCGGACCTGATCGGCGGGTGGCGCACTGCTCCGTCGCTGAGTGCTCACATGTGTGATCACAAAGGTTGGGGCATGGCGAACCTCAACCGGATCCTCGGCATGGCCTCGAAGGTCATCGACAAGCAGATGCAGAAGCAGCGCGCGCAGGGGAACGCCGCCGCCGGCGACCAGCAGAACGCGCGCGGCACCGGGGGTGGGGCCGACTGGCGCGACATCGTCCGCGGCGCGGCGGACAAGCTGACGGGCGACGACCGCTCACGGCAGCAGCAGCCGGGCCAGCAGCAGTACGGACAGCCGCAGCAGTACCGCCAGCCGCAGCGACACCAGGGACAGGCAGACCCCGACAAGGTCGCCCTCGCGAAGTACGACTACCTGCTCCGCACGGCGAACCCCGACCAGATCGAGCAGGTGCACCACGACGCCTTCGCCCGGCTCACCCCGGCGCAGCGCCAGCAGGTGCGGGACCGGCTCAACTCCGAGCTGCCGCCGCACGAGCACCTGCGCGACGACTCGTCCGGCGGCATGGCCCGTGCGATGACCCGTGGTGAGATGTCGCGGCCCGGGCTCATCCGTCGGGTGCTCGGTGGTTCGGGTCGTCCGGGCGGCGGCAGTGGGCGCGGCGGCGCGTTCGCCGGCGGCGCGGCCGTCGGTGCCGGTGCGATGGCCCTGGGCGGTCTCGCGGTGGCCGTCGCCGGTGGAGCGGTGGTCAGCGCAGCAGCCGCGCCGGTCCTGGCCGGCGCGGCCGACCTCGGCGTCGACTTCGAGGGCATCGCCTCCGGCATGGGTGACCTCGGACTCGCGGACCTGGGCGGCGGGGTCGAGGGCTTCGCCGCCGAGGGCGAGCAGTTCCTGGGCGGACTGGGCGAGCAGGCCTCCGGGCTCGGCGAGCAGGCCTCCGGGCTGGGCGAGCAGGCGTCGAACCTGGGCAACGACTTCCTCGGCGGACTCTTCGACCGCTGACACGCCACGGCGGCGCGCTCACTCCCGGCGGACGAGCGCGTCGCCGACCGCGCTGCGGTAGTACAGGACCGCTCGGCCGTACCGGGTGCGGTTCAGCAGTCCTCCGCGCTCCATCACCCGCAGGTGCTGGTTCACGGCAGAGGTCGAGACGCCGAACCGCATGGCGAGGTCGGTCGACGACGCCGGCTCGCCGAGCGCGTCGAGGAGCGCCGCCCGGGTGGCACCGAGCAGGTCCCGGACGGCCCCGACGTCGGGGTGCGACGCGGTCGACCACATCGCTCCCTGGCCCCGGGCCGGGTACATCACGGTCGGAGGCAGGTCGTCGTCGATCGGCGTCGACGCACGGACGACGAAGACTGACGGGACGAGCGTCAAGCCCTCGCCCTGCACCGGACGGTCGCGGGCGATCGGGCTGTTCAGACGGACGTCGACGTGCCGACCGTCGAACCGCACCGACTCGGACAGGCCGCCGAGCGCCGCGCCGACACCCTCGTGCGCGGCGATCCGTCCGCGGTGCGTGACGTCGGCCTGCAGCACGCGGCGCATCCGTGGCCAGTACGGTGCGAAGCAGAGCTCCCACGTCGTCGCGAGCGCGCGCACGAGCCGGTCGACGACGTCCTCGTGCCGTCCGACGAACACGTCCGGCACGGAGCCGTGCACCCGCTCGAGGTCGGTGCGGAGCCGTGCGGGGGAGATCCGGCCGAGGGCTCGGAGCTCGTCGTCGATCGACCCGAGGGGCGAGTCCGGTCGGGGGTTGACGAAGTCCGCGACCCACCGGCGCTCGTCGACCAGACCGGCGAGGACGGGGCGGTCGAGGACGGGGAGCACGCCGGCGATGCGCTCGAGCCACGGGCGCTGCAGCGGGTACCGCTCCGGCGCTCGGAAGGCACGCAGCCCGAGGCCCAGCTCCGACAGCGGCGAGATGCCGAACCGCACCGCCGAGACGTCCGACGGGTCGAGGCGGTACCGGATCATGAAGCCCGACGCTACATCTGTTCGGCGGAGCACCGCGACGGTGCGAGAACTGGAGCGTGAGCACCACGGCGCAACCGGTCCCGATCCGCACCCTCGTCCGGCAGGACCCGACCCTCCGACGCCTGCTCACGGTCACGCTGGTGGACACCCTCGGTCGCGGCGCCTTCTTCACGCTCACGTCGCTGTACCTCATCACGATCGTCGGGATCCCGGCGGTCGCGGTCGGTCTCGGGCTCACCGTCGCCGGAGCGGTCGGTGTGGCCTCGTCGCTGGTCTTCGGGCACCTCGCGGACCGCTTCAGCGCGCGACGGATGCTCGTCTGGCTGCACCTCGTGCAGGGTCTCGCGCTCGTCAGCTACGTGCTCGTCCACGACCTGCCGACCCTGATCGCGACGGCGTCCGTCGTGACGCTCGCGCAGCAGGGCGGCGGCTCCGTCCGGGGTGCCGCGGTCGGACGGGCGTTCCCCGGTGCCGAGCGCGTCCGCGTCCGGGCGACCATGCGCACGGTCACGAACGTCGGCATCGGCGTGGGCACCGCACTGGCCGCGGTCCCGCTCGCGATCGGCACCGGCGAGGCCTACCGCGTGACGATGGTCCTCTCGGGCGCCCTGTTCCTGGCGTCGGCGGTCCTCGTCGCCGGTCTCCCCGCGGTGCGGGTCGACGCGGCACCGGCCGACCGGACCGACACCGGCACGATCGTTCGGCAGGAGCCCGCCGGCCGCAGCCCCTACCGTGACGTCCGGTTCCTCGCGGTCACCGCCCTGACCGGACTGTTCGGCATGCAGTTCGGCCTGTTCGAGGTCGGCGTGCCGATCTGGGTCGTGCAGCACACCGTCGCGCCGGACGTGCTCGTCTCCCCCCTGCTGCTCGTGAACACCGTGATCGTCGTGCTGCTGCAGGTCCGGCTGAGCCGCGGGACCGACACCGTCGCGGGTGCGGCGCGGGTCATGCGGCACGCGGGGTGGGTCATGGCGGTGGCGTGCGGGCTGTGGGCGGCTGCCGGATGGGTACGCGGGGACGACTGGGTGCCGGCGGCGATCGCGACCGCCGTGCTCGTCCTCGCGGCGGTCGCCCACTCGCTCGCGGAGATCACGTCGAGCGCCGCCGGGTGGGCGCTGAGCTTCGAGCTCGCACCGGCGGACCGCGTCGGCGCCTACCAGGGCATCTACGGCACCGGGTACGCGGTGGCGGCGATGATCGCCCCGACCGTGGTGACCCTGACCGCCGTCGACCTCGGGACGGTCGGGTGGGGGATCCTCGCCGTCGTGTTCCTCGGCGCGGCGCTCGGCGTCGGTGCGATCGCCGGGCGGGCCGCGCGCACGACGGTCGCGGCGTGACGGGGCAGCGGTCGTCCGGACGGGCCGCGCGCACGATGATTGCGGCCTGACGGGGCCGCACCGTGCCTCCCGGCCGGTCCGACCTGGCCCGGCGCCGGGCGCGATCCGGACGACCCGCGCGCCCCGGGAATACGCTCGGGGCGCAGACGTTGGGACGTTGCGTCATGCAATGTTGCGTTGCATGTCGTCCGGACCCCGCGGGCGTTCGGATCCGCGCACCGACCGGTGCGACCATGGACCGCCCGGCCACCCGAACCGGGCCGGACGCCCCGTCCACCACGACGACGAGGGCCGCAGCCGACCGGGCCACCCGGTCGTCCGCGCCCGACACCCCCACCCCACGAGGAGCAGCACACCATGCACCGCCCCAAGCGCTTGACGATCACCGCGGCCGTCGCCGCCGCCGCAGCCCTCGTGCTGACCGGCTGCTCGGGTGGCGGCGCGTCGGACGACGCGTCCACCGGCACGAGCAAGGGCGGCACGCTCGACATCCTGACGGCGCAGACCGCGCTGCACTGGGACCCGGCGACGAGCCAGAGCCTCGGCATCACCTCGATGGGCCTGGTCGCCCGCCGCCTGACCACGTGGGACGTCCAGCCCGGCAAGACCGCGAAGGTGGTGCCGGACCTCGCGACCACCACGGGTGAGTCGAGCGACGGCGGCAAGACTTGGACGTACACGCTGAAGGGCGGCCTGAAGTTCCAGGACGGCACGCCGATCACCACGAAGGACGTCAAGTGGGGCATCGAGCGGTCGTTCGCCCCGAACCTCACCGGTGGCCTGAGCTACCACAAGTCCCTGCTGGTCGGCGGCTCGGACTACCAGGGCCCCTTCGAGGGGAAGACGCTCGACAGCATCGAGACCCCGGACGACAAGACCATCGTCTTCAAGCTCGACGCCCCGTACGGCGACTGGCCGTGGCTCGCCTCGATGCCGGCGTTCGCACCCGTGCCCGAGGGCGCGGGCAAGGACACCGGCGCCTACGACGCGAAGCCCGTGTCGAGCGGTCCGTACCAGATCGAGTCGAACACGCAGGGCTCGCAGGTCACGCTCGTCCGCAACAAGGAGTGGAGCGCGAAGACCGACGCGATCCGCACCGCCGGTCCGTCGAAGATCGTGTTCAAGGAGAGCCAGGACGCCTCGACCACGACGCAGAGCCTGATCGCCGACAACGGTGACGCGAAGAACGCCTTCGGCGCGCAGTTCCTCGGTGCCGCCGAGCTCAACCAGGTGCGCGCCAACCCCGCTGCACAGGACCGCCTCGCGACGAGCAAGGCCGGCCCCATCACCTACATGGCGATCAACACCCAGCGTGGGGCGCTGAAGGACCTCAAGGTCCGCCAGGCGCTGCAGTACGCGGTCGACCGCAAGTCCTTCCGCATCGCGGCCGGTGGTGCGCTCGCCGGCGAGTACGCGACGACCCTCGTGACGCCGGGCATCGCCGGACGCCAGGACTACGACCTGTACGAGACCGGCGCGACGGGCGACGTCGACAAGGCGAAGGCGCTCCTGGAGGAGGCCGGGGCCGAGGACCTGTCGCTCACCCTCGTGACGCAGAACGACCCGACGTACCTCGCGCAGGCGCAGGCGCTGCAGGCCGGTCTGAAGCGCGCCGGCATCGCCGTGACGCTCAAGCCGCTCGACTACGACTCCTTCACGCAGGCCACCACGAACGGCACCGACTTCGACCTGTCGCTGTCGAGCTGGCAGCCGGACTTCCCGAGCGCGAACGCCAACATCCAGCCGCTCTACGACTCGTCGCAGATCGGTGGGGGCGGCTACAACGTCTCGAAGTACAGCAACCCCGAGGTCGACGCCCTCATCGCGAAGGCGACCGGCACCGTCGACCAGTCCGATGCGCAGGAGCTGTGGGCGCAGGCGGACCGCCGCATCATGGAGGACGCCCCCGTCGTCCCGCTGATCTACGCGAAGCAGTCCTTCCTGGCCGGGTCGAACGTCGAGAACTTCCGCATCGCGGACTTCCCGGCCTACCCGAACTACCTCAAGGTCTCGCTCGCCCAGTGAGTGCACCGCTGCTCGAGGTCGAGGGGCTCCGCGTCGCGTTCGGCGACGCGGAGCCCGTCGTCCGTGACGTCTCCTTCACCCTGACGCCCGGTCGGGTGCTCGCACTCGTCGGCGAGTCCGGTTCCGGCAAGTCGGTCAGTGCCATGAGCGTGCTCGGACTCCTGCCGGCCGCCGCCCGGGTGTCGGGCAGCGCCCGCTTCCGCGGGACCGAGCTGATCGGCGCCTCCGCGGAGGCGCTGCGTGCCGTGCGGGGTGCGGGCATCGGGGTCGTGTTCCAGGAACCGATGAACTCGTTCACCCCGGTGCTGTCGATCGGCACGCAGATCGCCGAGGCCGTGCGGGCACACCCGACCGACCTCGACCGCGCGGGCGTCTCGGCCCGCGTGGACGAGCTGCTCCGCGCCGCCGGGCTCCCGGACCCCACCCGGATCCGGAAGGCGTACCCGCACGAGCTGTCCGGCGGGCAGCTCCAGCGGGCGATGATCGCGATGGCGCTCGCGGGCGACCCCGTCGCGCTGTTCGCCGACGAGCCGACGACCGCGCTGGACGTCACCGTGCAGGCCGGGATCCTCGACCTGCTGCGTCGGCTCGGTCGCGAGCGCGACCTCGCCGTCCTGCTCATCACCCACGACATGGGTGTGGTGGCCGACGTCGCCGACGAGGTCCTGGTGATGCGCCGCGGCGACCCCGTCGAGCACGGCACGGTCGCCGACGTCTTCGCGCACCCGACGGCCGACTACACGCGCGAGTTGCTCGCCGCGGTCCCCGCCCTGGAGGCACGACCCGCGTCCGGCGACGAGGTCGAGTCTCGGGCCCAGCGACCGTCCTCGGGCTCCGCGGCGCGAGGAACGTCGCCCAGCGCGAGTCTCGCGTCGGCAGCCGAGCACGTGGTCGCGCGCCTGCGTGACGTCGCCGTGCGTTACGCACGCCGCGGTGAACCCACCGTGCGCGGGATCGACCTCGAGCTCACGGCCGGGTGGACGCTCGGCCTGGTGGGGGAGTCGGGGTCCGGCAAGTCGACCATCGGCCGTGCGCTCGCCGGACTCGTCCCCGTCGTGGACGGCTCGGTCGAGGTCGACGGGAACGACCTGCGCACCGCACGCGGGAAGCGCCTGCGCGAGCTCCGCAGCCGCGTGGGCATCGTCTTCCAGGACCCGGCGTCGTCGCTGAACCCGCGACAGACCATCGGCTGGAGCATCGCCGAACCGCTGCTCGTGCACGGCGAGGGCACACCGGCATCGCGCGCCGACCGCGCCCGCGACCTCCTGTCCGCGGTGCAGCTCGATCCGTCGTGGACCGAACGGTTCCCGCACCAGCTGTCCGGCGGCCAGCGGCAGCGCGTCGCCGTCGCCCGGGCACTGGCGCTCCGACCGGCCCTGGTGATCGCCGACGAGCCGACCAGCGCCCTCGACGTCACCGTGCAGGCCGCCGTGCTCGACCTGCTCGCGGACCTGCAGGACGAGTTCGGCTTCGGCATGCTGCTCATCAGCCACGACCTGGCGGTGGTGCGCCAGCTCGCCGACGACGTCGTCGTGCTGCACGACGGCCGCATCGTCGAGCGCGGCGCGACCTCCGCCGTGCTCGACCACCCGCAGCAGGACTACACGCGCATGCTGCTCGCGGCGGCCCCGGTCGCCGACCCCGAGCGCCAGGCCGCCCGCCGCGAGGCCTGGCGGGCCTGGGAAGGAGTGGTCTCGTGACCGCGAACGTCGTCGACCGGCCCGTCTCCGCGTCGGCCGGTCGGACCACCGGGTTCCGGGCCGTCGTGCGCCGGGTCCGTCAGGACCGCTGGGCCGTGGCCGCCGCGGTCGTCATCGCGGTGTTCGTCGTCGTGGCGATCGCCGCACCGCTCATCGCAGCCGTGACGGGGCAGAACCCGTACAGCTACAACGTCGACGCGCTGAACGACTTCGGGGCGCCCCGCGGCGCTGCCGGCGGTGTGAGCGGCGAGCACTGGTTCGGCGTCGAGCCGCTGACCGGGCGGGACCTCTTCGCCATCGTGACGTACGGCGCGCGGACCTCGCTGGGCATCGGGCTCGCCGCGACCGCGATGTCGATCGTGATCGGGGTGCTCGTCGGTGTCACCACGGGGTTCCTCGGCGGCTGGTACGACCGGGTGCTGTCGCGCGTGGTCGACGTGATCTTCGGCTTCCCGTCCCTGGTCTTCATGATCGCGCTCACCGCGGTCGTACCGACCTCGTTCCCGAAGCCGCTGCTCGTCGTGCTCGTCATCGGGTTCTTCGGCTGGCCTTCCGTCGCCCGCGTCGTGCGCGGGCAGACGCTCTCGCTCGTGAGCCGGAACTACGTCGTCGCGTCGACCGCGATGGGTGCGGGGCGCTGGCACGTCATCCGCAAGCAGCTCCTGCCGAACCTCGCCGCGACGATCACCGTCTACGCGACCATCTCGATCCCGTCGATGATCGGCGCCGAGGCCGCGCTGTCCTTCCTGGCCGTCGGCGTCAACCCGCCGACGCCGTCGTGGGGCCGCAGCATCGGCGACGCGATCGGCTGGGTGCAGACCGACCCGATGTACCTCGTCTTCCCCGGAGCCGCACTGTTCCTCATCACCCTGGCCTTCAACGTGCTCGGTGACGCCCTGCGCGACGCCCTCGACCCGCGAGGGGGCGACCGATGAACACCTTCCGCTTCCTGGCCGTCCGGATCCTCGGTGCGGTCGTCGTGCTGTTCGTCGTCGCGGCGATCACCTACGCGCTGTTCATGCTGCTGCCGACGAACCCGGCCCGGGCGATCTGCGACAAGCCGTGCACGCCCGAGCGGCTCGCTGACGTGCAGGCGTTCCTCGGCACCGACAAGCCGTGGTTCGCGCAGTTCGGGGCGTACCTCGCCGGCATCTTCGCGGGTCGCACGTTCGGTTCCGGCGCGTCCACGATCACGTGCGCGGCGCCGTGCTTCGGGTACTCGTTCCAGCTGCACGACAGCGTCACGAACCTCATCGCGTCGCGCCTGCCCGTGACCGCGTCGATCGCCGTCGGGGCCGCCGTGCTGTGGCTCGTCGCCGGTGTCGCAGGCGGCACGGTGTCCGCGCTCAAGCGGGGGACGATCGCCGACCGCGCGGTCATGACGGTCGCCGTCGCCGGGGTGTCCTCGCCCGCGTACCTGATCGGGCTGCTCGCGATCCTGCTGTTCGGGTTCACCCTCGGGTGGCTGCCCACGAGCGGCTACGTGCCGTTCGTCGAGGACCCGGTCGGCTGGGTGACGCACCTGGTGCTGCCGTGGTGCGTGCTCGCGTTCATCAGCGCCGCCATCTACGCCCGGCTGACCCGCGGCGAGATGCTCGAGTCGATGTCGCAGGACTTCGTCCGGACCGCCCGCGCGAAGGGCCTGCGGGAGCGCCAGGTCGTCGTGCGGCACGGACTCCGGACGGCGATCCTGCCCGTGGTGACGCTGTTCGGGCTCGACCTCGGGTCGCTGCTCGGCGGTGCGGTCATCACCGAGAAGGTGTTCTCGATGCAGGGCCTCGGAGCGTTGCTCATCGACGCGGTGCACACCCTCGACCTGCAGGTGGTCGTCGGCTTCACGGTGTTCTCGGCGCTGCTCATCGTCACCGCGAACGTGATCGTGGACGTCGTCTACGCGTTCGTCGACCCACGGGTGCGCCGCCGCGCCTAGGGCGAGGCCCGCTCAGCCGGCAGTCCGGGACCGCAACGCGCAACGTCGGCGACCGCTCGCAGCGGTACAGCGCTGCGAGGAGTCGCCGACGTCGCGTTCTGCGGAAGGGGCCCCGCCGGTCGTCAGCGGGTGAAGCGGTAGGCCGCGCCGTCGTCCGTCCGCTCGAGCACACCGAGGTCGACCGCGTCGCGCCGGACGATCGCGACGTCGGCGCAGAACATCGCGATCGCCGCGTTGAGCTCGCGCTCCGACACCGGCCGCGCTCGACCGAGGCGATCCCCGACGATGCCGATGATGCGCACCGAGACCGGGTGCCGCTGGTCCTCCGGCACGGGCATGCGCTCGATCCGCCCGAACTCGAGCAGCGCAGCCGGGCCCTGCAACCGCTGCAGGTCCTTCGTCGTCCGTCCGAGGACGGCGCTGTCCGGTCCGCCGTCGCCCAGCCAGTCGAACGCCGCCACGGACGCCGCGGTCCGGTCGTCGAGCGTCCCGCCACCGACCACCGCGGCGCGGAGCGTCGGGGAGGCCAGCACGGCCACGGCCTGCCGCGCACGTCCGATCGACGTGGTGAGCTCGCCGTCCGGCATCAGAAGTACGTGATCCCGTGCGGCGTGCGGGTCGGCGTGAGCATCGCCCGGAGCAGCGCCGGTGCCGCCGGGTCCGCCGCCCGCACGAGTCCGGCCGCGGCGAGGGTGACCGGGGACACCGAACCGATGAGCACCGCGCCGAGGTCCGCCACGTCGAGCCGCAGGTCGGCCTCGCCGTCGTCGCCGTCGGACAGGCGCGTCACCGTGCCCTGCCCGTCGACGACGTCGAGCCGGTAGGTGCCCGCCGCGAAGCCCATCGCGTCCGCGACCGCGAGCGTCACCGACCCGTCGACGGCGTACGGGCGGCTGGTGAGCACCGCCGGCACGTCGAGCACCCGGAGCCACACGTGGTCCTCCTCGTGCTCGACGTCGTACGCACGGTTGTCGCCGAGCGCCGCGACGATCGGGTCGTCGAGCCGCGAGCGGTTGTACTTCACCACGTCGTTCAGGTCGATCGACAGCAGGAACTCCCACAGCGACAGGTACGCGGCATCGGTCGCGTAGACCAGGTCGACGACCTCGAGCACGGTGTCGCCCGTGCCCTCCTTCACGCGCCAGGTCACGTAGCCGTCGATCTCGGCCGGGTCGGACCCTGCGCCCTCCGGGCGGTGCACCGCGGCGCGGACGTCCTTCGCCGGGGAGCCGTCGCCGTTCCGCTGCCCGAGGACGATCGGCCACGTGCCGGCGTTCCGGACCATCGAGCCGGGGGTGCGCGCGTCGAACCGGTCGAACACGGCGCGGCCGGTGCCCTCGGCGAGCCACTCCGGCGTCACGACCGTCACGGTGCCGGTCGTCGGTGCGAGCAGCGGCAGGGCACGCTCGCGGCGGACGGTGACCGCTCGCTCGCGGATGGCGCAGCCGAAGCCGAAGCGTCGGTAGATCGTGCCCTCGGACGCGGTGAGCGACGCGACGGCGTAGCCCTCGGCGACACCGCCCTCGAGCGCGTGCGTCATCATCCGTCGGAGGATCCCTCGACGGCGCTCGGTCGGCCGGACCGTGACGGCGGAGATCGCCTGGGTGTCGATCGCGGCGCCCTCGTCCCAGGTCAGGCGCTTGCGGAACCACGTGAAGGTCCCCGCCGGCCAGGTCTCGTCGACCGATCCGGGGAGCGGCTCGCGCACGTACACACCGAGGAACGTCTCCTGGTCCTCGAGGAAGTGCGACGCCATCCGCGCGGCGCCCTCGGCATCGGGGTGCGGCTCGTGGAAGCCGAGCCCCACGGCGTGCATCCACGCCTCCGTCTCCGGTGTCGGAGCGCCCTGGTCGTCGGTCGTCGGCGCGAACTCGCGCAGGTCGTAGCGGTCGTCGAATGCGTCGTTGCTGGCCACGAGCCGACCCTACCGGGGCGCTCCTCACGGGCGCCTCCCTCGCTCGGTGGAGCAGGAACCGTCGGGTGGACTGGGGCGACCCGACGTCTGCTGCTCCATGAACGCACGCCGGTTGCGTGCGCGGTGGTGACGGACGTCGGACGGGAGGCTCGTGGCGGCGTCGCACCGAGCCTCCCGTCCGCCCCGTGGCCACCCGGCCTGCCGCGGCCGGTCAGGGCGTGCCGCGTCGCGCCTCCTGCGCCACCACCTCGTCGAGGTCCGCCAGCTTCCGCATCTGCTGCAGCGGCCGCGCCATCCGGTTGTTGTCCCGCAGGGCGGGCTCGGTGCGCGACAGGAACGCCCAGTACCCCGCCGTGAAGGGGCAGGCGTCCTCGCCGAGCCGCTTCGTCGGGTCGTAGCGGCACCCGCCGCAGTGGTCGGACATCCGGTCGATGTACCGCCCGCCGGACGCGTACGGCTTCGTCGCCACCATGCCGCCGTCGGCGTGCTGCGACATCCCGATGATGTTCGCCGGCATCACCCAGTCGGTGCCGTCGACGAACACGTCGGTGAACCACTCGGTCAGGTGCACCGGGTCGTACCCGCGCTGCAGCGCCCAGTTGCCGAGCACCATGAGTCGCTGGATGTGGTGCAGCCAGCCGTGGTCGTGCAGCCCCTCGATCGCGGTGGACAGGCAGACCGCGTCGATCTCCGACGCGTCGAGCTCCTGCCACCAGCGGGGCAGCCGCTCGTGGGCGCCGAGGGCGTTCTCGTCGGCGCCGTAGTCGTCGCCGAACCACCAGTAGAGGTGCCAGACGTAGTCGCGCCAGCCGGCGACCTGGCGGACGAAGCCCTCGACGCTCGCGAGCGGGGCGTCGTGGTCGCGGTGCGCGGTGAGGGCCGCCTCGACGACCTCGAACGGGTCGAGCACGCCGAGGTTCATCGGCACGCTGAGCAGCGAGTGCGCCATCGTCCAGTCGTTCGTCAGCGTGGCGTCCTCGAACGGCCCGAAGTCCCCGAGCCGGACCTGCACGAAGTCGTCGAGGGCCTGTCGGGCCTCGTCGGCGGTGACCGCGAAGCGGCGGGTGTCGTCCCTGCCGACGAACCGGACGTCGCCGTCGCGTTCCCAGCGGTCGAGGTCGTGGCGGACCTCGTCGTCGATGCCGTCCTCGGTCGGCCACCAGGGGTCCGGCAGCCCGAGCGTCGTCGCACCCCTGGGCGGGGGTTCGCGGTTCTGGTCGTCGAGGCTGAACTTCCCGCCGACGGGCTGGTCCGAGTACATCAGCCAGCCCTCGCGGCGGCGGACCCGCTCGTAGTGGGTCTCCATCCGGAAGCGCCCCGTGCGCTCGGCGGCCCACTCGGCGAACTCGGCTTCGTCGGTGATGAACCCGCGGCTCGGCAGGACCTCGGTGCGGCGGCCCCAGTGCCGGACCTGCGCGCGGAGGGTGCGGGACGGCGGGTCGACCACGTCGAGGTCGTCGCGTCCGACCAGGGCGTCCTTCAAGGTCTCGACCTGCACGTGCTCGGCCCGGTCGCCGAGCTCGCGCACGCGGTGCCGGAGGGCGCTCAGCCAGAGGTGCGCCTTCGCGCGGTGCACCGGTCGGGCGGTGAAGAACTCGCGGGCCTCGACCACGAGCGCGGGGCCGCCGTCGTCGAACAGCGGTCCGTACTGTCCGGGGAGGACGAGCCTGGTGCGGTCGGGTGCCATGCCCGGACGGTACCGACGGCGTGTGACGACGGGCTGACGGGACTTGTGCCCCGGTCGTGGTCGGGGCCGCCGACGAGCAGTGTCGTCGACGGCCCCGGTGCCGCTGGACAGCCGCGTCAGTTGTACGACGCGAGCCGGTTCGGCGCCGTGTTGCCCGCCGGCGTCGGCACCGCCCCGCCGACCCCGTTGATGACGCTCGAGATCGTGCCCGTGTCCCCGAGCGACACCGTCACGAGCCCGTGCGCCCTGATGCCCGAGCCGGTCGGGGTCTCGAACGCCCGGTCGGCGTGGACGGCCGGGTTCGTGTTGAAGAAGCAGTACACGCCACCGCCCCAGATCTCGTGGTTCGTCACCCCCGACGCGACCTTGTACGCCGCGTAGCCGGCCCCGGTCGGGCTCTGCCACGAGGCGTTGTCCGGCACGTCGTACGGCATCTCGTTCTGGAAGAAGATCGTCCGACCCCGGTTGCCGTTCCACAGCACCTCGTACTGCTGGTAGTGCTCGACGAACAGCCCCGTGGCGAGCACGTCGTCCCCGTTCACCTCGACGCCCCGGGCGCCGGTGTTGACGTTCCACCCCGTCGCTGCTCCGCCGTGGTCGGCCCGCCACGCCCAGATGTGGTCGACCAGCGTGTCGTCCGCGTTGACCTGCAGCGTCGTCGACGCCTTGCCCTGGATGCTCGACCCGACGCGGAAGAACACGTCCTGGATGCTCTGCGGGTCGGCCGCGTGGTCGGCGTGCGAGCCGCTGGTGCCGAGTCGGACGAGCTGCGCGCTGTTCTGCGTCCCCGCGTCCACCACGAGGTTCGACACGTTCACCCCGGAGACGTCGGCGGTGGTGAGCACGGCGTTGCCGGCGGTCGGCACGAGCGTCGGGAAGCCGATGCCCGTGACGACGGTGTCCGGACGCGTGACGTTCAGCGCGGCGTCCAGCTGGTAGGTGCCCGGAGTGAAGAACAGGTTCAGCCCCTGCGCGAGTGCGCTGTTGATCGTCGCCGCGCTGTCACCGGGGTGCGCGACGTAGAAGTTGCGCATCGGGATGTCCGTCCCCGGCGTGTTCGGCCACGTCACCCCTGCGGAGTTCGTCCGCAGCGACGGCACGAACACGTGGTACCGGTTCGACGAGTCGACGTACAAGTACGGCTTCTCCCGCGTCACCGGGGTGGTCGACAGCGTCGTGAAGCTCTTCGAGAAGTCGTTCGCCGGCGCGCCCTGCACGCCCGAGAACACCATGTTCCAGTTGCCGCCTTGCCAGCTGCCGAGCGTCGAGTTCCGCGTGTACCACTGCTGCTGCGACCCGCTCGTGACCGTGCCGTCGACCTTCGAGTCGGCGATGTAGCCGCCGGACGAGTACCCCTGCCCGCCGTCCTGGTTCGACGGCCCCATGGTCAGGTTCCCCTTGACGTGGACCCGCCGCATCGGTGCGGCCTGCGACACCGCCCACCGGTCGGTCCCGCCCTCGGGCACCACCGACAGGTTCTCCGCCGACCGCCAGAAGTTCTGCGTCGCGTTCTTCTCGTCGCCGGCGTTCCAGCCGGAGTCGACGTTGAGCGCGCCGGAGATCGTCACGTCGTCGGGGTTCTTCCCGAGACCGGCCACCGAGGTGTAGAAGCCGAGGTTCGCCCAGACCCGACCGTAGCTGCCCGGCTTGAACAGGAAGGCGTACCGCTGCGAGCCGAACTGCGCGCTGGTGCTGCGGAGCTGCGAGTTGAACGCTGCGTCGACGTCGGCCTGGATCGTCGACGTCGGGGTGGACGGGTCGTAGACCTTGACGTTGCTCCCGAAGTCCGGGGTGTCGCTGGTCGGGACGGCTGCCTGTGCCTGCAGGGCAGGGGTCAGGGCGCCGACCAGGCCGACCGCCGTCATCGTCGCGAGGAGCGTGCTCATCCGTCGTTGCATGATGCTCGATTCGTCGTCGGGCGGCCCCGTTGCCGCCCGCAACAGACGGTAGACCCACCCGGGTGCCGCGGCAGTCGGTGCTGCGGCGGACAAGTGCGTACCCCGTTCGGGGGCCGGTCGGGAGGCCCGGACCGCGCCCGCCCCGCAGCTCCCGGTCCGGCGGTCGGTACGCTGCGCGCATGTGGCCGACCGAGCAGGACTGGCGTGCGTCCGTCCCGCGTCTGCTCGCCCGCGCGGTCGAGCGCTGGGACCTGCGCCCCGGCGAGCCGTACGCCGGCGGCAGCGTCTCGCACGTCGTGCCCGTGCGGCTGCCCGACGGTGGCGATGCCGTCCTCAAGCTGTCCCTCCCGCACCGTGAGGCCGAGCACGAGGCCGCAGCGCTCGCGTGGTGGGACGGCACCGGTGCGGTCCGCCTGCTCGCCGTCGACCCCTTCGTGCTCCTGCTCGAGCACTGCGACCCCGGCACCCGACTCGTGGAGCGCGACGACCTGCCGGCCGCGGACCGCCTCCGCACCGCGGCCGGCCTCCTCACCCGGCTCTGGGCGACCGGGGTCCCGGACGACCACCCGTTCGAGTGCGTCGCCGACGTCGCCGCGGAGTGGGCGGCGCTCGCGGATGCCCGGATGCGCGAGCTCGCGCCACCGTTCGACCCCGGGCTCGTGCGCCGCGGCACCGACCTGCTCCGCACCCTTCCCCGCAGTGCCGCACGGTCGGTGGTCGTGCACGGCGACGCGAACCCGGGCAACGTCCTCGCGGCCCGGCGGGAGCCGTGGCTCGTCATCGACCCGAAGCCGATGGTCGGCGATCCTGCCTACGACCTGTGCCCGTTGCTCGTGCAGGTCGACGACCCCTTCCGCGCGGACGACCCCCTGCGTGCTGTCCGACACCGGGTCGCCGTGCTCGCGGACGCGACCGGTGAGCCCGAGGACCGGATCGCCGCCTGGTGCACGGCGCGGCTGGTCGAGTCGGCGCTGTGGTCGGTCAGCCGTGGGGCGCTCGATGACGGCCTGGACGCGATGCGGCGCGCAGCGGTGACGGACCGACTCGCGACCTGACCGTCGTGGGGATCAGCGTCGCTCGAGTCCGACGACGTAGGCCGTGAGCACCGCGGTGGAGTCGACCGTGGCGACCGTGGCGACCGTGGCGACCGTGCCGACGCGGTAGAGCAGCAGGGCGTCGACGACCCCCACGAGGTCCGGTGCAGTCGCATCCGGATCGACGACGCCGATGCCGTCGAGGAGGGATCGAGCTGCACGGACGAGCTCGTCGCGCACCGGGTCGGCTCCGGTCAGGGGAGCGCGGAGCTCGGTGTCGTCCCGCAGCTCGACGAGGAGTGCCAGCCGCGCGGCCTGTGCGTCGCTGCGGGCGGCCAATGCGTCGAGGAACCCCGTCGCCACGGCCACGACCGCGGCGTCGTCCGGGTCCTCCGGCAGTCGGAGCCCGGCGACGTCCGCCGCCAGCTGCTCGGTGATCCGTGCCGCGACCAGTGCGAGCAGGGCGCGGCGTGTGGACGCGTAGTACGTCGTCGACCCGGGTGGGACGCCTGCCTCGGTGTCGACACCACGGTGCGTGAGCGACCGCGCGCCCCCGCGCGCCACGAGGCGGACCGCTGCGTCGGCGAGGTCCTCGCGTCGTCCCATGGTGCACGGTCCGCGCGGCGAGAGCACCGAACAGGTTCGGGTTCTGCAGCGGCTCGATGATGTTGCGTTCGATCGTCTGCAGCGTCCTGCCGATGATGGCCAGCAGGCCGATGTCGCGGGCGGCGGGGACGGCGAACAGGAACGCGAAAAGAGAAGCGATCATCTTCCCGCCGGACACGGCGCCAACCCAGAGGGCCAGCTTCCGGGTCGTGGAAGCGGTGATCGATCAGACCTGCTTCGGGAAGAGCGCCGGGGCGGAAACGCCACCTCCTCGGAGAGTTCAGAGCGGGATGTGCATCGGGCTCCGCTTGCCGGCCTCCTTGGTCGTGACCCATCGCCCGTTCGCCTTGCGGGGCCAGTGGCGCCACCGGAAGATGCGCCACCGCTCGTACTCGGCCTCGGCGTCCAGCGTCGTGCGTGCGCCGGCTGCGTAGGGCCCGAAGCGTCGAGGCACGACCCAGAGCACGCCGACGTGTACCTCCGCGAGATCCACATCGTGGGGGAAGTAGAGCGTGATGCTGGCAGGATCAGAGCGGACGTCGAGGACCGGTGCGATCTCAGGAGTTGTGACGGCGTCATAGCCCCACACACGCCACTCCGGTTCGTAAAGCACGTGAGCGCCCATCGGCCGAGCAGTGACGGTCACAGTCACGTACGGATGCCGCTCGTCCCGCACATGCTCACCGTCGCGCTTCAGCCCGAACGCCATGGCGATCGGCGGTTCGTGATTGATGCGGATGAGGAAGTCGGCGACGGCGATCGTGATCGCGAGGACCCCGATCACGGAGCAAACGCCCTGCACGCCAGCCCACCAGGGCTCTGTCCACCAGGTCATGTGGCGACGGTACACAGCGCGGCAGACACGTCGTGCGGTGCACCGACCTGGCAGCGATACGAAGCGCTCCGGGACCGGGCGTCCGTGGCATCACTGCCCGAGATCGGGGAGGATGCGGGGATGGACTGGTTCGCTCCCGTGCTTACAGCGATCAGCGCCGTGGTCGTCGCGCTGATCGCTGCCCTCATCGCCGACCGGACGACGTTGCGCCGACTTGAGCGAGTCGACGGCCTGCTTCGTGAGTCAGGACTCACCGGTGAGCACCGGAAGGTACTCGAGGACGTCCGCGCTCGGCTGGTCGAGCGCATCGCGTACCGCGAGCTTCGTCCTGTGTTGCGCCGGTTCAGCTCCCTTGCCTGGCTACTGACCGTCTCCGGCCCAGTGCTGGTGGCGAGCTGGGGGATCGACCTGGCGCGTGCGACCGACGGTAAAGAGCCGGAGTTCCCGGGGTTCCTGTCGGGCCTCGTCCTCGCCATGGGTGTCGGGATGATCGTGGGTGCCTTCTACCTGTTCGTGTCCCTCAGCGCCGAGCGACAGGTGTGGGCGATGCAGACACTCCCATCGCGGCGGGACGAGCTCGCCGAGTTAGATCTTGAGTCGACGGACGAGGGCGCATAGTAGGAGTCCGCGGCGGCCTTGAACCCGGCGGCGAGCGTGTCAAGCAGCGAGCTGGTCGAGGGTTTCTTCGTTGAACGTGTTCTCCTCCCCGCCGAACGAGTACACGAGGTTTGGCTTCCGGGCGCGATCGAGCTGCCCGCCGGCGATGGCCGCGATCTTCTCGGCGAGGCGAGTGTGCATTTCCGCGAGCCTTGTCAACCGGGCGTGGACCGCGACCGCGTCCTGCGCCCGGGAGAAGTCCAACACAAGCGCCTTCGTGATCCGAGCGACCGTCGAGTTCCCGAGGCCGAGCTCCGCGGCGATCGCGTTCCGACCCCTGCCCTCAGCGTGCAGCGCAGCCACACGCGCACGCACGGCGGGGTCCTGGACCGGACCAGGCGTGGTCATGTCGTCGATCATGGTTCTCGGCTCCGTGCTCGCCTGGGTGCTCATCGAAGGTGTGCGTGCGTTGGTGTCAGTAGGCTCAGCGCGTGAGCGCGTTGGGTCTGATTCTGAGTGCTGTCGCAGTCCTAGTGGCGATCATCAGCGCGAGTATCGCGTACAGGGCGTACAAGCTGACGCAGCACTACAGAGATCCGATTTGGGTGCTGCGTGTTGACCGGCAGGTTCCCCCGGGGTGGGACATCACTAAGGAATGGGAAAACGCACAGCCTGGGATGCAGCTGCGGCTTGAGAACCACGGCACCGACACGGTGAAGCAGGTAACAGTGCGAGCAATTTTCGACCCGACTGACATCAAGGGTTTTGCCGCCAAGTGGCCCTTGATTGAGGCTGGTGAGTTCCGGCGCTGGCAGGTCACCGGTCTGCCCTTGTCGAAGGATTACCAGTACGAGCGTCAGGCCGTTGACAGCTTCACCCAGGCAGAGGGGCGTCGAGTGCTACGCGTCGAGTGGAAGGGGCCGCAGCGACGTCGCCGTCGGGAAGACATCCCGATCCCGACTCTAGAGGACACGATTGACCGGCTGCGGTGGCAGGCCGATCCGGACGAGCCGACGCGATGAGTTCAGGAGGCGTTCCCTCACAGAGGAACGTCAACAAATCAGGTCGGAGGTTGCTCCTCGTGCGGTACGCGGTGAGGGCGGGGTCGTCCGCGCGCCCTGGTTCACGAACGCGATCGACAGGGTCGACGCGTCGACAGCGTTCTGGTCCCATCCCGCGAGGGCATCGAGGGCGTCGAGGGCGTCGAGGGACGAGGGTGGCGTTGAAGTCGGCGCTGAGGTTGATGCCGCCGATCGGGGCTACCGCTCGGGGCAGTCGTTCGCCTGGTGGAAGGCGACCGCGGGTGCCGGGTCGGCGGTGGGCTCGGAGGTCCAGTCGCAGCGGGGCATGTGGCGACGGTGTCGTGCACGTGTGTCTCCTCGAGGTCAGGGTGTCAGGGGTGAGCGCAGGTCGCCTCGGCCGGGAGAATCAGCGGCCGTACTGCGGCGGGCCTTCGCGTGCATGATGGGGCACGCGTTGACGCCCACCCTTTGAGGGGTTCCCGTGCTCGCGCCGCCTGCGTGGAGTCGCTGGGCGGCCGGCGTTCCACCCGAGGGCGGTGCCGGCGGCCGATGCGGTAGCGGTGGTCGCCGGTCCGGAGCGCACGACACTCCTCGAGATGACCAGGGCGTTGCCCGGTCCCGGGGTCCGCGCGCTGTCGCTCCGCCTCCCCGGGCGTCTCGGGCGCGCGTTCCGGGACGGTGCGCTCCTGCCGGGTGCGGGCACGGAGGTGGTCGGGCCGTCGTTCGACGAGTGGGTCGCCGCTCCGTCACGACGCTGATACCGGCCGGCCGGCCGGCCGCGAGCTCGTGCTCGTCGGCCGACCGGTTCGGCGTGGACCACGCGCTCGGGTCCACGCAGCGGCGTGCGTTCAGCGAGCGGCGGCAGCCACGATGTCGCCGAGCGCGTCGTCCGCCGACCGCGGCTCGCGTCCGAGCAGCGTCCGGAGCGTCGGGTCCGTGCCGGCGAACCACCCTGCGCCCGCGGCCTGGTACATCCCGAGCAGGAACCGGACCATGCGCTCGTCCTGCCCGGCACCGACCGCCCCCTCGACCCAGCGATCCGGGTCGACGAGCGTGAAGCGGACGTCGCGTCCGACCCGCTCGGCCAGCCGGTCCGTCAGCTCGGCGAAGGTCGGCGCGGCGGGCGCTGTGACGGTCACCGGCCCCTCGGGAGGGGTGTCCTGCAGCAGCAGGGCGGCGGCGGCCTCGGCGGCGTCCTCGCGAGCGGTCCACGAGACCGGGCCGTCCGCCGGCAGGGCGACCGTCCCCGTCTCCGCCCACGGCCCGAGCAGCCACTGCAGGCTGTGCGCGTAGAACCCGTTCCGGAGCGCGGTCCACCGGAGGCCTGCGTCGGCGAGCAGGTCCTCGGTGGCCGCGTGGTGCTGTGCGGGGACGAAGGGCGATCCGGCCCCTGCGCCCTGGTGGCTCGTGTAGAACACGTGTCCGACGCCGGCAGCGGTCGCCGCCTGCACGGCGTTCCGGTGCTGCCGGACGGTGTCCCCGGTGGGGTCGTTCGATGAGACGAGCAACAGGCGGTCGGTGTCGGCGAAGGCGGCGGTGAGAGCAGCCCGGTCGTCGTAGTCACCCTGCCGGACCGTCACGCCGCGCTCGGCGAACCGCGCTGCGCGGGCGGGGTCCCGGGTCACGACGACGAGCTCGGAGGCCGGTACCTGTCGGAGGAGGTGGTCGGCGGTGGCGCCGTTGAGGGCGCCGGTCGCCCCGGTGATCGTGATCATGGTGCGCTCATTCCTGTTATCGGTGGAAACACCAGAACGGTAGCGCTGGTTTCCGCTGGAAGCAAGCACCTGTTAGCGTTGCTCCGTGAGCAGCACCACGCCGGAGACCGACGCCCGCCGAGACGTCCGCGACCGCATCGTGCTCGCCGCTGCCGACCTGCTGCACGACGACGGCGTCGACGCGGTGACGACCCGAGCAGTTGCTGCGCGGGCAGGTGTGCAGGCGCCCACCATCTATCGGCTCTTCGGCGACAAGGACGGGCTGCTCGACGCGGTCGCCGAGCACACCATGACGGTGTTCAGCGCCGAGAAGGCAGCGGTGGCCGACGCCGCTGGTGGGGACGGGGCCGACCCGGTCGAGGCGCTCCGGGCGGGGTGGGACGCGACCGTCGCCTTCGGCCTCGCGAACCCCGACCTGTTCGTCATCATGAGCGACCCGCGCCGCGGGCGGGGCTCACCTGCGGTGGCCGCCGGGCTGCGTGTGCTCGAAGAACGACTGCGACGGGTCGCTGCGGCCGGACGCCTGCTCGTCCGCGAGTCGGAGGCGGTCCGGCTGGTGCACGCCGCCGGCACCGGGGCCGTGCTCGCGATCCTGGCGGAACCGGAGGGTGCGCGTGACCCGGCCCTGGCGGACGCGATGTGGGCCGCACTCGAGACACAGGTCGTGGTCCCGGAGCGCGACGTCGTCCCCGGTGCCGCCCGGCCGCTCCGCACGGCGGCGTTGACCCTGCGGGCCGGCGTCGACGAACTCGACCGACTGTCGGCGGGCGAGCGTGCCGTCCTCGCGGAGTGGCTCGACCGCGTGGTGGCGGAACGCGAGGGATCCGGGTCCGACGCCGTCTGACCCCCTGCCCGTCGTCGCACCGGGCCCGCGGCTCAGTCGGTCGCGCCCCTCGGCGGGTCCACGAGCAGGGCGACCCGGTCGCGCAGGTAGTCCTCGAGCGGCACGGCGGTCCCGGCGGTGGGGGACCAGCGGACGACCGGTTCGCCGTCGACCACGGCGAGCACGCCGTCGGCGCCGACGAGCGAGTCGTCGAGCGGGACGGGTACCGCGCCGTGGTTGACCGTGTCGCCCGCGGCGAATTGCCCCTTCGCCGCGGCGGCCCGGTACGCGCGACGCACCTCGGCGGAGACCGAGACGAACTGCTGACGACCCGGATCGGTCACCCGGGTGATCCGGCCGGTCGCCCAGACCCGACCCGCCGTCTCGGGGGAGGACCCGAGCAGCAGCGCACCGACGCGCCACACCCGGCCGAGGGAGCGGATCGTCGGCTCCCGCCGGATGCCGAGGACGGCGCGCGGCTCGACGTACTCGCCGAGGGCCTCGTCGCGGACGCCGGCTCCCCGGAGGCGGGCCGCGGCCTCGTCGAGGGCAGCGCGGGTGCGCTGCACCGCGTCCTGCACGACCCCGTCCGTCACGGTGCCCGAGCCTAGCCCGGCGCGTCACGCGGGGTCTCGTGGCCGGTGGAATGCGTCTGCTGCCCGTACGGTTGCACGGTCTCGGAACGAGGAGGGCCCATGGGCATCGTGCGGTGGTTGTTCGACGCGCAGCTCGTCATCGGTGACCAGACGGTGCTCTGGCGCGAGGTGATCGGCAACGTGTTCGGGTTGCTCAGCGCGCTCGGCGGGATGCGCCGCAAGGTCTGGGCCTGGCCGGTGGGGATCCTCGGCAACGCCCTGCTCTTCACGGTCTTCATGGGTGCGCTCTTCGACACCCCGAACCCGGTGAACCTGCTCGGCCAGGCCGGCCGACAGGTCATGTTCATCGCGGTCAGCGTCTACGGGTGGTACCGGTGGACGCACCGCGCGGACGAGGCGACGACCGTCGTGGAGCCGCGGTGGGCCTCCTGGTCGACCCGCGGTCTGCTGGTGCTGGCGCTGGTGGGCGGCACCGCCGTCCTGACCCCGGTGTTCCGCGCCCTCGGTTCGTACGAGCCGGTGTGGAGCGACGCCTGGATCTTCGTCGGGTCCGTGCTGGCGACCTACGGCATGGCGAAGGGGTGGGTCGAGTTCTGGCTCGTCTGGGTCGCGGTCGACCTGGTCGGTGTGCCGCTGCTCTTCTCGGCCGGGTACTACGCGTCCGGCCTCATGTACGTGTTCTACGGGGTGTTCACCCTGACCGGGTTCTTCGTCTGGATGCAGCAGGGGCGGAAGCCCTCGGCCGCGCCGGTGACGGTGGGCTGACGCACTCGACCGGTGCGACACCTGTCGACTGGCCCCCGCACTGGGTGGGGACACCGCGGCACCGGTGCGATGGAATGTCGGGATGGCAGACATGCACGGCGGGCGCGTCGAGGACGACGCGTCATCGGCCGAGCGGATCGTGCGCGGCGCGATCCGGGCCTTCCGGCTGCACCCGTTCCACGAGGTCGACGCCGGCACGGTCGCCGAGACGTGCGGCGTGGACCGCGCGGTCGTCGATCGGCTCTTCCCGACCTGGGACGGACTGCTCCTGGTCGCCTACGACCGCTGGCTCCAGCTCCGCGGCTCCCGACGCTCGTCCGTGCCGCGGTGCACGATCGACCACGTGCGGATGACCCTCGCCGAGGACGTCGCCGACCCGGGACTCGTCCGGCTGCTCGCCGGCGTGCTGCCCCTCGCCGCCTCGGAGCGTGACTTCGCCGGCTTCTTCCGCAAGCGGTTCGAGGAGTACGTCGAGGAGCTGACCGTCGGGCTGCAGCGTGACATCGCCACCGGGGTCGAGACCATCGGCATCCCGGCGCACCAGGCAGCCACCCAGCTGCTCGCCGTCCACGAGGGGCTGCAGGTGCAGATGCTCGTCCGGCCGTACCTCGACGTGCTGGTCGAGTACGACCGCGCCGTGCACACGCTCCGGTACGGGTGGCGCCAGCCCGAACCCGTGGCCTGGGACCTCGACGCGGCGCTCGTCCGCGGCTGAGCCCGCGGCTGAGCCCGGGGCGCTCGTCCGTGGCTGAGCCTGCTTCAGCGGGTCGCGCCCGCTTCAGCGGGTCCGGGGCCGGCCCTTCCGCCACCCGGCGATCTGCTTGAGGCTGACCTTCGACCCGTACTGCGCGACCGAGTGGCGGAACAGGTACTCGGCGAACCAGAGCAGCAGTGCGGCGACGGCGAACACCTCGACGATGCAGACGACCGACTCGGCGACGGACAGCGACCCGACCGCGTTCCGGACCATCGCCGTGATCGGCGTGAAGGTCGGGAACCACGTGAAGAACGCCGCCACCGGTGACGAGGGCGTCGTCATCACGAAGAACGCCGCGTAGAGGGGGATGATCAGGGCGAAGATCGCGGCGGACTGCAGCGTCGAGGCGTCCTTGATCGAGGGCACGGCGGCACCCACGGCGACGAAGAGGCCGCAGGCGAGCAGCACCCCGCCGACGAGCAGCAGGGCTCCGACGACCATCCGCCACGGGTCCACCGTCAGACCGCCGAGCCGCGAGGCGACCAGGGGCAGTGCGGCCAGTGCCACCGCGAGCCCCGGCAGGACGACGACCCCGACCTGCACGAGCCCGACGAGCAGCATGGCGAGGACCTTGCCCCGGATCAGGTCACCGGCCGTCACCGTGGTCAGGATCATCTCGGAGATGCGGTTCTCCTTCTCCTCGACCACCACCGTCACCATCCGGGTCGCGAGCAGGATCACGATCCCGAAGAACGCGAGCGGGAACAGCAGGGGCGGCACGATCGACAACCAGCCCGGCGCCACCCGGCCGTCCGCGTATGTGGTCAGGTCGGTGGACGGCGGTGCTCGGAGGAGCGCGACGGCTTCGTCGTCGCCCACCGAGTCCGCGACGCTCCGCTCGAGCACGCGTTCGGCGAGCGTCGAGTAGCCGCCGTTCTCGAACAGTCCGCGGTCGGCGGCGTCCAGCCGGATCGACTGCGACGAGGGCTTCTCGGGGTACTCGACGAACAGGTCGAGCGTGCCCGCCCGGACTGCCGCCCGGTCGGCTGCCGGGTCGTCGGAGGGCGAGCCGCCCCACTCCGCGGCGATCCTGGCCGACACCAGACCGGAGTGGTCGACGTACCGGAACGGTGTCTTCGCCGCCGACGTGCTCGCCGAGATCGAGTCGGAGCCGGCCGCCTGTCCGATGCCGACGAGCACCGAGACCAGGACGACCACGATCGGCAGCGCGAGCGTGCCGATCCAGAACGCGGGCTTCTTGATCGTGCGCACGAACTCGAAGCGGACGACCGTCCCGAGCCGGCTCACGCGGCTGCCCCGCGCGCGGTGCCCGTGGTCGTCGTCGGGCCGTCCGCGGACCGGTCCTCACCGGCGTCGTGGCCGTAGACCTGGACGAAGATCTCGTCGAGCGGGATCCGTCGCATCTCGAACCCGGTGACGTGCACCCCGGCCGCGACGAGCGAGGCGAGGACGTCCGACCCGTCGACCGCCGCGTCCGCCGTGGGCACGAGGTGCGCGACGTGCCCCTCGTGCCGGGCCAGCTCGTACAGCGGGGAGCGGGGGACCGAGCCGGTGAGCTGCACCCGGGCGACGGCACCACCGAAGGCGTCCTGCACGTCGGGGATGCTGCCGTACGCGGCCGCCCGACCGTCCTTGAGCAGCAGGATCCGGTCGCAGAGCCGCTCGACCTCGTCCATGTGGTGCGTCACGAGGACCACGGTCGCGCCGTCCGCCTTCCGTTCGTCCACCAGGTCGAGCAGCAGCCGACGGTTGACCGGGTCGAGGCCCTTCGTCGGTTCGTCGAGGATGAGCAGGCGCGGGCGGTCCATGATCGTGATCCCGAGCTGCACCTTCTGCTGCTGCCCGCCGGACAGCTTGTCGACCCGGAGCTTCGCGCGGTCCGCGAGCCCGACGCGCGCCAGGTACTCGGTGCTCCACGCGGCGGCCTCCGGACGGCGCAACCCCCGCAGCGTGCCGAAGTAGGTCATGACGTCGAGCACGGACTCCTTGCGGTAGAGCCCGCGTTCCTCGGGCAGGTAGCCGATCCCTCCGGTCGCCGGACGGTACGGCGCTCCGTCGATGTGCAGCGTGCCGGAGGTCGGCGTCGTGATGCCGAGGAGCGCCCGGATCGTGGTCGTCTTGCCGGAGCCGTTGCTGCCGAGCAGCCCGAACGTCTCGCCGGGGGCGACGTCGAACGACAGCCCGTCGACGACGTCCCGGTCGCCGAAGCGCATGACGAAGTCCCGCACGCTGATGGCCGCACCGCTCATGGTGCCGACCCTACCGACCGACACCGCGAGTTCAGCGCGCCCGTTCCTTCCCATAACGCCTGCGATGGGAAGCGAGAACGGGCGTACCTGGTCGAACGGTTCGACCAGGTACGCCCGTTCCGGCCAGGTACGCCCGTTTCCGCCAGGCACGCGGAACGGCCCCCTGACGGACTGGAGGCGCGGTGCCTGCCCGCACCGCGCCTCCAGTCCGCCACCGGGCTGCGTCAGGAACGCAACCAGGCGGTCCCCACACCCGACAGTGCGCCGTCTGCCACCGGCGCGGAGGCGAGCAGCAGCTCGCCGGCGGGGAGTACGTAGGGCTCGTCGCCGAACACCGTGACGCTCGTCCAGCCGTTCGGCCGGCGGAACGCGAGCACGTCGTCGCGGCCGGTCTCGAGCCACTCGAGGTGCTCCTCGGACTGCAGCTGGCCGCGCAGGCCCAGGGCCTTCCGGTACAGGTTCAGCGTCGAGTCGGGGTCGGCGTCCTCCGCCTCGACCGACGACTCGGCGAACCACGCCGGCTGCGGCAGGTGCGAGCCGCCCTCGCCGAAGCCGAACGACGACCCCTGCCGCGTCCACGGGATCGGGACGCGGCAGCCGTCACGGCCGACGTCGACGCCCGGGTTCCGGAAGAACGCCGGGTCCTGGCGGTCGGCGTCCGGGATGTCGCCCACCTCGTGCAGCCCGAGCTCCTCGCCCTGGTACAGGTAGGCCGAGCCGGGCAGCGCGAGCTCGAGGAGCGTCGCCGCCTGGGCGCGTCGGAGGCCGAGCGAACGGTCGAGCGCCGCCTGGTCGCCGCCGGCGAGCAGCCACGCGGACCCCTGCTTCTGCTCGTCGCCGTCGCGGGCGGGGAGTGCGTAGCGGGTGGCGTGCCGGACGACGTCGTGGTTCGAGAACACCCACGTGGTCGACGAACCGGACTGCTCGGCGAGGCCGAGGTTGAACTCGATGATCGTGCGGAACTGCTGGGCGTCGAAGTCGGCCTCGAGCAGGTCGAAGTTGAACGCCTGCCCGAGCCCCTCGGCACTCGCGTACCGGGCACGGCGGTCGGCGGCGACCCACGCCTCGGCGACCGCGGTGCGGGCCGGGGTGTACTCGTCGAAGACCTTCCGCCACTCGGCGTAGATCTCGTGCACGTCGTCGCGGTCCCAGAGGATGTGCGACCCGTCCTTCGGCGCCGCCAGGACCTCGGCCCAGGTGGGCAGCTCGCCCGCGGGCAGGTCCTTCGCCAGGCCGTGCGCGACGTCGATGCGGAAGCCGTCGACCCCGCGGTCCGACCAGAAGCGAAGCGTGTGCAGGAAGTCGTCGCGCACCTCGCGGTTCGCCCAGTTCAGGTCGGGCTGCTCCTTCGCGAAGTTGTGCAGGTACCACTGGCCGTCGCCCACCGCGGTCCACGCCGGGCCGCCGAAGATCGACACCCAGTCGGCCGGCGCCTCGGATCCGTCGGGGCCGGTGCCGTCACGGAAGACGTAGCGGTCGCGTGCCGGGCTGCCCTTCGGCGATGCCAGGGCCTCGCGGAACCACTCGTGCCGGTCGCTCGTGTGGTTCGGCACGATGTCGACGATCACGCGGATGCCGGCGCCGTGCAGGGCCTCGACCATGTCGTCGAAGTCGGCGAGGGTGCCGAGGCGCGGGTCGACGTCGCGGTAGTCGTCGACGTCGTAGCCGCCGTCGGCCAGTGCGGACGGGTAGAACGGGCTGAGCCAGACGGCCTCGATCCCGAGCGAGGCGAGGTACGGCACGCGCGAGGTCACACCGCGCAGGTCACCGATCCCGTCGCCGTCGGCGTCGGCGAACGAGCGCGGGTAGACCTGGTAGACGCTCGCCTGGCGCCACCAGGTCTCGGCGTCGGTGGATGCTGCGGGCTGGACGAGCGTGTCGGTCACGTCGGGCCTTTCGTTGGTCGTGCGGGTGGTGGTGGTCGTGTCGGTGGCGGAGGCAGTGCCGGTCGTGGCCGCGTGGGTCACTTGATCGCGCCCTGGGTCACACCGGCCATCACCCATCGCTGGGTGACCAGGTAGACGAGGATCGCCGGTGCCATGGCCATCAGGTACGAGGCGAACGACACGTTGTAGTTGTTGCTGAACTGCGTCTGGAACATCTGCTGCAGCACCGGCAGGGTCTGCAGCGCCGGGTCGGAGGTGATCAGCGACGGCATCACGAAGTCGTTCCAGGACGCGAGGAACGCGAAGATGCCGACGGTGGCGCTCATCGGTGCGAGGAGCGGGAACACCAGACGCCAGAACACCTGCCCCGTGCTCGCGCCGTCGATGCGTGCACTCTCCTCCAGCTCCGCCGGGATCGAGCGCAGGAACGCGGTGAAGAGCAGCACGCTGAAGGACAGTTGGAACATGACGTGCAGGATCGCGACGCCGAACGGGTTGTCCAGTCCGGCGAGACCGGTGAGCTTCACCTGCGACAGCGCGAGCACCGGGAACGGCAGGAACATCGCGGCGAGCAGGTAGAAGAACGACCAGCGGAAGAACCGGCGCTCCCAGTTCCGGGCGATGGCGTACGCGGTGAAGGACGCGAGCAGGATCGTGCCGACGACGGTGATCGCCGCGATGAGCACGGAGACACCGAACGCCCGCGGGAAGTCGGTCAGCTCCCAGGCCTGCACGAAGCCGTCGACGCTGAACGGCGCGGGCAGCGAGAACGCGTTGCCGTCCACGGCCTGCGACGTCGTCTTGAACGCCATCGTCACGGTGACGTACAGCGGGACGAGGACCGACAGCGTGCACAGCGCGAGGACGATCGTGACCGGCCAGTTGAAGCGCTCGCCGCGACGTCCGGCAGTGCGGTCGGCGTCGACGGACCGGATGCTGCCGGTGGCCGTCGTGCCCGGGCGGAGGGGTGCTTGCATGGTCATCAGAGCGCTGCCTTCCCGCGGGTCGCCCGCAGCTGGATCACGGCGATGACCACGGCGATCACGAAGAAGATCGTCGCGTTCGCCATCTGGTACGCGTAGTCGCCGCCGCTGAAGCCCTTGAAGATCGACATCGCGACCGACGTGGTCGAGGTGCCCGGGCCACCGTCGGTCAGGCCGACGATGATGTCGTACGAGTTCAGGAAGTTCTTGAACCCGATCACCAGGTTGATGAGGATGTAGCCCGCCGTCAGCGGTGCCGTGATCGAGACCAGCTGCCGCCACGCGCTGGCGCCGTCGAGCGCCGCCGCCTCGTAGACCTCGCCGGGGATCGACAGGACGCCGGCGATGTAGATGAGGAGCGTCGACGGGATCGCCTGCCACGCGGTCACGAGGACGATCGCGACCCACGCCAGGTCCGGGTTCGCCAGGATGCTCTGCTCGAGCGGGGCGAAGCCGAGCGCGGACGCGAGCGCCGGCAGGCTGTTCGCGAAGAGGAACGAGAACACGTAGGCGATGACGATGCCGGAGATCACCATCGGCAGCACGAAGACCGCACGCAGCGCGATCTTGCCGCGGATCTTCGACGTCAGCGCGATCGCGAGCAGGAACGCGACCGCGTTCACCAGGAGCACGGTGACGAGCGAGAAGCCGATGGTGAACAGGTACGCCTGCAGGATCGCGGGGTCGGAGAACACCGCGACGTAGTTCGTCAGGCCGGTGAACCGGAACTCGCCGAAGCCGACGGAGTTCGTGAAGCTCAGCACGATGCCCATCACCGCGGGGAGCGTGATGGCGAGCGTGAAGAGCACGAGCGTGGGGACGAGGAACACGAGGAAGAGCGGGTCGACGCGCTTCCCGCGTCCGCGGCTGCCGGCCTGGAGGCGCGGTGCGGCTCCGCCCCGGCGGCGGCGGTCCGCCGTCGTGATCGATTCGGTGGTCGTGGTGGCCAAGGTCGTCTCCTTACGCGGCCGACCGGAGCGCGAGCCGCGCCCAGTCGCCGTCGAGGGTGCGGAGTTGCGGTTCGGGCGCACCGCCGAAGGCGATGGACTGCAGGTAGTTCGCCACCGGGATCTCGGCGGGGATGAGCTGCGAGGCGCCCAGGTAGAACGCGGCGCGGTCGTACGAGTCCTGCATGCCGCTGAGCGCGGGGTTCGACACCGGCGGGGAGTCCTTGCGGACGCCGAAGCCGTTGTTGTCGGCGTTGTACTGGTCGCTGATCGCCGGGCTCATCAGGAAGGACAGGAACTCGCGGGCGGCCTCCTGCTTCCGGGACGCCTCCGGGATCCACAGCCCGAGGTCGACGTTGACGCGCACCTTGTTGTCGGCGGGGTCGTCGGTCGCGGGGAACGGGAACGTGCCGAGGTCCATGTCGGGGTTCGTCTTCGCGATCTCGCCGAGCGCCCACGGGCCCTGCAGGTACATCGCGGCCTTCCCCTGCGCGAACGCCAGGTTGCCGTCGCCGTAGCCCCGACTGGCCGCACCCTCCTGGTGCCACTGCAGCAGGTCCACCATGCGTCCGACCGGAGCGGCGAAGTCCTTCTCGAACGACACCTTCGACCCCCTGCCGACCGACGTGCCCTCGCTGTCGAGTGCCGCGAAGGTCGCCGGCACGTCGAGCATGCCGCCGACCGAGTAGTCGAACATGCCCTGGGCGATGGTCCAGTTGTCCTTGTAGGTGCCGTACATCGGGGTGATCCCGGCCGTGACGAGTCGCTTGCACACGTCGGTGAACGCGCTCCAGGTCGTCGGCACCTCGAGGCCCTGCTGGGCGAACAGCTGCTTGTCGTAGATGACGGACGCGGCGGTGACCGAGTACGGCAGGACGCTCGTCCGACCCGGGTAGTCCGCGGTCTGCTGCATCAGCGGCCACAGGTCGGGGTTGATCGTGTCCTTCTCGGGCAGGTCGGACAGGTCGGTCAGGGCCCCGTGCTCGACGAACGACACCATCGCGTAGTTGTAGTTCAGGCACCCGAGGTCCGGCGGCCGGTTCCGGACGAAGTTCGCGGACATGTTCGACGTCGAGTCGCGGACCACGCGGATCTTCGACTGGCTGTCGTGGAACTTCGCGATGACGTCGTCGAAGTACCCGATGACCTCGGGCTTCGACACGTAGAAGGTGATGGTCTCGGGTCGGCTGCTCGATCCTCCGAGCGGGGCGCACCCGGCGAGTGCCAGGCCCGCGCCGATACCGCCCGCACCGAGCAGGAACCCGCGGCGGGTGACCCCGGCCGCGCTCCTGGTGGTGGCGTGTGCTTGCACGTCGTCTCCGTCCGTCCGGACCCGGCGTCCCTGCCGTTCCGGCTCGCGTGCCGGCGTCGGTGTCGGCTCGCGAGAGTAAATCTACTCAGAAAATCTAATCGCGCAAGCAACTCTTCGGGCGGTAGGGTCGGCGCATGCCGCAACGCCGTGTGACCCCCCGCGCCACCAGCGCCGAGACGGTCCTGGCGTACGCCCTCGACCCGCTGTCCGGGGCCTTCACGGCGACCGAGGCGATCGAGGCGACGGGGCTGACCCGGTCGACCGTGCTCGCCGCGTGTGCGGAACTCGTCCGGCTCGGCTGGCTCCGCGACCTCGACGATGCCCGCGCGGCGGGGGAGTACCGGAAGGGCCGACCCGCGCGACGCTACGAGCTCGACACCGACGCCGGCGTCGTCGTCGGTGTCGACGCGGGACAGCACCGCGTCACGGCGCTCGTCGCGGACCTCCGCGGCACGGTGCTCGCCCGGACCGAGGGCGCGCTCGGGGAGTCGGGACTCGACGTGCCCGTCCGACTCCGGGTGACGACCGAGACGATCACGGCAGCGCTCGCCGTGGCCGACGTCGACCCGGCTCGCGTGCTCGTGACGGTCGTGGGCATCCCGGCCCCCGTGGACTCGCTCGGCGCGTCACCCCGCGACGGCGGGTTCTGGGACAGCATGAACCCGGGCTTCGCCGACGTGGTGTCCCACGGTGTCGTGGTCGTGGAGAACGACGCGAACGCAGCGGCGCTGGCCGAGCGACCCTCCTCCGGTGACGCGTCCTTCGCCGCGCTGCTCTCCGGGGAACGCTTCGGCGCCGGCCTGGTCGTCGACGGCGCACTGCTCCGCGGTGCCCGGGGCGGTGCGGGTGAGCTCCGGGTGCTCGACCTGGTCGAGGGGGTGTCCTCGTCGAACGGCATCGGTCGCACCGCCCGCGAGCTCGTCCGCGAGGCCCGCGCCGAGGGGCTCGTCGGGCCGGCGTCCCTGCTCGGCGGGGCCGAGGAGCCCGGGGCCGAGGCGGTGTTCGCCGCCGCAGCGCTGCTCGACCCGGTCGCGCTCGAGGTCGTCGACCGGCTCGGCGACCGGCTCGCCCGGGTGTGCGTCCTGCTCGCGAGCCTGCTCGACATCGACCGCGTGGTCGTCGCCGGGGCGATCGCCGATGCAGCAGCGCCGGTGATCGAGCGTGCACGCGAGCGCCTGGCGACCGGGGAGTACGACCCGACGCCCGAGGTCGTGGCCTCCCGCCTCGGCGGCGACGTCGTCGTGCTCGGAGCCGTCGCGCGTGCGCTCGACCTCGTGCACGCCGACCCACTGGCGTTCCCGCTGCCGGCGGAGACCTCCGCCCTCGCGACCTGACCGCTGACGCCGCGGCGTGTTCCGCGCCAGAATGGGCACGTGACGAACCGGGCCGTCCTCGTCCCCGTGGTCCTCGGCGTGCTCGCGGTGGTGCTCACCGGATGCGTCGCCGTCGGCCCGCAGGAGGGCGTCCTCACGCTGACGGGCAGCGACGCGGTCCCGCTCCCGGCGTGCGACCACGCAGCGCCCGTGCCGGTCGCCGCGCTCGCGTCCGACGACCTGCCGGCGTGCGAGCCCGTCGGTCAGGTGCTCGTCTTCCCCGACGGCGGTCAGCTGCAGTTGCCGGAGGAGTCGATCGGCGTCGGTTCGCAGGCGGGCTCGTCGGACGTCCGGTACTCGTACAGCGGTGTCGGGCGGTTCGGCGTCGTCGCAGCGCAGGCCGGTCCGGGTTGCGTCGACGTGCACGAGTGGGGCACTCCGGAGGCGCTGCGCCGGGTCCACGACGCGTTCGGCTCGCGCTGGATGTGCGACTGAGCGGCTCGAGGACGCGGCCCGTCCTCAGCGGGGGAGTGACGCCAGGACATCGGCGGCACGAGCGGCCTGCTCGCTGCTGACGTCGAGGTGCGTCACGAGCCGGACGCTCCTCGGGCCGAGCTGCATCACCCGGACGCCCTGGTCCGCGGCCGCGGCCACGAACGCCGCCGGGTCGGACACCTCGGCGAAGACGATGTTCGTGTCGACCGTCGTCGGGTCGACGTCGAGCGCCGCCGCGAGCACCCGCGCGTTCGCGTGGTCCTCCGCGAGCCGGTCGACGTGGTGCCGGAGCGCGTACCGACCGGCAGCGGCCAGGAACCCGGTCTGCCGCATGCCCCCGCCGTAGCGCTTCCGCCAGATCCGGGCCGCGTCGACGTGCTCCCGGGAGCCGACGAGCACCGAGCCGACCGGTGCTCCGAGGCCCTTCGACAGGCAGACCGACACGGTGTCGAAGCCGGCGGCGAGCTCGCGGAGCCGGACCCCGGACGCGACGTGCGCGTTCCACAGCCGGGCGCCGTCGAGGTGCACCGCGATGCCGTGCTCCCGCGCGAAGGCCTGCACGGCGCGGACCTCGTCGACGGGCTGCACGGTCCCGCCGCCGAAGTTGTGCGTGTTCTCGATCGCGATCGCCGTCGTCGACACGCTGTACGCGCCGGCGTTCGGCTCCGCCACCTCGGCGACCGCCGCCGCGACGAGTCGCCCGCGCTCCGAGGGCCACGTGCGCGTCGTGATGCCGGAGAACACGGCCGCGGCGCCGAGCTCGGCGCGGACGACGTGTGCCCGGACGTCCGCCAGGAGCTCCTCGCCCGGTGCGACGTGCAGCCGCAGGCCGAGCTGGTTCGCCATCGAGCCGGTCGGGGTGAACAGCCCGGCCTCGTGCCCGAGCAGGTCCGCGACCTCGCGCTCCAGGGCGTTCGTCTCCGGGTCCTCACCGAAGACGTCGTCACCGACCTCGGCCTCGGCCATCGCCCGGCGCATCGCGGGCGTGGGCCGGGTCACGGTGTCGGAGCGCAGGTCGATCGGAGCGTCGGTCACCAGGCAACGCTAACCCGCCGTCCAGACCCCGGACCACCACCGCGGCTACCGTGAGCCGCATGCAGCCGCCAGCAGCCGGGAGCCTCCGGATCCTCCACCTGTCCGACACCCACCTGACCGGCGACGGAGCCCTGCACCAGGGGTCGGTCGACACGACGGCGGCCCTGGACGCGGTGCTCGCCCACGTCGACGGCGTCCCCGGTGTCGGCCTGGTCGTGGTCTCGGGGGACGTCTCCGAGGACGGCAGCCCCGAGTCGTACCGCACCGCTCGCGAGCGCATCGGCGCGTGGGCCGAGCGTCACGGGGCAGCGCTCGTGCTGGTGCCCGGGAACCACGACCTCCGCGAGGGGTTCCGCCAGGTCCTCGCGAACGGCCACGTCCTGGGCGAGGCTGGCACCCCGCTCGCGCACACGATGGAGTACACGCCGCCGTCCGTGCCGGTCTCCGGTCAGTCCGTCGTCGCGGGCTTCCGCGTGGTGACGGTCGACACGAGCGTCCGCGGGGCGGGCTACGGCGCGCTCAGCGACACCGCGCTCGAGCGACTCCGGACGGCGCTGGCCGGCGAGCCCGTGCCGCACGGCACGGTCGTCGTGCTCCACCACCCGCCGGTCCCCTCGCCGACGCTCCTGCACGAGGCCCTCCGCCTGCAGGACCCCGAGGACCTCGCGGAGGTCCTCGACGGCTCGGACGTCCGGGTGGTCCTCGGCGGGCACCAGCACCACCACGCCGTCGGCTCGCTCGCCGGCGTCCCGGTGCTCGTCGCGCCCGGCGTCGCCAACGACACGGACGTCGTCGGCCCGTACGACGAGGAGTCCGCCCACGTCGCCCACGGCGCACTGATCGTCGACGTCGGTGCCGACGGCTCCGTCTGGTCGACGCCGGTGCGCGTCCCGGACCCGGACCGCGACGTGCTCGCCTTCGCGCTCGACGCCGAGACCGTCACGCGGATCGCGGAGCAGGCGGGACCCGCCGCGCGCTGACCGCCGGACGGGAGGCGCGCTGCCGGCCCGCCCCGCGCCTCCCGTCCGCAGGCCGGTACCCCTCGCTCACGGACACCGTCCCGTCGGCGCGAGTACACCGGAGCCATGACCACGGAAGGAGTCAGCCATGCGCATCGGTAGTGCCGTGCAGTACGACCGGTACGGCGGGTTCGACGTCGTCGACCTCGTCCCGCAGGAACGTCCCGAACCCGGACCCGGCGAGATCGTCGTCGAGGTCGTCGCCGCAGGTCTCAACCACGTCGAGCGGTTCCTCCGCGAGGGGAAGCTGCGCGACCACATCGACCTCGAGTTCCCGGCGCACCAGGGCGTCGACTTCGCGGGCATCGTCCGCGCTCGTGGCGCCGAGGTCCGCGACCTCAAGGTCGGCGACGAGGTCATGGGACACGCCCCCGAGGGCGGCGCCCACGCGACCTGGGTCCGCGTGGCCCGCGGAGCCGTCGTGAAGAAGCCCGAGCACGTCGGGTGGGAGGTCGCGGGTGGGCTGTACCTGGCCGGCGCGACCGCTGCGACGATCGTGCGGAACCTGCGCCTCGGCCCCGAGGACACCGTGGTGATCTCGGCCGCAGCGGGCGGGGTCGGACACATCCAGTGCCAGCTGGCGCACGACGCCGGCGCCACCGTGATCGCCCTCGGGAGTCCGCGGAACCACGACTACCTGCGGCAGATCGGCACCCTGCCCGTCGCCTACGGTGACGGCGAGGAGGACCGCATCCGCGAGATCGCGGGCGGTCGCCCGATCACGGCGTTCATCGACAACCACGGCGGTGGCGGTGCGGCGGACCTGGCCTCGCGACTCGGTGTGCCCGCCGAGCGGCTGGTGACCTCCGAGCACCGGCGCGACGTCGAGATCCGGTTCCTGCGGGCCCCGGCCGACGACGAGGAGGCCCGCGACCTGCTGACCCTGCTGGCGAAGGCGGTGCAAGACCGCCGCGTGCAGGTGCTCATCTCGGGCTTCTACCCGTTCGAGTACATCGTCGACGCGTACGAGGACCTGGCCGAGATGCGCTCCCGCGGCAAGGTCGTGATCGGCATGCAGACCGTCGAGACCGGCGCTCGGCTCGACTGGTACCGCTCCGAGAAGGCCCGCGACCTGCGTGACCGGTACGCCGACGAGCGCGGGGCGGACACGGAGACAATGGCCGGCGGATCGGCGAGCCCCACGGCGTGAGCCGACCCCGGCACGATCGGGCCCGGTCTCCTGCGGGAGGCCGGGCCCGATCCGTGTTCCGGGCCGTCGGGCGACCGACACGGGCCTCGCAGCCGTCGCGGCCGTCGGTCGGCCGTCGGTCAGCTCAGCACGTCCTTCGTCGCGAAGCGGCCGTACGCCAGCGCACCGAACACGGCGACGTAGCCGAGCTGCAGCAGCGCGTTCGACCCGAACGAGTCGAAGGAGATCGGGTCGCGGAGGAGGTCTCCGAACCCGAGCCAGAGGTGCGAGAACAGGAACGGGTGCAGCCAGTCGAGCTGCGGGAGCTGGTCGAGCACCTGCGAGACCCCGGCGAGCACGACCGTCGCGGCCATCGCCCCGACCGGCACCGTCGTCAGCGTCGAGGCGAACAGCCCGATCGCGGCCAGTCCGAGCATCGAGAGCGTGACGTACAGCGCCAGGAGCACGGCCCGGCCGGCGTAGGACCAGCCGCCGACCTGCGTCCCCGACAGCAGGGTGACCGGTCCGATCGGGAAGAGCAGCGCGCCGACCGCTGCTCCGACGAGCACCACGAGGAGCGTCGCCGCGAGACAGAACGCCACCGCGCCCGCGTACTTGACGAGGACGAACCGCAGCCGCCCGGTCGGCGCCACCAGCAGGTAGCGGATCGTGCCCTGGGACGCCTCGCCCGCGACGGTGTCGCCGGACACGACGCCGACGGTGAGCGGCAGGAACAGCGGGATCGAGACGGTGAGCGCGGTGAAGGCGACGAACAGGCCGTTGTTCGTGATGTCGCCGAGGAAGGCCGGGCCGCCCGAGCTGCGGTCGGTCGTCAGGCGGACGGCGATCGCGATGAGCACCGGCACCAGGGCGAGCGCACCGAGCATCGCCCAGGTCCGTCGACGGCGGAACACCAGCGCGAGTTCGGACCCGAGGAGGGCGAACGGCCGCGTCGGGCGGCGCACGGTGTCAGGCTGCGACATCGAAGCCCTCCCCGGTGAGTGCGACGAACAGGTCCTCGAGCGTGCCACCACCGACGGCGATGCCCCGCACGCGGACGTCGGCGCGGACGAGCGCCGCGGTGACGGTCTCGGGCTCGACGTCGGCGGGAAGGTCGGCGACCACGGCGTCCGGACCGGCGTCCCGGCGGGGGACGAGCCCGATCCGGACGAGGACCGCGGAGGCCTCCCCGACGTCCGGCGTCCGCACGGTGACGGTCCGTCCGCCGGTGGACCGGAGCTCGTCGAGGGACCCCTGCGCCACGAGCCGTCCGCTCCGCATCACCGCGGCGTGCGTGCAGACCTGCTCGATCTCCGCGAGCAGGTGGCTCGACACGAACACCGTCGTGCCGTCGTCGGCGAGGGAACGGATGAGGTTCCGGACCTCGCGCGTGCCCTGCGGGTCGAGGCCGTTCGTCGGCTCGTCGAGCACCAGCAGGTCGCGCGGTGCGAGCAGGGCGTTCGCCAGCCCCAGGCGCTGCTTCATGCCGAGCGAGTACGCGTGCGCCTTCTTGTCCGCGGCGTGGGTGAGCCCCACGCGCTCGAGGGCGGCGGCGACGCGGTCCCGACGGGTGCGCGGGTCCGAGCTGGGGTCGGCGGCGTCGAACCGCTGCAGGTTGGCCCGGCCGGACAGGTACGGGTACGCGGCCGGACCCTCGACGAGCGCCCCGACGCGGGGGAGGACCTCCTGCAGCGCACCGGGCACCGGTCGGCCGAGCACCTCGATCGTGCCGCTCGTGGCGGACGACAGTCCGAGCAGCATGCGGATGGTGGTGGTCTTGCCGGAGCCGTTCGGCCCGAGGAAACCGAAGACCGATCCGCGGGGCACGGCCAGGTCGATCCCGTCGACCGCGCGCTGCTTCCGGAACACCTTGACGAGCGCCTCGGTCCGGACCGCGTACTGCGGCGCCGCGTCGCCCGGCTGCCGCGCTGCGTCACCGGACGGCCGTGCTGCGCCGTCCGGCTGCGGTGCTGCCGTCACTTCGCGGCGGCGACCAGCGCGGACACCGGCACAGCACCGGCGAGCACCCGACCGTCGTCCGTCAGGTAGACCGACACGAGCGAGGTCTGCAGCGCCCGTCCGCCGTCGACCGGCTTCGTCAGCTGGTCGAGGAGCGCCGTGGCGTCCGTGTCCCGGGTCGTCCGAGCGGAGTCGCCGGCGGGCAGCTCGACCACGGTGTCCCAGCCGGATCCGGTCACGGTCGGCTCGACACCGCCCCGCTCGCCACCGTGTGCCCGACCGTCCTGCCCGGACTGCTGGGCGTCCGCGAGGTCTTTCGTCGTGACCTCGGCGCCGGCCGGCGGCGTGAAGTCGAACAGTCGTGCGTCGGGTGCGCCGTAGTCGAGGCTCGTGAACCCGACCTGGAACGCCGGGTCCTGCTGCCCGGCCGCCGTCACCGTGACCCGCAGCGGCAGGCCGGTCTGCTGGTCGACCGCGAGCCGCACGGTGCCGACCAGGGTGTCGTCGGACCTCGGCGTCAGGGTGACCTGCCACGCCTCGTGTCCGGCGACGCGGACCGTCGTCGGGGCGGACACCCGGGTGCTCGGAGTGATCGCCGCGACCGCGCGCTCGGCCGCCTGCGCCGGCGTGGTCGCGCCGGCCGTGGGGGCGTCGGAGCCGGCGGGGAGCGTCAGGTGCACGGCCTTCCGCGCCTTCGAGTCCCACGTCCACACGTCGGATCCGTGCCGCACGACGTCCTGTTCCGCCAGCTGCTGCGTGAGCTGGAAGCGCTGCTCGTCCTCGCCGCCGACGTACAGCCGCGCGGTGTGCGACGCGGTGAGCAATCCGAGGACGTCGGACGCGTCGTCCTCGAGCGAGGACCCGCCGCTGCCGGAGGGGAGCTCGGGCAACCCGAGGTCGCTCGTCTGCGAGAGCGTGCCGGAGTACTGCGCGGTGCGCGAGGCCGTGATGCTCGCGAGCACGTCCGCCGCGGTCGGGTCCGAGCCGGCGACCGGTTCGGCGGCGGCGTTCGCGATGACGGGCGCGGCGATCGCTCCGGCGACGACGACCGGCGCGATCGCGGCGGGCAGCCAGGCTGACTTCTTCATCGGGTCCCCTTCGGTGGAGCGGTGGGTGCACGAGCGGCGTCACCGTGGAGCGTCGGGTGCGCGAGCACCGTACGTCGCGCACCCGACAGCGCGCTGGGGATCGACGGTCAGCGGCCGGTCGCCCCCGCGGTGTCGGCCCCCACCGGCTCCGATCCGTCGTAGCCGCAGATCGCCGCGACCTTCTCCGCAGAGGCACTGGACGGGTCGAACGTGTACCCGAGCCACTCCGTCGCCAGACGACGTGCGAGCTCGAGTCCGATCACGCGCTGCCCCATGCAGAGCACCTGGGCGTCGTTCGACAGCACGGAGCGCTCGACACTGAACGAGTCGTGCGCGGTGACCGCCCGGATGCCCGGCACCTTGTTCGCGCTGATCGCGACGCCGAGTCCGGTCCCGCAGACCAGGATCGCCCGGTCCGCGTCGCCGTCGGCGACCATCCGCGCGGCGTCGACCGCGACGTGTGGGTACGCCGTGTGCCCGTCCGCGTCCACGCCCACGTCGACCACGCTCACCACGCGGTCGTCCGCCTCGAGGTCACGCTTGATGACCTCCTTGTAGTCGAAGCCCGCGTCGTCCGAGCCCACCACCAACCGGAACGTCATGCGTCCACTCCTTCGCGTCGTCGTGCACGGTCGGCGAGCACCTCGCCGATCCGCGTGAGGACCATCCCCATCGAGGTCGCGCCCGCGTCGGGCGTCCCCACGCTCTTCTCGGCCAGGGGCCGGGCTCGCCCGACCTTCGGTCGGAGGTCCGCGGTGGCCGCCGCCTGCTCGACCGCGACCCCGGCCGCCACCTGCCACGCCTCCGACAGGTCGGCGCCGTCGTCGATCCGGGACCGCAGCGCGTCGACGAACGGCAGCAGGGCGTCGAGCAGCGTCTTGTCGCCGCGGGACGCACCGCCCAGGTGCACGATCGAGTCCGCGAACGCCTGCGCCGCCGTGACGACCTCGGCCGCGCCGACCTCGTCGGCGTCGTCGCCGAGCGCGCGACCGAAGGCCTCGAGCGCCGCACCCCACAGCACACCGGACGTGCCACCGGCCGACGCGGCCCACGCCTCACCGGCACGGCCGAGGACGAAGGCGACCCCGGCCTCCCGGTCGGTCTGCTCGACTGCGCGACGGGCCGCACCGATCCCCTTCACCATGCCGCGACCGTGGTCGCCGTCACCGGCGACCGCGTCGATGCGGCCGAGCGTCTCCTCCTGCTCGCGGAGCAGGACGTCCATCGCCTCGACGGCGACGCGTGCGGTGTCGGCGGCCCGCCGGGAGGCACCGGTCGCCTCCGGTACGACCGTCGCCTCCGCCGCGGCCTCGGCGACCGCGGTGGCCGGCACGAGCGCGGCGACCGGCGCGGCGACCTTGCGGTACGCCGGCGTGTAGGCGTCGGCGCGCCAGTACCGTTCGAGCTCGTCGTCGAGGAACTGCAGCGTCAGCGAGCACCCGCCCATGTCGAGGCTGGTGACGAGCTCCCCGACCTCGGGCTCGACGACCTCGAGGCCCGCGTCCTGCAGGAGGGGCAGCACTCGGCCCCACAGCAGGAAGAGCTCCTCGTACTTGGTGTCGCCCAGGCCGTTGAGGATCGGTGCGACCCGCGGCCCGGCGCCCTCTGGGCGTTCGGCCAGCAGCCGGTCGACGAGCAGTGCGGCGAGCTCCCGGGCGGGCAGTACCGGGACGTCCCGGATGCCCGGTTCGCCGTGGATGCCGAGGCCGAGCCCGAGGTGGCGGTCCGGGACGGAGAAGAGCGGTTCGGTGGCACCGGGCATGGTGCAGCCGGAGAACGCGACGCCGATCGTGCGGGTGGCGGCGTTCGCGGCGGTGCCGACCCGCTCGACCTCGTCCAGGTCCGAACCGGCGGCGGCAGCGGCACCCATCGCCTTGAAGACCGAGAAGTCCCCGGCGATGCCCCGACGCGCGGCGACCTCGTCCGCGCTGGCCACGTCGTCGGTGACCACGACGATGCGGGTGTCGATGCCCTCGGCGCGGAGTCGTTCGGCGGCGAGCCCGAAGTTCATCGTGTCGCCCGCGTAGTTGCCGAAGGACAGCACGACGCCGCGGCCCTGGTCGGCGGCCTTGGCGACCGAGTACACCTGCGCCGCCGAGGGTGACGTGAACACGTTGCCGACGACGGCACCGGTGGCGAAGCCGGGGCCGACGACACCGCAGAACGCGGGGTAGTGACCGGACCCGCCGCCGACGACGACGGCGACCTGCGGATCGGCGCCCTCGCTCGGGAGGGCGACCACCCCGCCGTGTACACCGCGGACCCGGTCGGCGTACAGGGCCAGCCAGCCGGCGAGCTGGTCCTCGGCGAAGTCCTCGGGGTCGTCGTGGATCGTGGTCATGGGAGTGCGTTCCTGTCGTGCGGTGGACCGGGGTCCGGGGTGGGTTGAGGGAGAGGCGACGTGTCTCAGCGGGTGCCGCGGTGCGGGCGCCCCTGGGGCACGTCGAGGAAGTGGATCATCACGAACGCGCAGGCGTAGAGGCCGACGAAGGTCCACGTGACCGCCTGGCCGCCGCCGCCGAGCGCGAAGACCGCCGCGACGACACCGGTGCCGAGGAAGGCCGCGCCACCGGCGGCGGTCGTGTACATCGCCATCGCGGCGCCCTTGTGCTCCGGGGCGAGCGCCGGCATGATCGCGCCCATCGGGACGAAGCCCGCGAGCAGGCAGCCGAAGACGCAGCCGGCGACGACCGAGAGCACGTAGCCCCAGTCGGACCCGGCGGGCACGAGCTGCGGGACGTACCACCAGGCGACGAGCCCGGTCGCGGAGCCGACGATGCCGAACCACTTCACGGTGCGCTGCCAGCCGATGCGGTCGCCGACCCAGCCGAACAGGGCGTTGACCAGGATGTTCGTCGCGTACACGCAGACCGTCATGAGCAGCCACCGGCTCTGGCCCCAGCCGCGGTCGTTCGCGATGATCGCGGGAAGCACGACGAACATGCCGAACTCGGGTGCGGTGTTGATCAGGCGGACGAGGAAGCCCATCAGGACCTTCGGTCGGGTCGCCGTGAGCCGGATGCCGCTCGTCAGGACCCGCCAGGCGCTCTCGCCGGCCGGCGCGATCCGCGAGAACCCGTTGGGCAGGCGGACGCCGAACAGCATGATCAGGAACCCGGCGACCACCAGGCCGATCGACGCGGTCATCGCGCCCGTCTCACCCACCGTGCCGCCGCCGAACACCGGGATCGCCCCGATGGCGAAGAGCGACCCGAGGGTCGGGAGACCGCCCGTGAACGCGACGTAGAACCAGCCGACCGCCGCACCGTTGCGCTCGACCGGCGTGGTGATGTTCACCCACACCAGGAAGGCGAACGCGAAGAGCGGGTAGCCGAAGCCGCGCAGCGCGTAGGCGACGGCGGCGAAGGGAACGCTCTCGACGTTCAGCGCCAGCAGGAACAGCACCTCGAAGACCACCCAGACGGCGAACCCGAGGATCATCACCCGGCGCGGCCCGACCAGGTCGGAGAGGGCGCCGGAGACGTAGCTGCCGATGAGCGCGGCGAGGCTGTAGGACGTGACGATCGTGGCGACGGTGGCCTCGGGGCTGCCGAGGACTGCGACCATGTGCGGCGTGATGAAGTTCGACTCGACGCCGTTGCCGGTCATGAAGACCAGCACGGCGACGAAGCCGAGGGCGAGCGGACGGGGGATGCCCATCCGGTCGAGCCGACCTTCGGGGCGGGCGGCGGTGGTCGTGGGCGCAGTGGTGGTGCGCGCGGTCGTCGTCGACATCGCGGGACTCCTCGGCGCTCAGGCCCGCGCGGCGGACGTGGTCGGGACGGACGTGGTGGGCGCCGACAGCGACGGGACGATCGACACCTTGACGGACGCGCCCGCCGAGTCGCCGACCAGGTCGAGCGCCTGCTGGAAGTCCTCGAGCGGGAACTGGTGCGTGCAGATGTCGTCCATCGGCAGCGTGCCCGACTCGAGCAGCTTGATCGCGGCCGGCCAGGTGTGCGGCCCGAGGTGGGCACCGCGGACGTCGAGCTCCTTGTCGTCGGAGATGATCGACCAGTCGACCGAGACGGCGTCCTTGAACACCGAGTACTCGACGAAGGTGCCGAGCTTGCGGAGCAGGTTCAGCCCCTGCGGCACGGCGGAGGGGTGGCCGGTCGCCTCGATGTAGACGTCGGCGCCGTAGCCGTCGGTGAGCTCCTTCACCCGAGCGACGGCGTCCTCGTGCGCGATGTTGATCGTGAGGTCGGCACCGACCCTGCGGGCGAGCGCGAGCTTGTCGTCGACGACGTCGAGGGCGATGATCCGCAGCGGGTTCTTCTGGCGGGCACCGGCGATGGCGGACAGGCCGATCGGGCCGGCGCCGGCGATCACCACGGTGTCGCCGAACCGGATGTCGCCGCGCTCGACGGCGTGGAAGGCGCAGGACAGCGGCTCGGCGAACGCGGCGACCTGGCCGGGCAGCGAGCGGTCGACCGGGTGCGTCAGGGCCTTCGACGGCACGAGCACGTACTCGGCCATGGCGCCGTCGAAGCCCTTGAAGCCGAACATGTCGTGGACGTTGCACATCCAGTAGGCACCCTCGAGGCAGTACCGGCACTCCCAGCAGGGCACGATCTGCTCGCAGGCGATCCGGTCGCCGAGGGACACCCCGCGCTTCGCGAGCGCGACGTCGTCACCCGCGACGATCGTCCCGACGAACTCGTGACCGGGGATGCGGTCCCGCTCGGCCCACGCGGGGCGGTTCTCGTCGCCCCAGAACTTCGCGGCGCCGTGGTAGCACTTCAGGTCGCTCGCGCAGATGCCGACGGCGTCCGTGCGGAGCAGGAGCTCGCCCGGTCCGGGCTGGGGGACCGGGCGTTCCTCGAGTCGGTAGTCGCCCGGTCCGTGGACCACGACGGCGCGCATCGTGGTCGGGATCTCGCGGTGCGCGTCGCCCTGCGCCGGGGTCTCGGTCGTCGTCGTCGACATGTGCTGGTCCTCCGTTGGTCAGCCGGGCGGTGCGCCCGTTCCGATGGTTCGGCGACGACTGTACACGGTCGGGAACAGATGTCCAGAACACAATTTCTGGTACGGTTCCCTCTCGACCACCGCGCATCGCAAGGGAGCGACCATGACCACCGCCGACACCGACCGCACCGCCGACACCGCCGACACCGACCGCACCGACCGCACCGCCGACACCGACCTCGCCGCGGAAACCGACCTCGCCGCCGCGCTCCGACCGGGCCCCGGTGCCGTCGACCTGACCAACGACCTGACGGGCCGGACCGCCGTCGTCACGGGCGGCGCGTCCGGCATCGGCAACGCGATCGCGCACGCCTTCGCCGCGCGCGGTGCCCGGGTCGCCATCGTCGACGTCAGGGCCGACCCCTCCGCCGAGGCTGCCGCCGAGCTGCCCGCCGTCACCGCCGGCGCGCACCTCGGGCTCGCGTGCGACGTCACCGACGACGGCTCCGTCGCCGCTGCGGTCCAGCAGGTCGTCGAAGCCGCGGGCTCGATCGAGGTGCTCGTCAACTGCGCCGGCATCGTCGCGCTCGACGCCGCCGAGGACCTCGACGCCGGGGCCTGGGCGCGCACGCTCGACGTCAACCTGACCGGGACGTTCCGGCTGGCGCAGGCCGTCGGGCGGCACATGCTCGCCGCGGGCGGCGGCCGGATCGTGAACATCGCGTCGCAGGCCGCCCACGTCGGCCTCGACCGGCACGCTGCCTACTGCGCGTCGAAGGCCGGCGTCCTCGGGCTGACCCGGGTGCTCGCGCTCGAGTGGGGCGGACGCGGGGTCACGGTCAACACGGTCTCGCCGACCGTCGTGCTCACCGACCTCGGTCGGGCGGCCTGGGGGAACGAGGCTGGCCTCCGGCACCAGGACGAGATCCCGACCGGGCGGTTCGCGACCCCCGCCGAGATCGCCGCCGCGGTGCTGTTCCTTGCGAGCGACGGTGCCGCGATGGTGAACGGCGCGGACCTCCGCGTGGACGGCGGGTTCACGATCCGGTGACCCTCGGTCGGACTACGATCCGAGTGTCCGACCGATCCGAAGGGTCCCGCAGCATGTCCTCCGAGAGCACCACCGGCGCCGAGGGGTCGCGGGCCCGCTTCCCGCTCGACACCGTCTACCAGGCGGCGCGGATGTACTACCTCGAGGACGCCACCCAGGTCGAGATCGCCTCACGCCTCGGGGTCTCCCGCCCCACGGTGAGCCGCCTCGTCGCCGAGGCCCGTCGTGCCGGCCTCGTCCGCATCGACGTCGTGGACCCCTTCCAGGACGAGACCGTCGCGCTCGCCGAACGGCTGCAGGTCGTGCTCGGCCTCGGCGCCGTGCACCTCGCCGCCGTGACGCACCAGACGACGCTCGGCGCCGACCTCGCCGCCCCCATCGCGACCGCGGTCGAGGGGATGGGACTCACCCCTGGTGACGCGGTCCTGGTGTCCTCGGGGCGGACGGTCTACGACGTCGCGCAGACGGGGATGCCGCCGCTCGCGGGCGTGCAGCTCGTCCCCACCGTCGGTGGGCAGGCGGACCCGATGCCGTGGTTCCAGACGAACGAGATCACCCGCACCGCAGCGGAGCACTCCGGTGCGATCCCGGCGTTCCTGTTCGCGCAGGCCCTGCCGTCGGCCGCGATGCGGGCGTCGCTCGACGAGGACCCCGCCTTCCAGCACGTCGTCGGGCTCTGGGGGCGCGCGAAGGGGGCGATCCTCGGTGTCGGTGCGCCGACCGCGACGCGCGACGCACTCGCGCGGGGGATCCCGGTCGAGGACGCCGTCTTCGACCAGGCCGCCGGTGACGTCTGCCTGAACTTCTTCGCCGCCGACGGGTCGCCGATCGAGTTCCCCGGCAGCGAGCGCATGGTCCGGACCTCGCGTGCGGTCCTCGCGGGCGTCCCGCACGCGGTCGGCGTCGCCGTCGGGGCGGCGAAGGTACCGAGCATCATCGGCGCCGTCCGCGCGGGCATGATCAACGAGCTCGTGACGGACGCCGCGACCGCGCGCGCCCTGCTCGACGCGCTCGCCTGAGCCGCGACGCGACCACGGACGGACGGGAGGCGCGGTGCGGGCCGGCACCGCGCCTCCCGTCCGTCACTCCGTGCGGTCGGCGGTCCGGCGCACGTCCCACAGGTGGTGCACCGGGTCGTGCGCGGAGTAGGTCGCGAGGGTCGCGACCGTGAAGACGCTGCCGTCCGACCGGCGACCGGTCCGCCCGAGGGCGTCGTCGGGGACCGCTGCGAAGGCGGCCGCGGCGGCGCGCGCCGCGTCGGTGAGCTCCCGGGAGACGACCGCCGGGTCCTGCTCGTCGTAGCGGTCCTCGACGGCGGTGGCGTCCTGGTCCCAGTTCGGGAAGGCCGGGTCGTCCTCGGCGAGGACGAGCTGGAGGCGCTCCGTCATCTTCCGGTGGACGTCGCGGACGTGCGCGCCGTACTCGAGCGGCGACCACGTGTGGTCGTCGGGGCGCTGCCGCACGTCGTCGCGGGCGAGCTGCTCCGGCCAGGCGGCGGCGTTGTCGGTGAGCACCGCCGGGACGTCACGGAACGCCAGGGCCGCGCCGTCGAATCCGCAGTCGGGGCAGGCGCTGCCGATCACCCAGGTCCAGTCCTTCGTGTCCGCTTCGATCGCCACGGGGCCGACGTTACCGCCTCGTGACCTCGCGGCACATCGGCACCGGCGAGCGGAAGCGCGGTGACCCCCGTCCGGGTGACACGCCGGTACCTGTGAATCCCCGACCAGTGACATGTCGGTCGGTCGGTACCGTAGCTGGCTGTTCCGGGCCGGTACCGATCGGCCCGCCCCACCACGAGGAGATCGCGTATGGGTTCCGACCCCAGCAGTACCACCACCCGACCGCCCCGACGTCTGCGGGTCAGCGACGTCACGGTGGTCGACAAGAGCATGATGCGCCGGGCCGTCAGCGGCATGGTCGTCGGCAACACGATGGAGTGGTACGACGTCGGGGTCTACGGCTACCTGGCGGTGACGATGGGCAAGGTGTTCCTGCCCACGGCCGAGCCGTCGGTGCAGATCCTCTTCAGCCTCGGGGTGTTCGCGGCCACCTACGTCGCGCGGCCCCTCGGCGGGATCGTGTTCGGGCGGCTGGGGGACCGGCTGGGTCGGCAGAAGGTGCTCGCCACGACGCTGGTCCTGATGGCGTCGTCGACCTTCCTCATCGGGGTGCTGCCGGCGTGGTCGACCATCGGTGCGGTCGCTCCGGTCGTGCTCGTCGTGCTGAAGCTCGCACAGGGCTTCTCGACCGGTGGTGAGTACGCCGGCGCCACCACGTTCGTCACCGAGTACGCACCCGACCGCCGACGCGGCTTCTTCGCGAGCATCCTCGACTTCGGCAGCTACATGGGCTTCGCGCTCGGCGCCACCGTGGTGACCGTGCTGCAGGTGACGCTGGGCGACGAGAGGATGACCGCCTGGGGCTGGCGCCTGCCGTTCCTGCTCGCCGGTGTGATCGGCGTCGTCGCGATCTGGTTCCGCCTGCGCATCGAGGAGTCCCCGGTCTTCCAGGCGACCCAGGCCGCGCAGGAGGCCGCTGCGTCGGACCGCGAGGCAGCCGAGGGCGGTCGCCCCGCCAACGTGCTCGTCATGGTGCGGGACCACTGGCGCCCGATCGTCATCGCGATCATGCTCGTCGGCGCCTCGAACACGGTCGGCTACGCGCTGACCTCGTACATGCCGACGTACCTCACCGACTCGCTCGGCTACTCCGCGATCGACGGCACGCTCCTCACCATCCCCGTCCTCGTGCTCCTCGCCGTGATGCTGCCCGTCGCCGGACGGCTGTCGGACCGCATCGGGCGTCGCACCGTGATGTGGATCGGCGCCGGCACCACGGTCGTGCTCGCCGTCCCCGCGTTCCTGCTCATCGGTCACGGTGCGCAGTGGTCGACCCTCGCCGGTCTCGGGCTGCTGGCGCTGATGACCGCGCTGTGGGTGTCGAACCAGGCGGCGTCGCTGCCCGCGCTCTTCCCGACGTCGACCCGCTACGGCGGCATGGGTTTCGCGTACAACATCGCCATCGCGGTGTTCGGCGGGACGACGCCGCTGATCGTGCAGGCACTCCTGACCGCCACCGGGGACCAGCTCGCGCCCGCGTACTTCCTCGTGGCGATGAGCATCGTCGGGGCGATCGGCGTGTTCTGCATGCGGGAGTCGTCGCAGCGGCCGCTCCCGGGGTCGATGCCCGCGGTGGAGTCCGAGGACGAGGCGCGCGAGCTCGTGCTCACGCAGGACACGAACCCGAACCTCGACCTGGGGGACCTGCCGTTCGCGGCGCAGGACCGGGCGGACGCCGTCCGGCGCTGAGGGCGACCGGCTCGCTCGGGTGACCGGCACACGGACAGCGACGTCGCACGTGTCGATCGACGCGTGCGACGTCGCTGTCCGTCCGGGCACGCGCCCGGCGTCGGTCAGTCGTGTCGGTGCTCGTGCGAGGGGTCGAGCGCCGGCCACACCGGGAACGGGTCCGCCCACCGTCGCCAGACGTCCGGTCCGGCGAGCAGCTCGTCCGGCGTGAGCAGGGCGCCGTCGAGGGCCCGCTCGATCGCGTGCACGTCGAGGCGCTCGCCGACGAACCAGATCGCCTGACCGACGGGTGCGTCCTCGTCCCAGGACGGGTTCGCCGTGGGGTCGAGCGCGAGCATCGCCCCGAAGCTCGACCACGACCCGACGTGGTCCGGGCGGGATGCCAGGCGGAAGAAGCCCTTCGAGCGCAGCACACGGCCGTTCGCCCCCGCGGCGAGGTCGTGTGCGATGACGTCGGCGAGTCGGCCCGGGTGGAACGGCAGGGGTTCGCGGTACCGCATCGACACCAGGTCGTCCCGCGGACCGCGGCCGGTGTCGGCCCGGTCCGCGTCGGTCGAGAGCGCGCGCATCCATCCGGCGCCGGACACCAGCAGCCGCGCCGCGCCGCCGTTCGACGCCGGGAGGTCGAGCGGGCTGCGCAGGGTGGGCGCCGCGACGATCACCGCGTGCGGCGCCATGCGGTGGAGCAGTGCCACGAGCGCACGACGCCGTCGACCGGACAGCGGCTCGACGCGGTCGAGTGCGATCACCGTGGCGTACTCGACGACGGAGACCACCCGCTCGGCCGCCACGAAGGCGTCGTCCACGTCCGACCAGAGCAGGTGGGCGACATCGTCCGCACGGAGCACGGCGACGACGTGGCGCAGGACCCGGTCGTCCCCGGTCTCCGAGCGTGCGGCGTTCGCGAGCATCATGCCGACCGCGCGGACGTCGACCTCGGGCGCGAGCGTCACGACCAGGTCGTGGTCGGCGTCGGGCCCGCACACCCGGTCGAGCTGGTCGCGGCGCGCGGCGATGCCCCGGGCTGCGGCGAGGGCGTTGCCGGCGACGTGCATGCGGTGGCCGCTGCTGATCCGTGCGGCGGTGCGGACGGCGTCGGCATCGTGCAGGGCGGTGACGAGGGTGGTTGCTGCGGGGCGCATGTCGAGTACCCTACATGATAACCGTTCTCAACAAGGAGTCGGTGCAGGAAGGAGCCCCGTGAAGGTCCGCAACTCGCTCAAGGCGCTGAAGAAGATCCCCGGTTCGCAGATCGTGCGTCGCCGTGGACGCGTGTACGTCATCAACAAGCGTGACCCCCGCTGGAAGGCCCGCCAGGGGTAGGTCACCGGCCGTCCGTAGGGTGGGATCATGCGACTCCTGCTCATCCGGCACGGCCAGACCCCCGCGAACGTGGACGGCGTGCTCGACGCCGAGGTACCCGGCCCCGGGCTCACCGAGCTCGGGCAGCAGCAGGCGGACGCGCTGCCGACGGCCTTGGCCGACCGCGGCATCGAGCGGCTCTTCGTCTCGTCGATGGTCCGGACGCAGCTCACCGCGGCGCCGCTCGCCGCCGCACTCGGGATCGAACCCGTCGTGCTCCCCGGACTGCGCGAGATCGAGGCGGGGGACCTGCAGGGCAAGCGCGACCGGACCTCGGTGCAGCTGTACATCTCGACCGTGCACGGCTGGTCGGCGGGCGACCGCGCGAGCCGGATGCCCGGTGGCGAGAGCGGCGACGACTTCTTCGCGCGCTACGACGTCGCCGTGCGGGAGATCCTCGCGTCGGGGGTCGAGGTCGCTGCCGCGTTCAGCCACGGCGCGGCGATCCGGACGTGGGCCAGTGCGGTCGCGCAGAACACCCCCGACGAGTTCGGCACGAAGCGGCACCTCGAGAACACCGGCATCGTCGAGGTCGAGGGGTCATTCGACGACGGGTGGCGCCTGGTCGACTGGGAGGGCGAGCCCGTCGGGGGCGAGGACCTGATCGACCGGACGGCGCAGGACCCGACCGGCGACGCGTTCTGACCCGCCGACACGACGGACGGACGGGAGGCGCGGTGCCAGCTGGCACCGCGCCTCCCGTCCGTCCGTCCGTCGTCCGTCTCGACCCGCGGAACGCAACGAAGGCGGCTCCCCGCAGCGGTACATCACTGCGAGGAGCCGCCGACGTTGCGTCTTGCGGAACCCCTACGCGGGCTGCGCCGTCGTGTGCAGCGGCACGATCACGCCGTGCGACTCGCGCAGGACGTCGAGGGTGCGCTGGACCTCGTCCGCTCGCTCCTCGGTGCTCCAGCCCAGGGCGTCCGCGAGCACGTCGGCCAGCTCGTCGAGCAGGTCGATCGTGACACCGCCGACGAAGGCGAGGTTCGTGCGACGGAGTACCACGTCGACCAGGTGGACCGCCTGCTCGTGCTGCGCGAAGTACGCGACCTCGGCACGGGTGAGCGAGGGGTCGGACTCGAGCGGCTCGACCGGGCCGTCGGTGAGGACGTCCACGACCTCGGCGGCACGGGTGCCGTAGCGCTCGAGCAGCCCCTCGACGACGGACTCGTCGAGGCCGTCACGGTGGGACTTGATCCACAGGGCGCGCTGCGCGTCGGTCGTCGGGAAGTCCTTGCCGCCGCCGATCGCCATGCCGGTCGTGTCGACCTTCCGGGCGATGCCGAGCTTCGTGGTGACGTCGCTCGACAGGTGCGCGGCCAGGGCGCGGAACGTCGTCCACTTGCCGCCGACCAGGCTCAGCACCGTGGTGCCGGGCAGCCCGGCGATCGGGGTGTCGACGATCCGGTAGTCGCGGGAGACGAAGCCGGGAGCGGTGTCCTCGTGGCGGGGGAGCGGGCGGATGCCCGAGTAGCTGTAGACGATGTGGTCGCGGGTGACCTCGATCTGCGGGAAGACGTGCTTCACCAGCCCGAAGAAGTAGTCGATCTCCTCCTCGGTCGTGGTCACCGGCTTCGACGGGTCCGCGTCGATGTCCGTCGTCCCGATGAGCACCCGGCCCTTGAGCGGGTAGATGAGGACGATGCGGCCGTCGTTGTTCTCGAAGAACAGCTCGCGGCCCTTGGTCGCCTCGAGCAGCTCGTCGTTCTTGACGACGATGTGCGAGCCCTTCGTGCCGCCCATGAACTTCGTCTCGCCGCCGAACGCCTGGTTCGTCAGGTCGGTCCAGGGGCCGGAGGCGTTCACGACGACGTCAGCGGTGAACACGAAGTCCTCGCCGGTCTCGCGGTCGCGGAGCACGACGCCGCCGTCGCGGGTGCCGGCTGCCTCGACGTAGTTGACGGCACGGGCGGTCGCGGCGCTGCCGGTGCCCTGCGCCGCGGCGAGGCCGTCCTTCAGCACGTCGAGCGCGAGGCGCTCCGGCTCGTGCACGGAGGCGTCGTAGTAGGTGCCCGTGTACTTCAGGTCCTTGTTGAGCGCCGGCATGTCGGCGAGCGCCGCCTTCTTCGTCAGGAAGCGGTGCTTCGGCACCGATCCGCCGTCACGCGAGAAGGAGTCGTAGATCGTCATGCCGATCTTGATGAGCGCGGCGCCGCGCTCCTTGGTCGAACGCTGCTTGTGGGTGAGCATGCGCAGCGGGGCGTTCATGATGCCGGAGAAGGTCGAGAAGATCGGCATCGTCGTCTGCAGCGGCTTGACGTAGTGCGGGGCGATGCGGATCAGGCCGTTGCGCTCCTGCACACTCTCGCGCACCAGGCGGAACTCGCCGTTCTCCAGGTAGCGGATGCCGCCGTGGATCATGTGGCTCGACGCGGCCGAGGCGCCGCCGGCGTAGTCGCCGCGCTCGACGAGCACGACGTCGACGCCCTGCAGGGCGAGGTCGCGGAAGGTGGCGATGCCGTTGATGCCGCCACCGACGATGAGGACCTGTGCGTTCGGGCGCTCGGTGAGCGCGCTGACCGTCTTCCGGGGCTGCGTCTTCTTCGACATGGTGCGTCGCTTCCTTGGTCGGTTCCGTGGGGACGCCTTCGATGGTGCTCCTGGGTGAGAGGGCGGGCAACTTGCGTGCACGAACGTGCAGCACACGTGTCGGTCGCGTCGTCGGGGCGGCTCCCGACGCCGCTGCGGGGGCGGGGGCGACGGCCGGGAGGCGCGACAGGGGTTGCAGAGGCCGTGCACGTCCGTGCATGCTCGGTTCCGTGACTGACGCAGCGCAGCCGATGCGAACGCAGCAGGCGCTGCGCGCCGCGCACCTGTACTACCTGCAGGACCTGACGATGGACGCCATCGCGGACGAGCTCGGGACCTCGCGGTCCTCGGTGTCGCGGTTGCTGAAGTACGCCAGGGACACCGGGCTGGTGGACATCCAGATCCGTTCGCCGCTCGACCAGGCGGCCGCGCTCAGCCGGAACATCCGCGCACGGTTCGGGGTGCACGCGCACGTCGTCCCGGTACCGGACCACACGAGCGACGTCGACCGGCTCGAGCGCGTCGCCCTGTCCGCCGCGCGCATCCTGACGCAGTACGTCGAGTCGAACATGGTGATCGGCATCTCGTGGGGATCGACCGTCAGCGCCGTGAGCCGCTACCTCGTGCCCAAGACGACGCACGGGTCCACGGTCGTGCAGATCAACGGCGCCGCGAACACCCGGACCACCGGCATCGTCTACGCGTCGGAGATCCTCCGTCGCTTCGGTGAGGCGTACGGCGCGTTCGTGCAGCAGTTCCCCGTCCCGGCGTTCTTCGACGACCCGGCGACGAAGGAGGCCCTGTTCCGCGAGCGGTCGATCCGTCGCGTGCTCGACCTGCACGAACGCATGGACCTCGTCGTGTTCGGCGTCGGAGCGCCGCAGGCGCCGGTGCCCTCGCACGTCTACTCGGGCGGGTACCTCGACCCCTCGGACCGTGACGAGCTGTCCGAGGCCGGCGTCGTCGGGGACGTCTCGACCGTGTTCTACCGCGCGGACGGGTCCTGGAAGGACATCGGGGTGAACGCCCGGGCCGGGGCGCCGGACCTCGACACGATCAAGCGGGCGCCGCGGCGGGTGTGCGTGGTGGCCGGGCGGTCGAAGGCCGCGTCACTGAAGGGCGCGCTCGCGGCCGGCCTGGTCACCGACCTCATCCTGGACGAGAGCGTCGGACAGGCGATCCTGCAGCCCTGACCGCAGTGCATGCGTGCGGAGCCCGTGCGGTGCCTGCGCGGTGCCTGGGTCAGGTGCCGACCTTCTTTGTCGGTGGTCCCCAGTACGTTCTCGTGCATGGTGCCTTCCCACGAGAACCCCGGCCAGGTGGAGTCCGACGGCGCCGTCCTGGCGGCACCTGCGACCGCGACGGACGGCCGTTCCTTCCGACGCATCGCCGGTACCGACGTCGACGAAGCGCTGTCGTTCTTCACGGGCGACTACGACTTCCGCGCCCCTCGGGTCCGGCGGACCCGGCAGCGCCCGCAGTGGGACTTCGCGGGGGTGAGCGACGACCTGATGTCGCTGCGGACGTCACGGTTCATGGTCGACCTGCGCACCGAGAGCGTCGTCGACGACCAGGTCATCGTCGCGTGGCTGCGATCCGGCTCCAGCACCCTCACCTTCGGCGGTCGGAGCGTCGACTTCGAGGCCGGCGTGCCGGTGGTGCTGCCCGACGCCTACGAACTGCACCACCGCGACATCGGGTTGAACCTCGTGCAGCTCGACCGTGCCCACGTCCGAGCACTCGTGGGCGATGACGACCTCACGTTCGACGCGATGCACCGGCCGACCGCCGAGGGCATCAACGCGTGGCAGTCGGTCGTCCGTGCGCACTCGTCCACCTGGTTGCGCAGCGACCACGACCTCACTCCGGCGGCACGGCGCAGCATCGTCGACGCCTTCGCGACGGCGGCGGTCGAGGCCTTCCCGCACCGCGAGCGGTGGCAGTCGACGGTGACCGGCAACGGTCCGGAGCACGCCCGACTGCGGCTGGCGCTCGAGTACGTGCACGCCCACGCGCGGGACGCCATCGGGACCGCCGAGATCGCCGCGGCCGCGGGGCTCAGCCCGCGTGGACTCCAGCAGTCGCTCCGGCGACACCTCGACCAGACGCCGGGAGACCTGCTGCGCAGCGTGCGCCTCGACGGCGCACGGGGGGACCTGCTCCACGGTGACCGCGACGACACCAGCGTGGCGGACATCGCCCGGGCCTGGGGCTTCGGACACCTCGGACGGTTCTCGGCGACCTACCGCGCACGCTTCGGCGAACTGCCGAGCGAATCGCTCCGGACGCGCTGACCGAGCGGTCGCGGGAGCGGCGTGAGCCGAATCTCGCGCAATCGAACGGGCGTTCGTCGCGCAGATGTTCGGTCGGAACGTACGCGGAACGAACTCCGGCGCATCGTGGAGGTGTCCTGCACCACCCACGAAGGAGTCCGTGATGCTGATCGGCGTCCCCACCGAAGTCAAGAACAACGAGTACCGCGTCGCGGCCACACCGGCGGGTGTGGGTGAACTCGCCCTGCACGGACACCGCGTGCTCGTGCAGGCCGGCGCCGGAGCAGGATCGTCCTTCTCGGACGACGAGTACCGGGCTGCGGGGGCCACCGTCGTCGACACCGCCGCCGAGGTCTGGGAGCAGGCGGAGCTCGTCCTCAAGGTGAAGGAGCCGGTCGCTTCCGAGTACGGCTCGATCCGTCCGGGACAGGTGCTCTTCACCTACCTGCACCTGGCGGCCGACCGCCCGCTCACCGACGCGCTCGTCGCCTCCGGAGCGACCGCGATCGCCTACGAGACGGTGCAGCTGCCCGACCGGTCGCTGCCGCTGCTCTCCCCGATGTCGGAGATCGCCGGGCGGCTCTCCGTGCAGGTCGGTGCCGACCAGCTCATGCGCACGAAGGGCGGCCGCGGGCTGCTGCTCGGGGGCGTGCCGGGGACGCCGCGCGGTCGCGTCGTCGTCATCGGCGGCGGTGTGGCGGGGGAGCACGCCGCCACGATGGCGCTCGGGCTCGGCGCCGAGGTCACCGTGTTCGACATCAGCCTGCCGCGGCTGCGTGCGCTCGACGCCCGCTTCGACGGGCGGATCACGACGCTGCGGTCGTCCTCGCACGCGATCGCCGACACGCTGCGTGACGCGGACCTCGTCATCGGCTCGGTGCTCATCCCGGGTGCCTCGGCGCCGAAGCTCGTGACCGACGCCATGGTCGCGGACATGCGGCAGGGGTCGGTGCTCGTCGACATCGCGATCGACCAGGGCGGCTGCTTCGAGGGCTCGCGGCCGACGACCCACGACGACCCGACGTTCGCCGTGCACGACGCCGTCTACTACTGCGTCGCGAACATGCCCGGAGCGGTCCCGCGTACCAGCACGATCTCGCTGACGAACGCGACGCTGCCGTACGCCCTCGCGATCGCCGACCAGGGGTGGGAGCAGGCGACCTCGGCGGACCCGGCGCTCGCGAAGGGCGTGAACGTGCACGCCGGCCGAGTCGTGAACGAGGCCGTCGCCGCCGCGCACGGCCTGGCGGCCGCCGCACGCTGACGTGCGCTGACGCGCGCGCTAGACCGAGACTCGGCGTGGGCGACAGTTCTCGCGCCGGAGGGCGCGAGAACTGTCGGTGGAGCCGAGTCTCGCCGCGCGGCGAGACTCGGCTCCACCGACAGGTCTAGATCC